>CAXTNZ010000175.1:0-15439 GCA_964245695.1 uncultured bacterium | reverse complement strand
TGGCCGCAAACAAGCAGCAGCTTTCCTATGTGCATTTAACCGGATTTGATATAATAAGCTTTGTTTACGGTTTAGTTATTGGCGGTGTTAATCGCAAGTCTTATATCCAAATGATGGAGCTTGAAGCCGCTGATGCAGAAAGGATTGGACTTACTTAGAGTAATCGTGCAAGATAACGGCCCAATACACCGATGTCACGAAGTTCAACAGCTATGGTCAAAGTGGGAATACATGGGTTTATACATCTTCTTCCTGCCTAAATATTGTTCTGAGATGAATCCAATTGAGCTAGAGTGGCAGCACCTCAAAAAAAGTGAACTAGCAGGAAAAATGTTTGACGACGAGTTAGACCTTGCCTATACCGTAATTGATGGTGTTCAAGCTAGAGGGGAAATAGGTAACTACAGGACACAGCGTGTGAAATTTAACTCAAATCGTAGTGGTTAATTGTTCGTTACATATTTATAAATTTCCCCGCCGACTTACTTAAGAGCGATCGCTTGCAATTATGGAAACTGGTAAGTAATCGTTGCTTTACAAAACTTAGGAAATCTCAGATGTCGCAGAAACAATTTATTTATTGGTGGCAAAAATGGTTGCGTCCCATCGTGGTACGTGTTGCTGTTGCAGTAGTGGTAACGATTTGTCTAACGGCAGGGATGTTAGGCATTTTGGGAAGCACTGCTCCTATGAGTCATGCAATCGCTGTTTTTCCAACTTCTGTTGCAGTCAATACTCAACTGGTAAACCCCACTAGGCTCATCCAGGATAAACAGACAGCATTAAAAGCAAAAGCAGCAGATGTCACTGTGTATCGCAGTCCCGACTGTAGCTGTTGTGGTGGGTGGATTAACCACTTAAAGGCACAGGGTTTTGAAATCAAAGACTTTCCCACACCTGACATCGAAGCAGTAAAACAAAAGTACAATGTGCCGGATAACTTGACATCTTGCCACACAGCAATTGTTAATGGATATGTCATCGAAGGACACGTCCCCGCAGACGACATCAAACGTCTGCTTCAAGAAAAGCCAAATGTTGCTGGTTTATCTGTCCCCCAAATGCCTGTAGGTACTCCTGGGATGGAGATAGGAAATCAAAAAGACCCATTTACTGTGTTTTCCTTTGATCGCAAACACACAGTTGTGGTATTTAATCAGTATCCGTCCTCTTGATATTAGGACTACTACGCTTTGTGCATACTTGGCTTGATATTCCTCAGCCTGGTGAAATTAGCTTGGTTATGCTCAAAACCAAGGCTAGATGTACAAGGGTGCCTTTTGGTTAGACTCAAAGTAGAGGTTACTCAATTCTTCCAAGGAAACATCCGTCTGCGGTTGTAGATTACGGAAATAGGGATGGATTGGGAGAAGTTCAGCCCGAGGGCGTGCCTGTGGTGAAGACACAATCTGCTCGATCAGGGTCAGGTAGTTTTGGGCGGTAGTTTCCCAAGTGTACGTCTTCAGCACCCGTTGCTGACCAGCCTGGGCAAAATGCTCCCACTCATGAGCATCGCATAGCAAACGCTCCAAGCCCCGCGCAATATCAGCAGGGTCTTCTGGGTCAACAAGTACGCCATATTCTTGATCTCCCTCTCCCAGGCTCTCGCTGGGACCTCCATTCTGAGTTGCTACCACTGGCAATCCCGCCGCCGCCGCTTCTAAGGGAGCCAAGCCAAAGGGTTCATAGAGCGCAGTCAGCGCAAACACCGAGCGCCGTTTAACCATAAACCGATAGGACGCAGCCAGTGACTCTTGCGATTGATCTAACAAGCCAAAGGCACTGATCTTGCCCCACAAGTCGTTTTCTTCGACCACCTCCCGGATAGGGGCTAATACCTCTTCGGTAACATCGTCGTTAGCCGACTCTCGCAGCGGATCATCAAGCCCCCCTGTAAGCAGCACCAAGTTTGCTCGTTCCTGAAGCGTTTGACTGATTGCGAAGGCTTGCACCAGCCCTAATACGTTTTTTTTAGGCTCTAATCGACTGGATGCCACGATGGCGGGCAAATTCCGACGTGGCTGTGCAATGTCCCGTGTAAATCGCTCCTGAATGAGCTGGTAGATAGCTTCCTCGTTTTCGGAACGCGCTTTTGTACCGAAGATGGAGAAATCGGCTCCCGGTGGAATTACTGCAAAGCGGTTGTCGTTGTCTACGTCCACTGCATCACGATAAACTCGATGAGAGTACTGTTCAAAGCGTTCCTGTCGTGTACTGGTGATATTGATAGCCGAGCGATTCATACTCAGGCGTTCGGCTAGGATGCGGTATCTGAACTGGAATTGCTCGTCTATTTCTGCCAAATTCTCTGGAGTAACCTCGAGTTTGTCCATCTTTTGGGCACCGAGAGAATGAGCAGTAAAGGTGAAAGGTATGCCTGTCTCCTCCTTAATCAGAACGCCGCACAGTCCCCCATCGCCGTAATGGGCAGTCATAGCATCGGGTAAGCTCCCTTGCTGTTGATAAAATTTTAGGATGTTGGGTACCCAATCAGTAATTAGATGACTCCATAAAAGCTCTTTAGGCAAAAATTCTTTTGGTCCTGCTGGTAACCGGATAATGCGGACGTTATCGACGCCTGGATAAGTGTCAAACCCTTCAGCAAACTCTGACCACTCAGGGTCAATGATTTGGCGGGTGAGAATATCAACTTTGTGACCCTTTTGAGCTATTGCTATGGCGACTTGCTTGACGTAAATTAGCTGACCCCCAAAATCGGGATGTTTTGTTATGTGACTATTGTCTGAATCAAAGTTACCTTGAGGGTTAAGAAATCCAATGTGCATCGCCCACTTCCTAATACAGGTTGATTTCCGCGTTTAGACTTCTGCCTGAAGACGACAACACAACAGCTTGGCAAGCCTATTGAGACTTCCCAAGACCGAACGCAGGCAGTGAGGCTGTACATGAGCGCCATCGAAAAGTAAGTCAAAGGGCTTTCATGGGTTCCCTTTAGCGTACACCAGGACGTTCGCGCATTTCTATCATGCTTAAGTTAATCGCTACTGCGGCTCGCTCACATATATCGGATGACATAAAGTGCTTGCCCTCCTTTATCCTTTAGACTCGATGTCAAATGTCCACAATTTGTGGACATCGTTTTAAGATACAAAGCAAGGCAGCCACTATTCTCCATTGGAAGATTTACGCTCAGAGGTTTGAGAGTTCATGGCAACTCCTAAAATTAGGTAAATCAGTGCGCTCTGATTTACCCCAATACCCCAATAATTTGGCTAACCTCGTCCAAAAATGTCCAACGTGGCATTTGATTACACCATCTTTACACCAATAGCAGGGGCTGAAATGGGCTTTTTTGAGAAAATAGAAACCCATGAAAGCGTTAGCCTTAAAGGGTTTTATTTGTTATGCCAGGAACCGGACTTGAATCGGTGACACGAGGAGTTTAAGTCCTCTGTCTTGATTACTGAAAAGCTTAATAATTAAGAATAGTCATTCATAGTCATTAATATTCATAGTCAAACCATAGTCAATCCTTTGGGGGTTCTGGAGGCATAGGTAATTCTGGAGGTTCTGGAAGAGTCGCACCGTCATAGAAAACAGCCGCTTTACCTTCACTTCTAGCTGCATTAACGCCAAGTCTTGCTTCTTCCCATGATGGAAATGTAAAAAACTGCCATTCCCCAGTCTCATCTTTAGCAATGGCTATAGTACTTTTTTGTTGTCTCCAGTCATCATCCGGCATAACTTAATATAGTCACAACTAGCAAGCAGGTTAAGTATAGAACAATAGCTGTCTAAGACTTACCAAGCCAATGCGTGAGTTTAGATGATTTATACGTAATAAACTCAACGACTTTTTTTTGCGGCGATCGCACTCACGAATTGCACCAAAACATATATTTGGGGGCTTCCTGAATTTTTCACAGAAACTAAATACTTGTTAATTTTAACCATCAGTGTAATTTTTGAGGCATATATTACACCGATAAATTAAATTTGAGATTAAGCAATGCATTTCTTTGCAAGGAATATGCATTATTTGACAGTGAAAAAATCCCTATTAATAAGTTAGCAGTTGATTGCTGCTTTCCTTTACAAAATAAGTGATAGAAAAATATTAGTGTTGGGGAATACTTAGAATTAGTATTAGTTGGCTTAAAAAAATACATTAATGAATGGAAAAACCTGAACTGCGACTTCTCTCACGCCCAGCAGAAAGTTCAAAAGCCCTAGTCTTCATAGATGGATATTTAAGTGAGAATAAAGTTAGAGAAAATGCTTTATTGTATGCCTTAAGTAATGTTTGTTGTCAACATTCTGTCTATCATTTATGGTGGGATTCTGGTAGTGATGATATTTCTCGCCATATAGTATCTCCCATTCACTGGCATAAAACTAAACTTCGTGCCGAGCGAGTTGGGAGAGACTATTTACCAATTTTAATTAACTCTCAAATTTCTGAACAAAATATTTTTCTTCTTACTCATTCACTGGGAGCGCGTGTAGCTTATTACTGCATGGAGACTTGGTTAGAAAATCAAAAATTTTTCCAAGATGTGATTCTTCTTACTGGTGCTATCCGTAGAGATAGTAGCAAAGACTGGGGATATGTAGCCTCTAAAGTTAGAAGACATTTGATAAATGTGTATAACGATGATGATCCAGAATTGAAATTGAAATTTAAATCTGCTGAAGGTGGTAATAATGCTTGTGGTCGTAAACCCATTAAAGAATATCATCCCAGAATCATCAATGAAGATGGAACATATTTAATTGGTAAAAGCCATAGTTTGTCCAAAGCCCTCAACTATTTACCAGAGTTAGTTAGAAAAGGTTTATGGCAGATATGAGATAATAACTATCTATCCCTTGTTATTTTCTATTTTTAAGTGCTGTTAAAATTCTGGTACTTGAACCTGTCTTATTGTGCCTGCGTAATGTTTCATGATTATCTCTGGTGAGTTTCCTACCCACTTAGCAACCTGAACCACACTTACACCAGCTTCTAAGCAGTTTGTGATAAAGGTATGTCGTGTATGGTACTGGGGACGGTAAGGAATATCTAACTCAGACAGTACTGTTTTCCATGCACGATTAAGGAAGTTGTGAGCATCGATTCAACCACCTTTGGGAGCTTTAAAGACTGGTGTATCTGGATTAGGATTGTTTGGCTTAGTGGAAAGTAACAACTCTTTGAGTGATTGATTAATAGGGAATTTGCGGCTTTTATGAGTCTTGGTGTCTTTACGATTCCCTTCTACAACTGCTTCACTGAAGGTAATCAAAGTCAGATTACTATTAATGTGACCCCAAGTTAGCCCTATAGCTTCAGAAGTCCTACAACCTGTCATGAACAGAAAACTGACATAGTTTGTATAGTGACTGTAGTATATATTCCTCTTAAAAGCCGCGATAATCTGTTCCTGCTCACCTTTGTTAAAAGGGTTGATGGTTTCATCTTCATCTTTCACAGCTACTTTTACTTTCTGTGACATCCCCACAAATGGGTTACTACTAATCAACTCAGAGTCTATTGCCCAATCACAACAAGCTTTTAATTGAGTCAGAACACGTTTTGCTGCATTAGGGGTTAATTTATCAAGTAAGAAGTCTCTGATTATTACAGCTTCTGAAAGCTTGTGTGTTGGCAAACTGGCAATGTGGTTTCTAGTCTTCTTAAAATCCTTGTTAATAGTGGTTACACTTACAGTTTTAGACTTATAAGCTGTGTACTTATCCGATAACTCAGTCAATGTTGGCTGTTCCTGACCTTCTGTTATGGGTACAACCAGAGTTAAATGACTTGAGGTTTATATTTAGCTAGTGTGGGGTCAAAGCGTTCAAATGCAATATCTGATTCAATTTGCTTCGGCGATCGCTTCTGCTAACTTACGATTCTCTGGATTATCTGTCATTCCCAGAGTTAGATATTTTTGCTTCCCATTGTAAAGGTGACGTAGTAGACGTAGTCTGAGTCTTCCTTGAAATGATTCGACACCGACTGATCCTTTAGATGCTTTATGTTCTACCTTCATTACCATATCCTTATTTTTGACTATGAAATATCCTCTGCTCTAGAAGGAGCATAGTCAATTCATAGTCAAAGTCAAGTTAAAAAATGTAAAAACCACCACTAGTTTGGCTACCTTTCCTAGTGATAGTTTTCTTAAATCCTTTGTATATCAAGGGTTTTTAGCTATTTACTTAAATGCCAGGAACCAGATTTGAACTGGTGACACGAGGATTTTCAGTCCTCTGCTCTACCAACTGAGCTATCCCGGCGCAGCATTTGTTTGCCACGATTACTAATATTAGCAAACAGTTAAGGGTTTGGCAACTACCTGGAGAAAAATTTATGCAGCTTTGATAGTCAACTTGACCCAGCTAAAGACAGCTACGAATACGATAAACTGCACAAGTACAATACTTGGACCAGAAGCAAAGTTGAAAAGACCCGATATGATTATGCCAGCGATGCTGGTGGTAGAGCCGAAAATCACTGACATTACCAGAAAGCGACTAAAGTTGTGACTCACGAGTTTGGCAATGGAGGCAGGAATAACTAAAAACGCATTCACGAGTAAAACGCCCACAGCTTTAATCGCCACGGCAACGGCTAAGGACAGCAATACTACAAATGCGTAGCGATACAATTGTACTGGAATGCCTTGAATCTGTGCCACGGCGGGGTTAAGGGTCAACAAAATTTGCTGCCGCAAACTTGAAAGTAAGAATATGCTACTTAAGACAAGCACCAGCAGTGTCAAAATCAAATCTGTGGTATTGATGGCAAGAATATCGCCGAACAGCACACTCATCAAGTTGCCGCGATATCCTTGAATCAGGCTTGTAAGCAGAACGCCTAGAGCTAATGCTCCTGATAGAACAATACTGAGAACGCTATCGCTACCTAAATCGGTCTTGTCGATCAAGTAAAGGACAACAACGCCAAAAACTAAAGTAAATGGCAGTAGCATCCAAGTAGGATTTAACTGTAGCAGCACACCTAACGCCACACCTACTAAAGCCGCATGACCAACAGCATGGCTGAAAAAAGATAAGGAACGCAAGGTGACAAAACTGCCTAAGACACCGCCTAGTATTCCCATCAAAATAGCACCAGCGATCGCACGTTGCATGAAGGGAAATTGTAACAATGTCACCAACTCAGAATAATAAACCATACTTCATATTTCGTTTTTTATACTTTATCCTTCAATGGTGGTGGTGGTAGCGACTAAAAGCGGGACTGTAGGTTGCTAACATATTTTGTGGTGAGAGAGCAATTTGTGGCTTTCCAGTACAAACGATAGTTTGATTGAGACAAAGAACGCGATCGCAATGCCGACTTACCATATCAATATCATGAGAAACCTGTAACACCGTCCAACCCTCTTCCTGCTTTAATTCATTCAGCAAGGCATAAAAATCCGCCGCACCTTGCACATCTACCCCGGCAAAAGCTTCATCTAATACCAACAATCTCCGTGGCATCACTAAGCAATAAGCTAGCAACACCCGCTTTAGTTGACCACCGCTAAGAGTACCAATAGCTTGATGTCGCAGATGGTAAGCATCGGTTCTTTGCAAAGCTTCTGCTACTGCTGCTGATTTTTCCTGATGTCTCCACAATTTTGTCAAGGAGAAATTCCCAGGCAGAGAAAGGGAATTTCTTTTACTCTCTTTCCTAGTACCTAATTCCTTCACCCATCCCAGTCCTACCAATTCGCTGACAGAAATCGGAAAGCTGCGGTCAAAGATAAAATTTTGCGGCATATAACCCAACTGGTGACGTAAATGTCCTAGTCTTGTAATTGGGCGACCAAATATTTCAATCGTGCCACTACTTCGCGGAATCAAATCTAAAATCGCTTGTACCAAAGTACTTTTACCCGCGCCATTGGGACCAACTATTGCTGTATTTGTCCCTGGCAATAATTCAAACGTAACATCCCTAACAGCAGTTGTTCTGCCTTGGTATACAGTTAATCCTTCTACTTTTAAAATGGGGGATGTCATTTGTCCTTGGTCATTAGTCATTGGTCATTGATAATTAATAATTGATGATTAGTAATTCTCTGAGTACAAAAAACAAAGAATAAATCTTTATCTCTTACATCAAATTTATTTACAAGCAGTTTCTAAAGTTTGTAAATTAGCTTTCATCGCTTGGAAATAATACTGCGGATTCGTTTTGCCAGTCTCCAAAGAATCTAGCGGACGCAAAGTCAACTTCAAGTCTTGGGAAAGGCTTTTTAGTAATTTGTTATCTACTCCTGGTTCGCTAAACAAAGCTTTAACTTTATACTTTTTTACTGCATTGACTGCGTTTTGCACATCTGCCGGTGCAAGTTGATCTTCGGGAATTTCTACCACAGCAAGCTGCTTCAAGTTATAACGTTGTGCTAGGTATGGATACGCATCATGGAAGGTGACAAAGGTACAGTTGGGAGTCTTCTGTAAAGTCTGCTGAAATTCGCTGTTTAAACTTGACAATTGTTTGATATAATTGGCTGCATTCGCTTCATAAGTAGCTTTATTTGCTGGGTCAGCGGCAATTAAACCATCCCGAATATTGCTAACTTGCTGTTTTGCCAAAACTGGATCTAACCAAACGTGGGGGTTTCCCTCAGCGTGTTCGTGGTCTTCCTCTTTCGCGGTTTTCTCCACGGGGGAAATTTCATTTAAGGGTTTAATATCTTTGCTGGCATCAATTTGAGTTAATTTAGGATTCTGGGCATTTTTTACCGTGTCTTCTAGAAATGCCTCTAAACCCAAGCCATTTTTTACCAGCACATTTGCAGTAGCGATCGCTTTCACGTTATTCGGTGTAGCCTGATACTCATGCACCTCTGTACCCGGAGGCACTAATATTTCTACATCTGCTGCATCCCCAGTTACTGCTTTAGTGAATATATACATCGGTAGAAACGTTGTCACTACCTTAGTTTTGCCTGTTACTGACTGAGACGATGGTGTGGACGCAGCCTCTTGTACTTTCGGCGACTGTTCGGATGTTGCCTTCGTGTTCGCTTGGTTACATGCAACAACTGACAGTAGTAGCAAGGCAACTAGGGATAAGATGCCGCTTCTTTGTCTGCCTGTTCTATTTACTACACGACTTTGGAACACTGTTTTCTCCCCTCCTAAAAGATGCTTGCTCTGCCTTGCGTATTGACAATGAGACTTATTCTATCTCAACATGAGAATAATAATTCTCATTCTCGGTAAGTTTGCCATATAGAAATAAAGAAAAGCGATCGCACCACAATCTTTATATTTTGGCAATAGCGTGATGCCATTCTTTTCTAGCTTTACTTAATTAATGATGATTTCTAGATTTTTCCTCTTAAAAAATCTGTTACTTCCTGATAAACTATTGAGAATATTTATTAACAAAAACCAATTAGGTCTGAACTGGAAATTGGTGTGAGGAGAAAAATGAAAACAGTATGGAAGTCTTTGTTGGCTAGTCCAGCAGTGTTTGGTGCAATGCTATTTGTTGGTTCTGCGGCTTTTGCTGGAGAAAGTCCAGCCACCTCAGAAATAACTGAACCGCTAGTGGCTGAGAATAACACTGAAAACCAAGAAATGGCGCAAGTCAACTCAGTGTCTCAGCTATCGGACGTGCAACCCACAGACTGGGCGTTCCAAGCGTTGCAATCGTTGGTAGAACGATATGGCTGTATAGCGGGATACCCGAATGGCACATATCGCGGTAATCGGGCGATGACGCGATATGAGTTTGCCGCAGGTTTGAATGCTTGTTTAAATCGAGTTAATGAATTAATTGTGACAGCTACAGCTGATTTGGTAACAAAAGAAGATTTAGCTACATTACAAAGGCTGCGAGAGCAATTTTCGACGGAACTGGCGACATTACGTGGTCGTGTAGATGCAGTGGAAGCAAAAACTGCTGAGTTGGAAGCGAATCAATTTTCTACCACAACTAAACTGACTGGCGAAGTTGTCGCCGTCGTTAGTGATGTTTTGGGCGGAAGAAGAGTTAATAATGAGAGAATTGAAGAGGAAAATACAACACTGGGGGCGCGGGCGCGTGTAGAATTTACTACCAGCTTTACAGGTAAGGATGAACTTTTCACCAGAATCCAGACTAATAATATTGTCAGCCCTAACCTTTTCACACCAGAGGGTAGCCTGTTTTTTGGTGAGACTAGTGAAGATGCTAGCAATGATGCTTTAATTGATGCATTGTATTACAAATTCCCCCTTGGCGAAAAGACAGAGGTGATTGTTCTTGCCAATGCGGGTGCGGCGGACGATATTACTAATACCATTAATATCTTTGATGGGGATGGTGGGGCTGGTGCTTTGTCCAGCTTTGGTACGCGTAACCCAATTTATTACCAGATGGATGGTGCGGGGTTGGGAATAAATCAGGAGTTCGGTGATAAATTAGCGCTCTCGTTAGGATATTTAGGAACTACAGCTAATGACCCCACCTCAGATAATGGCTTGTTCAATGGACCTTACGGGGCGTTGGCACAGCTGACATTTAAACCAAGCGATCGCTTTACCATTGGCTTTACTTACATCAACGCTTACAATGAGGAATTGGGTACTGGTAGCCAAAGAGCAAATCCGATATCCTTTCTTGGGTCTGAGCTTGTTCCTCCTCCTGCTGTTACTGGAGAACCAGGCGAAGTGAATGTACCGTTTGCTACCAATTCCTACGGTATACAAGCATCCTTAGGTCTGAGCGAGAAATTTGTTTTGGGTGGTTGGGTAGGCTACACCAACGCACGTAACCTATCCACAGAGGGAGGATTAGTTGACCGGGGAGAACTTGAGATTTGGAATTGGGCAGTAACTTTGGGATTTCCAGACCTGGGTAAAAAAGGCAACTTAGCTGGCATCATATTTGGTATGGAACCAAAAGTAACAAGTTCTAGCATCAATGAAATCTCCAGAGACAGAGATACTTCCTATCACATTGAAGCTTTCTACCAGTATCAAGTGACCGATAATATCTCCATCACCCCAGGAGTAATTTGGTTAACAGCCCCAGATCATAACAATAATAACGATGATGTTGTGATTGGTGCCTTGAGAACTACTTTTAGCTTCTAAGCAGCAACAAAATTGTCCTGGACTTGCGTACCTGTAAGGTGAAAGTAGGCGATCGCCTGATCGAATTATCAGCCTGAGAATTTACCTTAACTGATATTGTTCTGCATCATCCAGGGCAAATCCTGATTTGAGAGCAACTTCCTCGTCACGTCTGGGGTTACGACTACAGCCCAGTCGGGAAATAATTTACCTTTATCAAGCAAAAAAAAGACCAGCCTCCCACAGCCAGTCTTTAAAGTGTTTTAACGTTGTCTTCTCAAAAGAGTTAATCCCAAATTGCGCGTTCCCAAAATTTCACGAGCAATCTTTCTTCACAATATTGTAACAGTCAACACAGTTTTTTAATGAAAATTTATCAAAAAAGATATAAAAAAACCGGATAAGCCTCTATCTTCAAGAATAATTTAATCCATGAAAGGGGGAGATGGGGGAGATGGGGGACAGCCAAGTTGACCCTTGACCATTGACCATTGACCCTTGACCATTGACTATTGACCATTGACTAATTGCGGTTGTCCCCAAAGGATGCGCTCTTGTTTGTAAATGGCAATTCCCGGTTTGGCTCCTTTGGGTTTGTAAACGTGCTTTGGGTCAGTATACACTACTGGCGCTTGATCGGTTTGACGAGCGCGGCTATAATATACAGCAAGATTGGCTGTATATTGCAAATCAGCTTCTTCTGGGACAGCACCGGGTTCTAAACGCAGTAGAACATGGCTACCGGGAATTTCTTGAGCGTGGAACCACAAATCATAATCCCCAGCTACACGAAAGGTCAAATGGTCATTCTGGCGGTTGTTGCGACCGATTAATACTTCAAAGCCGCTGGGAGTGCGGTAACGATGAAAGTTGGTGCTTGCGCTTTCATTAGAAGTGCGGTTGCGATATTCTGGATCTTCTAAATACTTTTGTCCAATCAGTTCGTCGCGGATTTCGTCTAAAGCTTCTAAATCTTCTGCTGTTTGGTACTTGTCTATTTGAGCGATCGCATCTTCAACTTGTTCTAAATATCCAATTTCACCATTTACTTCTGCTAGCAACGGTTCTACAGCACTTTTGACACGTTTCAGTTTTTGATGCTGTTTGTAAAGGCTTTGGGCATTTTGCACTGCATTTTTATCGGGTTGAAGTGTGATCGCTACAGGTTTATTATTCTCAAAGTCTGCCAGGATAATTTCTTTCATCCCTGGTTCCCATTCTTGCAGATGCGCCATTAATAAATCAGCTTTTTGGCGATATTCATCCGCTTGTTCTGATTGTTGCAAGCGTTTTTTAAATGTATCAGCCTTCAGGCGTAATTTTGCCAAAATATTATTTAGCTTCTGAGTCAACTGATGCCGCAGTTGAGAAAATACCTGTTGATTTAACTCGTCTGTATAATAGCGGTGAAGTAATTCTTGGATATCTTTGGCTGGTCTAACTCCACCCCAACCCATTACAGTGTATCCAGTGCTTGTCCATGCTGGGTGAAACTTTTGCGTTTCCAAAGCTTGCAGCCATTCTTGCCATCGCTGAAATAATCTTTGCCAATCGTCGGGTTTAAAAGTATCGGTTGCAGCTTCTGGATCTAAAGAAGCTGCCTGTAACATAGTATCTAGGAGTGCTGCACTCAAGCCGCTATAACTTTTGAGTAACTGACGCTTGATCGCTCCTGGTACTAAGCTTACCCGTTCTTGCCAGCGTTGTTGAGATTCGCTCAAACTGGGGATAGTATTAGTAAGTTTGGGTGGAGTTTCGTAAAATTGTCCGGTTTGAATCGGACGGACGGTAGATTGTTGCTGACTAACTTGATGGGCAGCGGTGATAATTTCATTATTGGCATCGGTGAGGATGACGTTGCTGTATTTGCCCATAATTTCCGCATACAGGTGATATAAAGCTGTTTCACCTGGACGACGAGCAAATTGTAAATTAATCACCCGTTCCCAAGGTGCGATCGCTTCAATTGCCACTAGCGCCAAACCACCCAATTGGTGTACTAGTTGTTGGCTAAATGTAAATGTATCAGGTTTTCTCGGTGGCGGATCGCCCATACAAATATGAGCAGCTTGAGGATGCCAAGAAATCTCTAGCCAACCCCGCTGTTTTAAAGTGCGTAATGCCACAGCAATAGTATAGCGATCGCGCTGATGAACTTGCTCTAGCCTTGATGGTAGCCAGTTAGCGCGGATTTCGCTACAAGCAGCTGTGAGAGTGGTAAAGTCAACTGGTTGCAAAGCGATTAATTATTGACATTCAAATGTTGGCGATCGCTATGCTTCTATTTTTAGATAGTGAAAGCATAGCAGACCTCAACTATCATAGCGGTTAGGCTGACATCAATTGCTGGATGCGCTGTGGCTCCTCTCCTAGCCAATCTAGATTTTGGGCAGTACCGTCGAAAATTGATGAGGTTTTGAAAGGCTCAAACTCACCGCGTGATGCTGCTTCTGCGGTTTTTGCTAAAAGAATACGCACTTGCTCGTCGTTCATTGGCTGAAATGTCCGCACGGCTTCAAAGGCTTGATCGAGAATATCCATGCTGTCAATTCCGGTGATCACAACCGATGTAGGTAGATTCAGCGCATAGTGTAGACACTCGATTGGCGTTACAGTATTTGACCGTAAAAGAATACCGTTTGCCATGCTTTTCATCCCCAGAACACCGATGTTTTGTTTCACCAGTTCTGGTACAACCAGCTTCGCAAAGCTGCGGTAATGTGCATCCATCACATTGAGCGGCATCTGAACTGTATCAAATTTAAAATCGTAACTGGCTGCAACTTCCAGCATATGCAAATGAATATGAGGGTCTTTGTGTCCGGTAAACCCAATATATCGGAGTTTACCAGCTTTCTGCGCTTCGCTGACAATCCGCAAATCTTTGATGTTCAGCGCCATGATAAATTTCCTTTGGATGCAACAAACTGAGTCAGCAGCCACAGCAGCGCTGGCTCAGTGTCCATATTGATAGTGATTTTATTTAGTGTTTAAAACATCGTCCAATGGATATAAGTGAAAAAGTGCGATCGCTTAAGTAACAGTCAACCCCTGCGGGGAATTCAAAATTCAAAATTCAAAATTCAAAAAAGGTTAACCAACTCAGCACCACTGGCAATGGAAGTGCGGATACAAAATGGCAATAAAGGCGATCGCGCTTGAAGAAAAGGAGTGCGATCGCCTTATATCAAGTTCGGATAATTAATTATGATTCCCACACTTATTGCACCCCACCCCGCCAAAGCTACGCTTCGTCTCCCCTCCCCGCTTGCGGGGAGGGGATTAAGGGGTGGGGTTCTTCGAGTTTAATAAGTAATAGTTAAGTTGATTAACTTGCCAAGGCAACTGGCTTTTTACGGCTGGGACGCTTGCGGTCTGATTTTTTCTTCAGTCCCACCGCTTGAGCTTGATCGCTATCTGACCCATATTGCCCGCGCACGACTTCTTTCATGGCTAATACAGCATTATGAAATTCCCATTCTGCTAATCGGGCAGCATCACCAGCAGCACGGTATAAAGCTAGTTTTTCGGTTTCGGTTTGTTGAGAAATCAACATCGCCTGATAAACTTGCTGTAAGTTTGCAGTAGACGCATCAGCACGAGTTGTGTTATAGGTGTTGACGGTTTGCAAACCGTGTAATGAGTCAATATCTTGACTAATGGTTTGAGGGCGCAAACGGCGTGTTGTATCTTGGATAGTCATAGCTGTATACAGCGGTATAGTGTACATTTAATGTACCCATTGGAACTAAAAAACTATCAGTAAGGTAAACTTTTTAAATCGAGCAAGCTTATAGCGGGTTGCACTTGGATACAATACAGAACCTCACCCCGTCCGTTCCGGACACCCCTCTCCTTAACAAGGAGAGGGGAAGGGGTGAGGTTTTATGTACCTCACTCAACCGAGAACCGCTATAAAAAAGAGTAAGCTTTTGCAATGCATCGACTTGCATTGTTAATGCATCGGCTTGCATTGTTAATGCATCGGCTTGCATTGTGAATGCATCGGCTTGCATTGTGAATGCATCGACTTGCATTGTGAATGCATCGACTTGCATTGTGAATGCATCGACTTGCATTGTTAATGCATCGACTTGCATTCATAAAACGACGCAAAGGGCGCAAAGGAAGAAACGAGAGGGAGCGTTAGCGAAGCTTACCGAAGGTATCGCCATTTGAAGTTACAATTTGTAGGCGATCGCTGCTAAAATTGGTATAACTGTTGTGTTGCATCAATTTGGTGTGATTTTGTGAAAGGGTGCGATCGTTAGGGATATGCTTCTCTTAAAAAGATTGCATAATTTTCCTGAAACATTATTGTATTGGGATGATCTACACCTAAACTACGTTCACAAATTGCCAAAGCTTGCTCAAGCAAGGGTTCGGCTTCGCTGTAGCGTCCTGTAGA
>CAXTNZ010000174.1:0-15546 GCA_964245695.1 uncultured bacterium | reverse complement strand
CAATTAAACAACTGTATTGTTGAAAGTAGCTTTTCAAAAAAAGCGCTAACAAAACATAATTCCAGTGCATCGAAAAAAGTGTTGCCTTGGTGAATCGACGAATATCGATATCAAACTTATGTTTGTGTTCGGTTGTCGTTGACATCACCAGGAATTTTGGGCATGGATACTATCAGTAGTTCATACCCAATTAACAAATTCGACTATTGATATTTAACAACATTGACTTTCTCTGGTTACTTGGCTAGAGGGATGGCTTTGCTAGTGGTGGCACAAACCTTACATTTATCAGTTTAAAATTTCGGTTGCCTTTAGACAACTAAATTTTAACTTTCCTTGAGTAACAAATTAGTGAATTGTATTCAGCAGTAAAAACGATGTTTTCTAGTTTTTCTCGACGTAAATTTTTAAGTCTAATCAGCTTCGTGGGTATTGGAACCGTAGTTGCCGGAAGTGCTCCATTCCTTGGCAACTTATTGGCTAGTAAAGCTGAAGCTCAAGAGATATCTGAGGAAGTGTATCAAGGTAGGAAATATAGGATCGTAACCGATAAAACTCAAGAGACGAATGCAACTGACCCTACATTTGATACATCAGTTCAGCTATTTCTTGATGACAAAGAAATTAGGATTGCCAGAAATAAGAAAACAGACAAATATATGACACCTCTTTTATTTGGGGAGTTTAACTCGCCCCATGAAATAGCGAGAAGGTTAATAGACCAGGGAATAAAGTTTCCTATTGGTGAGGTAAAGCTAGATCCTAATGTTGATTGAATCTTGGCAGCAGTTAAGGATTTTAAGAAACTCTTACTTAGAAAACTGAGGTGGAATATGAAAAATGTTAGAAAAAATTTCAGGTATCTGACTAGCACTGAAAAACAAAACTACATTGAGGCAGTCAAAGCGCTCAAAGCTAGGATTAGCCCTATTACTGGTCGTAGTATCTACGATGAGTATGTGCTTTGGCACAGTTTAGCAAACAACCACATGGACCCAAGCGATCCTAAGGGATTCCGTAATGCTGCCCACGTCGGTCCTGCGTTTCTTCCTTGGCATCGCTATTATCTTCACAGATTTGAACAGCAATTACAAAGAAGCGTGCCTGGTGTAACAATTCCCTACTGGGACTGGACGCAAGATGCTGATGATCCTTTCAATTCACCGATTTGGGCTGATGACTTTATGGGAGGTAATGGTGACCCTGAGGATAATAACATAGTTAAAACTGGTCCATTTGCAGTCGATCAATGGATAACCATTAACGCGGATGGCAATAGTAAGGGAGGCTTACAACGCCAGTTTGGTAAATTTGCTTCGGGACTACCAACTCGAACAGATGTGAATACCGCGATCGGGGAAACTCCTTACGATAGCCCCCCGTGGAATATAGACAGCAATCCTAGCCATCGCAATCGGCTTGAAGGCTTTCTTGCTCCAGGCGGACCATTTACTGCGGACGGCGCATTCGTTGGTCAATTACACAACCAAGTTCATGCATGGATCGGGGGTGATATGACAAATGTGAGTATATCGCCAAACGATCCTGTTTTTTTTCTGCATCATTGCAACGTAGATCGGCTTTGGGCAATATGGCAAGAAAAAAACCCAAGCCAAAGATATCTACCCACTAGAAATGGACCAGAGGGACACAATCTCTACGACCTAATGCATCCTTGGGATGGGAAAACTACCAAGCTAAAGGCTAGACCCGCAGAAGTTCTAAATTCTAGAAAACTCGGCATCTACTACGATTAGTGGATCGGCACTCTAGGGAATCAAAACAATTTTTCTGTCTTCTACCAGATTCTTCAAAGGGCGTAGTGCGATCGCGCGGCATCTTTTAGTGGCATTTCTTGTCCAACAATCGGGCGCAGTGTGTTGTTCTCTAACCCAGCAAATAAAGCTGCGTGAATACTGGCAATTTGTTTGGGTGAAGCGCTAAAAATGTTGAGTCCAATGACACTTGCACCACGCCAGAGGATCGGGGCTGGATCGAGTTCGACGTTACCTTTAGTACCACCGATGATTATTAACCGCGCACCCATTGCCGAAATATTCATATCTTGAGCTAGTTTTAGGGTAGTGAAATGGTATTACGCACTAATTGCCGAATTGAGGTTTTAACGAACCGCAGAGGACGCAGAGAACGCAGAGAAATAAGAAGAGAATGTGTAAGTCCTATGAAATCAACTCAAACTTTGTCCACCATCTACATCTAGTACGGCACCAGTGGTGAAATTGTTGCTGACTAAGAAATACACGGCTTCAGCAATTTCTTGGGGATGTCCAACTCTGCCGACGGGTATCTCCCCACCCATTTTTTCAAAGAATGCTTGCTTTTCCTCAGCATTCATCCAGTCATAGGCGGGAGTATCGATGAGTCCTGGTGAAAGCACATTTACACGTAATGGGGCTGCTTCTTTAGCAAAAGTGCGTGCCATTGTGGCGATCGCTCCATTCACTGCTGCTACGCCTGCGGTGCCAGGAATCGCTGTCCGCGCCGCCGCACCAATCGCAAAGGTAATAGAACCATCTTTACGCAAGTGGGGTACGGAATATTTGGCACAGTAGAAGTAACCCCAGAATTTGGCATCAAAAGCTTGACGTAGCGCCGCAGAATCAATATCTACTAAATTTCCCCACGCTGCCTGTCCTGAACCAACTAAAACTAAATGGTCGATATTCCCTTCATTGGCAAAAAAGTCTTTCACAACAGCTTCATCAGCAAAGTCAAGGGCACGGGCTTCTGCATTACCTTTAATTTGTGCTTTGGCTTCATCGGCTTTGCTTTGGGCGCGACTGGTAATTACAACTGTCGCACCTGATAGAGCAAGTTTCTGAGCAACAGCTAATCCCATGCCAGAACTGCCGCCAATAACTACAATTTTTTGATTTTCTAATGACATATTTTTCTCTTACTTAGCGAATAATTCCCGTATGGCTTTAACGGAATAATCTCACAGTTCAAAGCTTTGTAACAAGTACGCGGCTACCCACTTTCACATCGCTGCTATTACTTTCTATCACCTTGCCTGCTGCCTCAAATCCCGGACTAAACGGTAATACTGGCGGAAGTTGGAATTTACCTGCCACTGCAAGGATATCGGCGGGATTGATACCTGCTGCGTGTACTGCAATTCGCACCTCACCTTCTGTCAGGGCAACATTTGGCACGTCTTCCAGCACAAGGCTTGCTGGTTCTCCCCAGGCTTTACACAATGCTGCTTTCATAGTTATTACGTTGTCGTTTTCACAAATTCTGGAGTTGCTTTAATACTTATTTACACGGTGACAACAATCTTGCCGTTTTGCTGATTGGACTCCATGTAGCGATGAGCTTCAGCAATATTATCCAAAGAGAAGATACGGTCGATGACTGGTTTGAGCTTCCCAGTTTGCAGTTGTTCATAAATATAACGCTTGCCGCGCTCAAGTTTTTCAGGGTCTTGAGTAATTTCAAACAACGTGTAGCCTCTTACACTCAAGCCTTTTTGCAATGCTGGGAAAAGTGGGAAAGGTGTGGCTGCGAGGCTGAGAGAGCCATACTCGAAGATAGTTGCATTTTTGGCGGCAGCGTTTGCCAGAACTTCTAACATTGGACCAGCTACCGGATCGAAAATGATGTCAGCCCCATGTCCGGAAGTAATTTGCATCACCTGAGATGGCAAATCTTCTTCATCTGTGACGATGACATAATCAGCACCAGCATCTAAAAGTAGTTGTTTTTTGGCATTACCTCGCGTTGTGGCGATCGCCACTGCTCCAGCAGCTTTAGTCATTTGAATCGCCGCATAGCCTACGCTGCTACTAGCCGCAGTGATGAGTACATTGTCATTTGGCTGCATCTGCCCATACTCAATTAAAGCACCATAAGCAGTAAAGTACTGCATCCAAATAGAAGCGCCTTCTTGGGCAGAAAGATTTTCCGGATAAGTAGCGACAGCATGTGCTGGAACTACAGCACTTTCTCCGTAAACACCGTAGTCTCTCATCGAAAAAGCGGGAATAGTGCTAACGCGATCGCCTATTTGCAAGCCACTAACTTCAGCACCAATAGCATCAATTATCCCTGC
Source organism: uncultured bacterium (assembly GCA_964245695.1). Classification (GTDB taxonomy): domain Bacteria; phylum Cyanobacteriota; class Cyanobacteriia; order Cyanobacteriales; family Nostocaceae; genus Hassallia. The sequence continues at coordinate 11,471 of CAXTNZ010000174.1, read as the reverse complement.
TGCTTCGTAGCCAAGGCTTGAAGGCAGATTCGGCATTTCCAGATATTGCCCTTGACGAAAGGCAACCTCGGCGCGGTTTAAGCCGATAGCCTCAACTTTCAATCGCACCTCACCTGCTTTTGGTTCTTGTAGCGGTAAGTCTTCCAATTTAAGAACATCTGCATCACCCAACGTGTGAAAGCGAACAACTTTCGTCATCGTCAAATTCCTTAGCTCTAGTTACTGACTTAAGATTCTGAAAAAAGGAAATTTTCGTGTATAACCGCATTAGTTTTGATTGGTTCGTAGTAAGCGCTGTCTTCGCTTTGTTAATTGACGACTGAAGTCCTCACTACAAACTACGCCTACCCATCAGAATTAATGCGATAGACCACTATGTGTTCCTCGTTACTGTACGGTATAGCCGCCATCAATTACTAAGTTTTGTCCTGTGATATAAGAAGCTGCGTTTGAACATAAAAAGACAACCGCTTCTGCAACTTCCTCTGCTTCACCTAATCGCTTGAGGGGAATAGTTGCTGTCATTTCCTGAAACACTTCTTCTGGAAGACCTGCCAAAATATCAGTCGAAATAAGACCGGGACTAACTGCATTGATCCGGATTTTCTGGCTGGCATATTCGATTGCAGCTGAACGAGTTAGCCCAACAACTCCGCTTTTGGCTGCTTGGTAGGCAGAAAAACTAGATGCACCGATAACAGCACCGCCCATAGATGCCATATTAACGATCGCTCCTGCTCCTGTTTTCAGCATCGCCGGAATTTCATACTTCAAACAAAGCCACACCGCTTTCAAATTGACATCAATCTCAGAATCCCAGTCTTCTTCGGTTCTTTCAGTTAACGGAATCAATTTCCCAACACCTGCGTTGTTAAATGCACAATCCAAACGACCATAAATTTCTACTGTTTTGTTGACTAATGCTTCAATTTGTGCTGCGTTAGTTACATCTGTTTGTACAAATAAAGCTTCACTTCCGGCTTCTTTGACTAGACGCACTGTTTCTTCACCTTCTTGGGTGCGACGAGCTGCAATGACGACTTTCGCACCTTCTTTGGCAAAAGCAACTGCTGTTGCTCTACCAATTCCGGAACTTCCACCAGTGACAATTGCCACTTTGCCGTCTAATTTACCTGCCATAAATTCTTCTCCTGAAATTGAATATGGAAACGCGGAGGTACACAGAGGTTAGATTTAATTTATACAGTTTTTTCGCCAAATGCTTGTTTAATTAGAAATGTGCAAAACTGCTTTGCCAGTAAAGCGCCTATCTAAGAGTTGTTGTGCTAAATCTGCTACTTGCGTCCAAGGCGCTTCTAAATCGATGGGGGGACGCAAGTGATTATCTGCTACCAATCGCGCCAGCCGTGCTAGACCAATTGATGCAGGTTCGCTTTTTAACTCGTGGAATAAAATCAGACCGTACAAACTAGCGCCACCTGTGCCGTAGAAGCGCCTAGCGTCAAATGTAATTTCATGCTGGTCTGATGTGCCAAATAGAACGCAAGTTCCATCAGGTGCTAATAAACCCAGAGCGGCTGAAAGTATCTTTCCGCCAACGGATTCTAAAATTAAATCGTAGGGTGCATACTGAGTTGCAGATGTCAGGTCTTCGCCAATGACTACATCTTGCGCTCCGGATTCTTTCACCAGCTTTTCTAATTCTGCTTTGCGAATGTGTGCAACTACGTGCGCTCCTGAGTGGTTTGCCAATTGACACGCGAAAAGACCGACTCCACCTGATGCCCCTGTAATTAAAACCGAGCGTCCTAACAAAGAACCACCACGCGCTAAAGCGTGCATCGCTGTCAAACCTGCAACAGGTAAAGTCGCTGCTTGGGCAAATGAAACTGATGACGGTAATTCTGCTAGGGAATTAGTAGGAACTGCTACCAATTCCGCCCAAGCACCTTCTTTTACGAACCCAACTACACGAGTTCCAGCGTGGGGACTAGAACCATCCGCTGCCGCTACTTCAACTGTCCCTGCTAAGTCCCAACCAGGCTGCCAACCAGCTTCTGCCGTGGTGCTACGTCTAACCTCACCTCGGTTGAGAGAAATTGCAGCAACTTTTATTAGTGCTTGAGATGGGGTGGGTACAGGTGCATCAACTTCACTAATTGTCAAGCGTCCTGTAACAGTTGGATCGACAACAACGGCACGCATTTTGTTCATTTTTCTATAGGGACTGGGGACTAGGAACTAAGAAAAAAGATTTTCACCTTTACAATATAATGTGCTGAAGGCTACAGTCTTTCAGATTCTTGCTGCGTTTTGTAAGTTCTTGCTATTTTCTTAAATTTTTAGTTTTTAATTCCTTGGAGGTGGCAAACTGTGGATAAAGCCGACTCAATAACTGTGCTATCTCTTCAGAGCTAGAAGAATTGATTAAACTCAGGTTTAAAGGTGCTTTACTGATAAACTTGGCATAAGATTCACTCAAATAAGGACGATAATTTGGTTTGTTGACAAGATGAGTTTCAAAGAAAGCTACACTGAGAGCTTTCACATAAGAGTAAGCTGGTGTGCGATTAGGACCAAGTAATCCATTTGGTACAGGTATCACTGCCTGACTCGGAGGCGGATCTGTTTCGACTGTGAAGTGAGTGCCATTTTCGATTAATGCTAAGTATTTATCTGGATTTGGTAGCCTGGTAAAAGGAAAAATTTGTTCTGGTACAGTTGGGGTAAAAATATCTTGACTACCACCTAGTAACATTGTGGGAATTTTAATTTGACTTACTCCCTTAGAGCCAAAAATTGTGCTATCCAAGGGATTAAATACCAAAATTGCTTTTACCCGCTCATCTTTAATTGGATAAATAGCTGGTTTTACTTCCAATGCTTGACACTGTAAGAAAACTGATAAATTTAACGAACGGTTAGGATTACAATCTTTACGGACTTGCTGAAAATTTATGGTTGCACCTGCTAATGCTAAAGCAGTATATCCGCCTAAAGAATGTCCGATTACTCCTACTTGTTGAAGATTCAATTTTCCCTTTAGATTAACATCAGAATCGTTAAGACGTTGAAGTTCATCTAATAAGTATTTCACATCTAACGGACGGTTAATTAATTCTTTTGCTTCTGGGGGACCTGCAAATCCTGATAAGAATTGTTGAAACTCCTTGGAGTTAGTTTCCGGATGCTCAATTACCGCGACTGCAAAGCCATAGGATACTAAATGTTTAGCTAAATAGGCAAATGTATTGCGGTCTTCTGCCAAACCGTGAGAAATTACAATTACAGGAAAAGGTGAAGGGAAGCTAGCTGTTTTGTTTTGCCGCGATTGAGGTAAATATAAATCTGCGTCGTATTTGCGTTCTGAGATAGATCCTGATTGACTATCACGCGAGCGATCGCGTAAATTTAAAGTTATTTTTTCTGAACTAAAAGCACCTGCAAGTCGAATATCTGGCTGTTTGGAAAAATCAATTTGCGCTTGTGTTGTATCTTTGTCTGCTATTTGTTGTAATGTCGAAACTACTGCATCTCTTTTTTTCAGTAAATCTGATAATTGCCCAAAGGTATTTTGCGTTTCCGAAAAGTTCAAACGAATACTGGGGCTAGGATATCGACGTAAGATATTAACTAATGTTAAACCTTCTGGGTCAGCAGCAGATAAGATAAGTGCAGAGCGTAAAGCATAGAAACCATTTTGTCTAGTTTCTACTTGCACTAATTCTCCCAAACGTTGCAGTATTTTTTCGCCTATGGGTGAATAGGTAAACTGCGATACCAAGGTGGGGCTGATATTAAACTTGGTTTGGAGAAATTCTCGCAGTTGTGCTAGTTGTTCAGGTTTAGCACGTTTAGCATAAAAGGCAAAGTCGGAAGTAATTTTACCTTGCTTGGCAAATACCTCTAAGTCTTTGATGGAGATGGAAAAGTCACCAAATGGCGGGTAATAAAAGTCAATGCGATCGGCTCCGAGTGCAGGTGTTGTAATTGCTACACTGGATATAACTCCGAATAAAGAAGCGTTGGCGTAGCCTCTCCAACGGAGAATCGCTTTTCCTAGCCAATGCTGCTTTTTGTGAAGTATCTTACTAAAGTAATCTATATTGTGCTGTGTCATTGCCACTACTGCAAGAGTGTCTGCCACAGTATGATATAACTTTTTGTTTCTCAAAATATCTAGTTTCATATCCCCGACTTATTGAACAAGTCGGGGATATTGTTTTTCACGTACACGCTTAGGATAGCTATCCGCTAGATTTTTCCACTAAATTCTTTAAGTGTAAATACGCTTCCTCTGGGCTAAGTGCTTGAGACTTACTCTCATCGGGAATGTAAAATTCCCAACTATCAGGAAAGTGATGCACAACAAAGCTAGAGATAAGTTTCAATTTCAAAGCTTTTTTTCCTAAAGCTTCTGCTTGTTCTGCTAAAGTAATTTCGTCATGAAACTCAGAGTTACTCATGTTGAATGCAAATTGAGTTGAGCGGAATATTATTAATTATTAATCCTATACTCTTTTAGCTACCTTTATAAATTATTAAGTTGTGTGCATGTCGGCTGGGTTGTGGCGATTTTCTAGAACGGTTTTTGGGGTGACACCGGTAAGGCGTTTAAAATGTAGGTTAAGATGACTTTGGTTCGCAAAACCGCAGGCTAAAGCAACATCAATTATTGGCATTTGTCCTTGCAAAAGCAACTGTTTGGCTCGCTCAACCCGCTGCTGAATCACATATTGATGTACAGACATATTCATTGATTGCTTGAAAAGACGACAAAAGTAAAATTCACTTAATTGAGCGATCGCTGCAATTTCTGCTAGTCTCAAATTATACTGAAGATGAGCGTTGATATATTCAATTACTTTCTGTAATTTGTGTTTTGGCAATCCATCTAAGGAAGTAGAAATGTGAGTTGGGAAAACAGAATATTTTCTCAGCAAATGCGTTATCAATGTTGTTTTTAGTTGCTCGATAAATAAGTTACCACCGATACCACCAGAAACTAGCTCATCTTTAAATGCGGAAAGAATACCTTGAATTAGTGGGTCTTGCAATGTGGCAAAATGAGGTTTAAGTTCGATGCGATCGCTTTTCACCAACTCTTGTCCCACCTTGTTAAACAAGCTTGGTTCGATACCCACAAACATAAACTCAATATCCTGTAGCCACTGACAACGGTGAATTACCCCTGCGGGTAAGATGAAGGTATTGCCATGATTCACCAATATCTGCTGTAACTTTCCATCAATCCACTGTTCCAAAGGCGTTGGCGAGCAAATCTGTGTCAGAATATGCAAGCAGTGAAGATGTTCTGTAGTATCGTGTGCTGACTGTTGTTGCAGTTCAAAATGAATATCACTCCACTGAGCGTTTTTGCTAGAAACAATTGGCGATTTAGGCAAAATTAAATTCGATGCATCTGCTTGACGATAATCGATGATGGTAATTTGCTGTTGCTGCGCCATTTTTCTGTCTCAATTCGCTTCTTCTTTGCGTTTATTTTCGGTACGCGCTCTTATTGGAATGTAAAGCAAGTGTGGGTAATGTCGCAAGTACTTTCTTATGACGATTAAATGCAACTTGATTTTTGACATTGCTCCCTTAAAAACATGATTTGACAATCAACATCGATAAATTGACATATCGTAGAGACGTTCTTTGCGGAACGTTTCTACAATACCAGGATTATGCAACAGTTGATTTATTTACCAGAGATAGCAGAATTTCTCGATCGCTTGTTTGCGGTTGAACGTTACACCGAAGCTGAAAGAGGTGGTGTATATTTGCCATCATCCCGTAGTATTAAACGTTTGGGTTTGGCGTTAGAACCTTGGACAGATTTATCAGAATGGGCGATCGCGCACTCTCTAGATGCGCTATTCTTACATCGACCGTGGAAACTTCAACTCCAACAACTTGCACCTGATATCGGGATAATTGCTTATCATCTACCTTTTGATGAGCGCTTGACACTTTCGTTCAATCCCCGCTTGGCGGAAGTGTTGGGAATTTCTTGTCCAGAAGTACTCGCAGAGAAAGATTCGAGAGCGATCGGAATGGTTGGAGAGATACCGACGCAAAGCTTTACTGATTTATGTAATTGTATAAATCATGTTTTTGGAGGTTACGAGCAAGTACTGGCGGCAGAACAAACTGAAGTAGCACGAATTGCTGTGGTTGGCGCAATGACAGACTTGCTGGTACGTGAAGCAGCAAATAGAGGTGCTGAAGTTTACATAACAGGACAGTTGCGACAGCCAGCCGAACAAGCGATGCAGGAAACTAAAATTGCAGCGATCGCTGTTGGGCATCGTCGTAGCGAAGCCTGGGGTTTACGTGTACTCGCGGGGGTACTGCGCGAACGTTGGGCTAGTTTAGAGGTATTAGTTGCCCCCTGATGAGGTTCTTCCCTTTCCCCTTTCCCCTTAATGATTTGGTTGTTGGATTAAAGCCTGAAAGCGCCCATCCGAGCGGATTTGGTCAAAGTCTGAGTGAGTTGGAATCATTTGCAGATATTGTTCTGGACAAAGAATAATTGCTTGTTGCAAGTTCTGAATTGCCGCTTCAATATTGTTCTGTAAGGCAAAACAGCGGGCTTTGTTATACAAGATGATGTGATCGTTTGGTTGCAATTGTAGGGCGCGATTGTAGCTAGCGATCGCATTTTCGTAACGCTGTAATTTTTCCCAAGTTACGCCCCGGTTTAACCATGCTTTGTAGTAGTCTGGTTGAATTGCTAAGGCTCGGTCAAAACTGATGATTGCCTTTTCATAACGCCCCCAGTTACTCAAACTTCCGCCCCGGTTATGCCAAGCCATGATATTATTGGGGTCGAACTCGATAGCGCGATCGTAGCTGTTAACAGCGTCTTCGTAGCGCCCTAGCTGTTTGAGAGCATTACCTTTGTTGTTCCATGCCCAATAAGCGTCTGGTTGTAATTTTAAAGTGCGCTCAAAGCTGATAATTGCCTTTTCATAACGCCCCAAGTCGCACAAGGTAATACCGCGATTGTGCCAAACAGTGGCGGCATTCGGGTTAAACTCAAGGGCACGGTCAAAGCTATTGAGAGCTTCGCTATGGCGTTCTAACTTTCCCAAAGCAATAGCGCGGTTGTGCCAAACCCAACAAGCATCTGTTCGCAATTGTAACGTCAGGTCAAAGCAAGCGATCGCCTCACCGTGGCGACCCAAGGAACCCAGCGCAAAGCCTTTTTGAGATAAAGCTTCCGGATAATCTGGCTTACATCTTAGTGCTTTGTTAAAATTGGCGATCGCCTCTTCAAACTTTTCTGCTTTGTTCTGGCGTAATCCTTGCTGAAAAAATAATTCTGCTTCTAGGTTGAAAATCAATTTCATACAGATTGGCATCTTCCCTTGGTATGATTTTTGTTTTCCAGATTTCCCAAAGAATAACATAAGTTAATAACTATATTTCTAATTGCCACTCAAAAGCTGTCCGCAAAGGCAGGGCGCAAATTGCAAAATCTGCATCATTGGACACATCGTACTTCAGTAGTTCCCTAAGGCAACGCTTGCTGGGTTATAAACGATGCAGCGAACTAAAGATAGGGAGATACCGAAAGTCATGGAATTATTTGCAGATACTCCGTTGGAAATATATCCACAGGCAGAAGCGACGATGTAAACCGTAAACAGTTCCAACGCGCTGTTCTAAAAATTAGGAACTATGCATTTCCCGGAAATTTAGTTTTATTTATTGAGAAAAAAGTACACAGTCATGCTGAAACCTACACCAGTAATAAAATACTGTACTAAAACTTGAGGAAGTTTACGAGCAATATAAGCACTTGCGTAACCACCAATTACAGCCGCAACTGCCATGAAAATCGCTTCAAACCAAACAATTTTTTGAGCGAAAATAAAATAAGCGATCGCCACAGCATTTATACAAGTCGCTAACCAAGTTTTAAAGGCATTCATTTTGTGGATGTTCTCAATACCCATGATATTTAAAACTGCTAGCATCAAAATACCCGCACCACCTCCGAAATAACCGCCATAAGTTGCTATAACCAATTGCAACAGCATAATTACAAACATTGGCAAGCGAATGTTTGATAGTTGTTTCCCACTACCCTTAAGCCACTTTATCAGTGGTTGATTGACTGCAAACAACATAGTAGCAATTAACATTAAATATGGAATTAAAGCGGTAAAGCTGGCACTAGATGTATGTAGTAATAAATATGAACCACAAATTCCGCCAACAACGCTAGTGCTGCTGAGTAAAAATAATTCCTGGCGCTGGGTTGAGAGTTCGCGACGATAAGCAACGCTACTTGCAACTGTTCCAAACCAGAGTGCGGCTGTACTTGTCGCGTTTGCATGAATCGGTTCCACCCCAATTAATAAAAGTGCAGGAAAGACGATTAAACCACCTCCACCTGCAACACCATTCATAACTCCAGCTAGTAAAGCAGCAGAAAATAAAAACAGTAATTCTAACATTTTGGATTTTAGATTTTTAACCGCAGATAAACGCAGATAAACGCGGATAATTAATAATAATTTTATCTATATTATCTGCGTCCATACGCGTGTATCTGCGGTTGTAATTTTAAGTTGGCAAAAAAAAAGAAATATTTTCCTAATTCCTTACACCTTCACAGCAACAATGCGAATTCGGCAGTAATCTGCCATCCAAGTTTCTTCTCGATAATGCGTTGGTTTTAAGCTTTCCTCAACTGTGTTAATCACTTGCATTTGTTGCTGATGGGAAAGTTGTGTAAGATATGCGAGCGCAAACATTTTTATCCAGTTCGCCATCCCAGCATCTGCGTCTGCTAGTGGTGTGGGACGCGCAAATAAAACAGCATAATTGACATCAAATCCATACTTTTCTAAGCGAGTCGCGTACTCGCCAATAGAAGGAAAATACCAAGGATTGAGTGCTTGAGGTTGAGGAATTGCTATCTGTTCTAAAGCACTTTCTAAAGCTGTGGTAATTGCTTGTACATTTCCCTTACCACCAAACTCAGCCACAAAACGTCCTTTTGGTTTCAGCGCTTGATGAACACTACGAATTACCGCATCTGGTTCTTTAATCCAGTGCAGCGCTGCGTTGGAAAAAACAGCATCCAACGGCTGTTCTACTTGAAAGTTTCTTCCATCAGCAACATCAAATCGAAGATGGAGATAGTTTTGTTTTGCCTTTTCAATCATCGCCGGCGCATTATCGATTCCCATAACAACAGCGCCAGATGTAGCGATTTTTTCTGTTAATTGTCCAGTACCACAACCTAAATCTAAAATGCGTTCTTTTTGCTTGGGGTTTAGCAGTTGCAGCAAGTCTTCGCCATACTGCCACACAAAAGCGTGTTTATCCTCATAAAGGGCAGCATTCCAATTATTTTCTCTCATCAAAAGATACTCTATAACTAGTGAAACTACAGAGCGTGCATTGCTTGCCCTCTACCTTGCACACTAGGTCGATGACAGCTTATTCATTACCATAGAAAAGATTTTTAATTATGTCCAATAGATTTTTTAGCTTCAATTAATATTTAAAAGATATAAATTATTGTAGGCAATGGAACTACGGCATCTGCGGTACTTTATGACGTTGGCGGAGGAACTCCACTTTGGACGGGCTGCGGAAAGGTTGCATATTGCCCAACCACCTCTAAGTCAGCAAATTCGCCAGTTAGAGACTGAATTGGGCTTTGAACTGTTTCACCGCACGAAACGAAAAGTGCAGTTAAGCGAAGCCGGACAGGTTTTTCTTGATGAAGTGCAGCAAATATTCAAGCAATTAGAACAGGCGATTCAAGTTGGGCGACAAACTAGCCGGGGCGAAATGGGACAGTTGATTGTTGGCTTTGTTGGCTCTGCGGCGTATAATATTTTGCCTGATGTTTTGCGGGCATTTCGTAGTCACCTCCCGGCGGTAAGGCTAGAATTGCATGAACTAACGACAAACGAACAGTTACGGTGGTTGCGGGAAAGTCGGATTGATGTGGGGTTTGTGCGTCCACCTGTAGAAGAGAATACATTTAACTTTGAGACAATTTTTCAAGAGTCGTTAATTGTAGCACTACCTGAAACACATCTGCTAGCGAATCAATCTGATGTTTGTTTGCGATCACTTAAAAATGAGCCTTTCATTTTATTTCCTCGCCTATTAGCACCCGGACTCTACGATTTAATTATCAGTCTTTGTCAGCAAGCGGGTTTTAGTCCCAACGTGACTCAAGAAGCAATTCAAATGCAAACGATTGTCAGCTTAGTCGCAGGTGGTTTGGGAATTGCCATTGTCCCAGAATCTCTGCAAAATTTGCAACGAACTGGGGTAGTTTATAAAACTGTACAAGAACCAACTCCAAAAGCGGCGATCGCTATAATTTGGCGAAAAAACGATACATCTGCCACCGTGCAGAAATTTTTGGAGATAGCAAGACTTGCAGCCCAGCAGTGGTAAACAATTCAAAATTAGACATACGAGCAAAAATCCGAAATAAGAGCAAAAGTAACCACAGATGAACACAGATAAACACAGATAAATATCGGTGTTCATCTGTGTTTATCTGTGGTTCGATATCCACTCATATCGATTTAAACAAGATGTTTATTGTAAAACTCACTTGTGGCAAAGGCAGAATTAATAAATTGAGGATCTAGACGATCCTAAAGGACCACGAGTGACACCAAGCTGATTTTGTAGCTTTAATTCTCGCCAAAGTTGAGAACCTGTAATTTCGCCTTGCAGCAATTGTTGATAGCGATGTATCGTTTGCGTCACTTGTTCAGGTGTCTCATTCACAAACTCAATGCGGAAGTGCTGTAAACCAAGCTCGATTAGCCGCTGTACGTATTCGGCTCCAGTTTGAGCCGTGCCGTTAAATACTGTATTGCGACAACCTACATCCGCTTGCAGAATGTGTTGTGTTCCCACTCTATCTTTAATTTTTACCTCATGCTTTTCGCATGGTCTTCCGCAGTTGGTATAGTCTGTCCCTTGAGAGAGAAAAGCACAAAAAACACAATGCTCCATATGAAACATCGGGATGTGCTGATGAATTGTCACCTCAAACCATTGCGGAGGACAACTACTAAGCAAGTCTTGTAGTTGGGTAATGTTCAAATCATACGATGCCGTCACTCGTTCCAAACTAAAGCGATGCTTAAAGTAGTCAGCCGTTAAAGCATTGGCGACGTTAAAAGAGAAATCTCCTATACAGCGTTCTTGTGCAAAGAATTGTAAATGGTCATAGTTCCGCACTAAATAACCGTCAGCTTCACAAGCACGCACCTGCTCCAAAATCCAGTTTTCCCCAGGTTTCGTAATTCGCGGTAACGCTAGCCAAATTTGGGGAGATGAGGGGATGGGGGGAGTTTTGAATTTTGAATTTTGAAGGCGTACCATCTCTACCGCTTCGCGATATGCGCGGGGGTCTTCAAATTCACAGTAAAGTGTCTCAATTCCCGCTTCTAATGCAGCTTGCAATTGCTTGAGCGATCGCACCAATACGATGAGGCTAGGTGTGGGGG
>CAXTNZ010000173.1:10504-15599 GCA_964245695.1 uncultured bacterium | reverse complement strand
CATTACGGAAAGGATGTCAAGGGATGTCAAGGAAATATCTTTCAGCTACCAGCCCTAAACGTGAAACCTGAAAACCTTAACAGAATTAATTCCCCAGAAGCACATCGCCAACTGCCACAAATCAAAAAACGCATTTCTCGTTTGCGTAACTGTAGAATGCTAGACCGATGCGCTTATACAGTGCTGGAGTCTTTGGGACGGCAGACTTACTTGACCCCAGTCGAGGAAGGCTTGTTGCAATGGTTGGAGAAGCATTATAAAGTTAATAGCAAAGAAAATTAGGAACAGCGCAATCATGCCCTTTTCCTCACTCCACCTCAAAACTAATTACAGGAGATCGTGTTATCGGTTTATCTCGCTCTTTTATTAGTGCAGGTGTACCCAGTGTTATCTCCCTGTGGGCTGTTTTTGATGAATCAACAGCCTTTTTAACAATTCTATTTTATCAAAACTTGCAACAATAAGTTGACAAAGCGATCGCATTGCGAAAAGCGATAATGACAACCAAGCAAAAATATCCTAATCCCCGTCAGTTGGCAGCATTTACTGTCATATCATGTTCGGTAAATCACTTACGATTAAGCCCCGATTTTAATCCACCAATGAAAACTAGTTAACCCTTGAATCAAATCTTGCTGTTGAAGTAAAGATTGACACCGATGAAATAAAATTTCCTCCAAATCATCAAGTGTCTCAAATACTCGATTAGCAATTGGTTCGTTAACCAAAGTCCATAATCTTTCGGCTGGTTGCAATTTTGGGTGAATGGGAGGGTAAAAATGTCAAATGCAGCCCGGACGGAAGTTCTAGGTCTTTACTGGTATGCCACCCAGCTTGGTCAACAGCTAAAAGAATGTGTTTATTCACACCATTACTGAATTCACGAGCAAAATCTGCTAAAACCTGGTTAAAAAGTTCTGTATTTACAAAAGGAAGAATCCACGCCTTAGTTTCTCCAGTTTTGGCATGTACGAATCCATACAACCATAACCACTTATATCTCCAGTTAACATTGGCGATTGGTGTTTCACCTTCAGGAACATAAACGTACTCGTTTTATTGGCTTGAGTCCTAAACGATAGCGAAGCGTTAGCGAGTCATCGAGCGTCTGTTCATCCTCGCACTCCTCGTTCAACTTCCGCGTCTGGGTAAGCCGCTTTGAGTTGTTCGACTCATTTACCTAGACCCTGGGAGCGTCCCAAAGAACCTCACAATGATAAAATTGTGACTCCAAGTGTAGTGCAACGCGATTTTCAAACAATTATTTCAGAGATTGGGAAACCCGGACATTTTCCCAAACCCAGAGGAAATTCAACTAGTCGGGTGACTGGTCACACTCAACCAAAACGCTCGTTACATCCCGTTGTTAAGAAACCGTCAAAATCAACACCTAATAAACAAAAAGCCGCGTAAATTTTCTTAGGCTTTAGGCGTTTCACTCTATTTTACTGAGTTTGAAAAATAACTGGGGAATTTATGGTGCCTAGTTTTTAATTCGCGAATATCACTCGCGAATCAGCTTCTTTTTGTCCAAAGTCCAAAAATAAAGCTTATTATTGGTTGAAGCAACCCGATAATGCTTAACCCTATGAATGTCACTCTGGGAAAACCCAACCGTTGAAAGCTTTTGAGAGCTTTATTTTTCAGTTTTTGGCTATAAATTTTAGTTACTGGAGCGAAAATAAAGGCTCAATGCTTGATTAAATCAAAGCTTCAGAATTTCGCTTCGATTATTGTTTTCCGAAAGTGACATTCATAGGGTTAATAGGATGCGCTTGGGGTTGCGGCTTAGTGCCTAAATTTGCCTAAGTTTTTGATAGCGCTGACCGCTAGGTAATCGTTCGGCTTGACGGAGAACGCGGTTGGGGTCTTTCCCCTGCCATAGCACTTCGCCCATCATGACACCAAATTTGTCCTCTAAGGAGGTGTGCATCTGGGTAAGCACCTGTTCAGCTTCGTCACAAACGGCAGCGGTATTGCCGTCAACCGTAGCGACGCTGTGCTTGACATAGCCGTCTACGTCATAAAACACCTGTCCCGCTATAGGGACGCTGACACTAATCCCTTTGCCCGTCTGGGTGGTGGCTCCTAGAATCATAGCACTGGCTGGATGCTCTGGATGCTCTGGTTGATGAAAGGTAATACTGAAACCCATTTCCTGCAATGTCTGAGCAATGCTATCAGCAATATAATCCCGTTGCTCTGCCTGTATTTGAGCTGTGTTGGCAGTCTCGATAATTATTTGAGAGCGTTGCTGGCTCTCGCTTAAGCAGGAAATAACCTGTTTGAGCCGACCGTCCGCGATCGCAAGTTTCGCTGCATTCGTCTGATTCTCTAATTCTGTCACTGCTTCTGTTTGCCAGCGCATCACTACGGGGTCAGCCTTCAAACCAGCCAAAATCACCTGGAGTTCTGCCAGCTGTTGATTTGCCTGTGCCTGTAGCTGTCGGCAGTCTGCCTGCCCTTGGACAATTTGACGGACGTGCTTTTGCACCAACGCTGTTGCTTCTGCCAGAGGTCGGCGCACCGCTACCGGGTTCCCTACGGCGATCGCTTCAAGCACATTTTGGAGGACGCACTGCAAGAGTTGCCGACCCGCAGCATCGAACTTCAAAGCTTCTGCCTCTGGAATTTGCGCCACTCGCTGTTGCAGTTCCTCTAGTTCAAACTGTTGTCGCTCAATGTCTACCCGTCGTTTCTTTTCTGCCTCATCCCACCGCTTGCGCTTGCTAGCTTCTTGCATTGCCAGTTCAATTCTCACCAGTTCTTCTGATATAGCCAGCAGTTTTTCTGGTGACTCTGCGGAGGCGATCGCCTCCAACTGATTCTGACAACGATATTGCAATGCTACTGCTTCTTGAAGATAAAAATTTGCCCATTGCCAGTGTAAATCTGACAGCAGCACATTTACCCGTAGATGGGTTTGGTAACGAGACATTTCCAATTGTCGTTGTCGCTCCTGCTCTTCGGCTTCCTGCCGTCGTCTGGCTTCTGCTTCTGAACGACGCTGTCGTTCAGCTGACAGAATTTTTTGCTTCCACTCCGCAATTTCAGCTTCTGAAAACTTGGGGCTGCCACTCATAAAACCGTTCTCTTGTCAATAAAGTAAATAATTGTTAAAGTTTTAACTGCTGTTGGTTTTTCAGCATAGCTGCCTGGTTTTCAGGGCTGTACCGTCGTGATAGCAGAGATTGATAGGCAGTTTCAAAATCCGCAGCGATAATGCTCGCAACAGTTGGGTTGGTGAATCCTTGGATGCGATAACGTCGAATAGCTTGCAGAGTAGCCTGATTGCTAAGGAGTGCAAGTTCGGCACCGTTCCAACCTTCTGTACGCACAGCCCAAGCTGCCAAGTTTACATCTTCTGCCAAGGGGCGATCGCGGTTGTGTACCTGCAAAATTTCCAACCGACTTGTGAGATCGGGGAGATCCACCTTAAGTTGCAAATCCAAGCGACCAGCTCTTAACAGAGCCGGGTCAAGCATATCTGGTCGATTGGTTGCGGCGATAATCAGAACGTTATCACAGGATTGGATACCATCAATCTCTGTAAGAAGCTGACCAACGACACGAGCGCTCACACCATCACTGTCATAACCCCCTCTAACAGGGACAAAGGTATCAATTTCATCAATAAAAATGACACAGGGCGCTGCTTGCCTTGCTCTAGTAAACAAATCCCGCACAGCTTGCTCCGATGCACCCACCCAACGACTGAGCAGTTCTGCCCCATTGACAGCAATAAAGTTTGCCCTTGCTTGAGCAGCTACAGCTTTTGCCAGCAGAGTTTTGCCAGTTCCCGGCGGTCCCCAAAGTAGAATACCGCGTGGAGATATGGCTCTCATCAGGCGGTAGAGTTCGGGATAAAGCAATGCACCTTCTACAGATTCCTGTAAGATGGATTTAATGGTTTCTAGCCCACCAATTTGATCCCAAGTAACGCTGGGGGTTTCAATTGCCACTGGACGCAGGACGGAGGGCTTGACATCCTTTAGTGCTTGTAAAAAATCTTGCTGACTGATGCCCAAATCGGTAGGTATTGGTGAGTCCAGAGACAGACTAGAGCGGTGCAAGGCATTATACGCTGCCTTCTGAGAGAGTCCTCGCAAATCAGCACCAACAAATCCGATTGCCAAATCTGCGATCGCCTCCAAATCGACAGATACCTCCAAGGGCATGGAGCGAGTCTGAATCTTGAGAATTTCCAATCGACCGTTGCGGTCGGGGACGCGGAAATACACTTCGCGGTCAAAGCGACCTGGGCGACGCAGGGCAGGATCTACGCGACCGGGACAGTTAGTTGCTGCTAGAACCATCACCCCATTGAGTTGAGCAAAGCCATCCATAAGACTCAGGAGTTGAGCAACGACGCGCTTCTCGACTTCACCTTCCACGCTTGCGCGATCCGGTGCAAGGCTGTCAATCTCGTCAATAAAAATCAGGCAAGGCGCCGATCCCGTAGCTTTCTGGAAAATCTGTCGCAAACGCGCCTCTGCTTCACCATAGTACTTACCCACTACCTCAGGACCTGCAATTGCGATGTAATTCACACCCAATTCTGCTGCCAAGGCGCGAGCGGTCAGAGTTTTACCAGTCCCTGGCGGACCTATTAGCAACACTCCCCGCGTCGGCTCTAATCCTAGTTTTTCTAGTAAATCCGGGCGCTTGAGCGGTAGAGCCACCAAATCGCGGAGTTCTGCAAGCACTTCACTTAAGCCCCCAACTCCTTCTAGCGATCGCATGGCAGGCTTTGGCTGAAGAGTGTGATTATCAGCTTGCGATTGAGGTTTCTGCCCAGCAGATTTAGGACGACCCATAGCTTTGACCGATGGTTCTTCAGATTTGGGATTAGTACGGGCATTTGCGATCGACACTTGCCGTTCAGCCTTTTTCTCCAGAGTTTTTGCCAGTATTAATAATTGTTCAAATTCTCGCAATAACCTACTCACACGCTGCTACCAGCCCTATCCCTGTAGTCTATATAATTGAGCTAGCAGTTCCGGTGGCAGGGCTGCCATTCCGGGTGGAACTTGAGATACCATTCCCGGAGCTTGTTGTGCTGCTGCATACACTTGTGCAAGCTGTTGAGGTGATA
>CAXTNZ010000173.1:0-10404 GCA_964245695.1 uncultured bacterium | reverse complement strand
TGTGCTGCTGCATACACTTGTGCAAGCTGTTGAGGTGATAAATGAGCAAGCTGTTGAGGTGGTAACATCCCCATTGCGGCAGATTGATTGACTATTCCAAGTTGATTGAGCATCTGACCGAGCTGGGCGATTAACGCACTCAACTGATTGACTAATCCAGCCAGTTGGACAACGACTTCGACGGATAGGGCAGTTGCTCCAGCAGGATGGTTTCCTGAACCTGCGGCAGATTGCCCTGGTAATCCGCCCGCCAATCCTGCCACCTGACCGGCTAACCCACCGACCAGTCCGGCAGGGTTTCCGGCAGCACCTGCCACTTGACCGACTAACCCACCGACCAATTCGGCAGGGTTTCCGGCAGCACCTGCCACCTGACCGACGATACCTGTTACTGGAGATACCAATCCGCCTAGCAGCCCACCTCCTTGACCGCCTTGAGCTTGGGCGTTTTGGGAAGCTGGTTGTTTGCCTCTACGGGGCTGATTGCCTGAGGGCGAAAGTTGGGACGTGAGGTTGGAAAGCATAGGTTTAGAGGTTTGGAGTTGCAGGTAGTCGATGACGTGTGCGCTATCCGCACTGTTTGATACTGTAATCGAGAGCGTGTGAAGTCCTTTGAAGACGACTCCTAATGGGATTTGAGTTTGCTTGAGCTGGACTTTGTCTGCACCAGGTGTCTTGGCAATGAGTTGCCCGTCCAGAAATATATTGTCTTCCCCAGAACCGTAGCGGTCATAACAAAGAACTAATTGACCTTCAGTATAATTATCTAGCAGGACAAAATGAATGTTGAGCTGGCTGGTTGAGTTGGGAATTTTGCTGGCACTAGGAGGAACCAGGCAAGAAGGAATGACCGGACGATTGACGGGGTCAGGGTCTGTGCTAATAATATAATTATATACTTGTGTCCAAGCACCTGTTGGAATCGGTATTCCGGCTTGACCAGGTCTACCAATTTGCCAGAGAACGAGTGGGGGGTCAGACATAGAAGTAAGTGTGCTGGGTTGCTTCAAAGCGAGAGGTTGTTCGACAACTGGCGGAGTAATAGGTTTTTCAATACTTGGCTTTGAGGGAGTAGGGGTGACTGTCGGCACAGTACCAGTACCCGGCTTTGATGAATCTGCAATAACAGTATTTTTACTTATATTTGAGTAGTTAGGGGTGACTGTCGGCACAGTACCAGTACCTGGCTTTGATAAATCTGGGGCGGGAGTATCCTTACTTGGCAATGGTCTGACAGTGCCGTGGATATCTTGCTTTACAGAAGCAGACTCAAAAGAGTCGATTTCGCTAATGGGTTCTGCTTGAATTTCGATTGACTGCTGGGCTGAAAGTGCTTCAATCTCAATGGTACTCAAGACTCTGTCCCAAATATGAACCTCAGTAATCTTGCCGCAGAAAAAGCAAGGACTTGCCCCCAACTGCTCTGTAGCGCCTGCGCCGACGCGCATGGGATTGCGGTCATTAGGATAGTATTGCACATCAATTTGTCGTCCTACTTCCTGCCCATTGACATAGAACGTCATTGTCTCAGAGTTTCGGTCATAGGTTCCTGCCAGATGTGTCCACTCACCAGGTCTTACCTTTGGTCCAGTCAGGACTCGCCAGAATGCCCGTGGCTCCCCATTCCCCAACCAGAACTGCCATTGCTGGGAAGGCGTGACGCAGAAAAGGTAGCCCTTGCGTCCTTCAAGGGGTGAGCCTCCGACCGAGGCTACAATAGACTGATAGCCCGTGCCGCCACCAACCATGACCCACATTTCTACTGTGAAACTGGTAGGATTTAGCTCGGAAGCATAGGGCATATCCAATTTGTCACTGACTCCATTAAAGCTAAGAGCAGTTGGGAAAGAGTCATTTTGAGGCGTTTCCTGCATTGTTGTTTGGGAGAGCGCAGTTTGCTGTGCCATACGGTCAATGGGAGGATTGCCGCGTCGCAGGGTGCTAATGGAAATTCCTGCAACTCCAACCCTTAACTTGTCGATTGTCAGCATCTGCTTGGTGCTACTTTAAGCATATGTAAACGTGGCGATCGCCCGATCGCACATTATGGTTGATTTGTACAAGGCTCCTTTACTGGGTTCATAATGACACCACGACTCAACATTCGAGACTCAAATTCTTGACGAAAACCTGGTTGCTTGGGAATCCCCACAAACTGGATTTGTCCGGTTGTTTCCATGAAAAACTGTAAACCTTGCGATCGCTCTTTTTGCGCCAATTGGTCTATAATCAAAGCTTGATAACGCTCTGTCATAGGTAACAATCGTTGATTAGCCGAACCGCGCCAGAGTAAATCTGCGTGCTGTTGTTCGATGTAAACACCATCTATCAGCAGATCGATTCGCTGCAATAAATCTTGTTGTTCTCGTGTACCTTGCTGTTGTAGCTGCTCCAAACGATAGCCTGTATAGCATACCACTCCCATATCTGCCTTCGCCCGAACTAAGTCTATCAGGTCAGCCAGTGCTTTTGCTTGCAGCATCGGCTCTCCTCCAGAGAAGGTCATCCCCTCAATTCCAGGTTGAGCCAGTACCCAAGCTGCCATTTCTGTCACGCTCACCAGTTCTCCTGCTGACTCATCCCAAGACTCAGGCACTATACAATTTTTACAAGCGAATCGGCAACCTTGTACCCAGATGACGGCTCTTTGCCCTGGACCGAGTACGCTCACGGGGGATTGACGACTAAATAGGCGTAAAATTTTCTCATTCATAATATCCTTTGCGAATTGCCAGTAGTTCGCCAAACGGATGAGCGATGCTCTACAAGAGTGCGATAGCCCAAACGGCGAAAGCCAACGGGTTAGCGTGTAGTAGCGGCGCAATTCAGCAAGGAATTTGTAGTAGTAGCGCAAAAATTCATTGCGCGATTCCTGAGAACGACGTTTGTGATCTGCGTAGATGCTCTTGCGTAAGTTCTCAAGTTCACGAATTCGATTATGCTGATCTTTGAGAAACTCGCCTTGATACCTGAGAAACTCGCCATGCCATTCCCGAAAGCGACGTTCGCCGTCTCGGACAAGCATTTGACGATAATGTTCGCTGTCAAGCCTGTGTACTGGGATATTATCAAGATTCGCCATGAGTAGAAACCTGCTACATAGAACTTATCATAGTTGTACAATACAACTACTTGTCTATTTCAGCACTTCATCCTAGGGAGACAAATCCAACAATCTACAGGCGTAACTATGACTTCGCCACGCTGCGCTATCGTAGCTAGCCGAGACTAACTATGTCTACTCGAAGATTCTCAAATTCTAATTTTTATTAGGAGCCTCTTTTCCATTGTCTAATGTGCCACTGTCTGCGAGCTTCACTTGCCAGCATTTTTGCTGATGCACCAATGCAACGAGCGCGATCGCTCTTCGACAAATCCAAACCGCTTAAAGTTTGGCAAGCACGGAAACTAGGAATCATTCCACCAGTACGAATTTGCCGCACGGTACGAATAAGGATCATTGTTTCACCTCCGTTTAGCAGAAAGTTTTTTTGCTGACGGCATTTCCTGAAACAGTTCCCCAAGAATCAAGCTTGCTTCACTCTGGGACAGTTTGGAACGCGACAGCAGGACATCTGCACAGACATCTCGAAAGTCAGCGCTGGTCGGCACAACAGCAACATTATTGCTGTGACAGACTTTAGCAACGATTAGACACGCTCGCAAACCGGAGGACTTTTCTTTTTGCTGTGTGCGCTCCCGAAACCTCTTGACAAGAGACACAATCACTGAGGCATCTGCTCGTGTCAATCCTGATTTTTGGACAACAATCTCCTCCTGAGTCAGTTCGTCTGGCTCTGGAATATCGATCGTTACCAGGCGATCCATCAGTGCATCTTGAGTTTCATGAACTCCGCAGTACTCCTCTGGATTCGAGGTAAAGATGACTCGGAACTGGGGATGGGCACGAATATATTCCTGTTGCTGGGCAGCGCTTGGTAGCACCAATAGCTTTTCCTCCAATACGGAGAGCAGCACATTATTCACCTCAGGACGGGAACGATTGAACTCATCGTACACCAAGGTGAAGCCCTCACGGCAGGCAGTGGTCAGGCGGGCATCGACCCAGGTCTGGCGGAATTCATCTTCCAGCTTGACAACAGTGTGAATAAAATTATCAACAACTTTCTTGCGGTTATAGCCCCGTTGATTACCAATCAGATCGGAAGACTTGTGTTCATCATCTCCAAACATCAGCAAAATTGGACGCTCCAAAAGATTCGCCAAATGTATTGCCAATGTTGTTTTGCCGGTTCCCGCTGGACCGCGCAGGTGGACAGAGAAACCAGCGTGAAGATAGCGCAGCGCACGCTGAGTCAGACGATTGATTGCTGGTGTATCGACAAAATTATGGGAGTTGGCTTGCAGAACTGTGGTCACAACTAACTCCCTCGCCTCATATCTATTGGGATATCAGCAGAAGGTTGCGAAGGTGAAACACCTGTTGCAGAATTGCCATCTTCAAAAGTGGGGGTTGTCCCCCAAACATAATGACGCATAGCTGCTACGTAAGCCGAGCGTTGCTGTTGCTGGTCGAACCAGACTTCCTGCTGATGCGATCGCGTCTCCTGTAGGAAAGCAGCTACATCGGCTTGCAAAGTGCTGTGGAAGTTACTCAACATTGTCCGCTGATACTGATGCAGTGCTGCCATCTCTGCTTGAATCTGCTGACGATACTCCAGCACATCCTGTTGACGTTCGCGGACTTCTTCTTGGCGTTGCACTCGGGCAGCGTTCCATTGTTCTCTTAGAGACACTATCTAGGCTCCTTTGGCGCTATACCTACCAAAAATAAAAAGGTACGCTATAAACGTTCAGATCGCTGGTACAGCAGCTTGAGCGGTCAAGCCAACGGCTTCTGCATACTTCAAATAAGTTTCTACTGATGCTATTACAATCCTTGCTTCCACTGCTAACAGTTCGATTCCCACAAGGGATACCCGTACCCACACATCGATGACAACACCCTTATCAAGAATGCGATCGATGACTTCAGCCA
Organism: uncultured bacterium; assembly: GCA_964245695.1. GTDB lineage: Bacteria > Cyanobacteriota > Cyanobacteriia > Cyanobacteriales > Nostocaceae > Hassallia. The sequence goes on along the minus strand of CAXTNZ010000173.1, from coordinate 5,405 downwards.
GACTGGAAGATGAGTTTACTTTTTCAACTGCCATAATTACTTCTCTCGATATATATAATTCTGTAACCACCTACTGGCGACAGACTTTTTGAGTAGCCATTTTATCTTAATCCCAAAAGAGAAATTTTCAACTCTAAATGTTGTATCTATGTCCGAAATTTAATTTTTTGAAAAAGAAAATTTTATGACTTCTTGCTGCCAAATCCTGGCAAAGCTTAGTCTAAACTCCAGTACTTTTCCTATTTATAAAAAAGGTTTTAGTAATCTTGTCAATAAGTAATACTACTTAAACGTATTCGGAAGAACGTGGTAAAAACGTAATTTTTGTGGGAGCCGACAGAGGAGCCTCGTACAAGAGGCGCAAGCAACGCCTTCGCTAAGGCGTAACCAAATTATTCATGATTCACTTTGGCGCTGAAGTTTCAGTAGATAGCAAAAAATTAGTATAATTTTTCAAACAAAAAGTCAAATTTATAATTGACAAAATGGATGTTATCTGTAGTAGAAAATGTACTTTTCCTACTTTTTCTGAGTTGGCAAACGTCTTAATAAATATTTAAATATCCCAAATACCAAAAACACGAGATCCGATTTATTATCAAGAAGCTAGGCAGTAGCAAAGGAGCGCTATTTTCAGCAAGAGCGATCGCCAAACTCCAAGACAAATTATTTAGATAAAAGGGAAAGTTCTGACATTTCCTCCTAGAAGTGCTGTTGACACAGCTATGCTGGGTCTAAAAAGGCATCCTGAGAAATAAATTCCGAAGAAATAAATTCAGAAAAATTTAGGGTATTCAAAAAAAGAAAAATTTTTTATATTCTCGTATAAGATAAAAAAGCGTCAAATACTATAGAGAAATCTAAACAATCGTGACTTCTACGCCTATCCTGCCGAAAAGTTCTCAATCCAACGCTAGTCGAGCAATTGCAACATCTACCCAAGGCTCAACTTTGGCGGATATTCTCGAACGAGTTTTGGATAAGGGAATTGTGATTGCAGGTGATATCTCTGTTTCTGTCGCCTCCACCGAACTTTTGCATATCCGAATTCGTTTGTTGATTTCCTCAGTGGATAAAGCGCGGGAGATGGGAATAAATTGGTGGGAAAATGACCCCTATCTCAGCAGCAAGGCGCAGACGTTAATTGACGAAAATCGCCAACTTCAGGAACGGTTGCAAAGTATAGAAGCAGAAATGCGATCGCTCAAAGCTTTAGCTACCAGTGAACTAACGAATCCTTATTCTATGCCGAAAAAGTCTCCCTCTGCTGAAAAGGGTTAATTAACAGTATCCAAAAAGCTAATAATTACTACCAATTACTTACATTTATTATTGGGACTCCCAAAATCATCTGATAAGAGTGATTATGTTGGCATGAGACTGTAAAATACAAATATGCTACTAGGATTCAAGACAGAACTGAAAGTCAACAAGCAACAACGTCTACTACTCTCCCGACACGCAGGAGTAGCCAGACACGCTTGGAATCAAGGTTTAGCATTATGCCAACAGGTATTGCTACATAATAGTATCCACCCAGATGACAAAATTAAATTTCCCACAGCCATAGACTTACATAAATGGTTAGTAGCATCAATTAAATCTACCCATCCTTGGTATTATGAAGTATCAAAATGCGCTCCTCAATACGCATTAAGATATTTATCAGATGCCTTGAAATCTTTTTTCAAGAAAAACAAAGGGTTTCCTAACTTCAAGAAAAAAGGTAAACATGATTCTTTTACTTTAGATGGAGCAATTCATATTGACCACAGAAAAGTAAAAGTACCGATAATTGGATGGATAAAAACCTACGAACTTTTACCAGCAGGATATAAACCCAAATCAGTCACAATCAGTAAACAAGCCGATAAGTGGTTTATATCTTGGAAAATAGAAGTAGAAACGAGTGAAATCCCTAAAAAACAAGAGTTTATAGGAGTAGACTTAGGAATAAATCATCTAGCCATATTATCAACAGGAGAAATATTTTATGGATCCAAGAGTCATAAGTATCAGAAAAAAATAGCAAGAATGCAATATTTGAATCGGCATAAACAAGTAGGCTCAAGTAACTATAGAAAAGCCAATATTAAAATAGCGAGACTACACCAAAAGATAGCCAACATCAGGAAAGATACATTACATAAAATCACCACCTATATTAGCAAAAACCACGCGGTGATAGGGATAGAAGATTTGAATGTATCAGGAATGTTAGCAAATGGTAAGTTAGCTGCATCTATAGCTGATATGGGTTTTTATGAATTCCGCAGGCAGTTAGAATATAAAACCAAAGCTTTTGGTAGTAAGTTAGTAGTTGTGGATAGATTTTATCCCAGTAGCAAAACTTGCTCTAGCTGTGGTGAAAAAAAACCATCTCTGTCACTGTCTCAACGAGTATTCCAATGTGATAGCTGCGGTATGACGTGCGATAGAGATTTGAATGCTGCTATTAATTTAAGTCAGGAAGCGGCTAGATTAGTCGTGTTAGCTTGTGGACTGGATAGTGCCGACACTTCCAGGATGAAACAGGAAGAAAATGAGGGCATTTGTTAGCATTTGTTAGCATTTTTAGATCGGCATTAACCCTCCAGATGAAACGTAAAAAATTGGCATTATGACATTAGTTGGCACACCCTCTGAAAATCCTGAGACAGCAAGTACCCCTAAGCAATTGAACAGTAAGGCGGGACTGGCTTCTTTACTGTTAACAGTAGTGGAATTAATTCGCCAGTTAATGGAAGCGCAAGTCATTCGCCGCATGGAACAACACGTTCTCAGCGAAACAGAGTTAGATCAAGCAGCAGAAAGTCTGCAAAAACTGGAAGAACAAGTGCTGCGCTTATGCGAGATTTTTGAAATTGATCCAGCAGACTTGAATGTCAATCTGGGAGAATTTGGCACCCTTTTACCACCGCCTGGAACTTACTATCCGGGGGAAACTAGCAACAGTCCTTCTATCTTGGAACTGCTAGACAAACTTTTAAGTGTTGGAATTGTGGTGCATGGCGATGTTGATTTGGGTTTGGGTAATCTGAATTTGATTCACGCAAAGCTGCGGGTAATTTTAACATCAAAACCGATATAAATGTTCTTTTATTTAAAAAAATTATGAATAATGGTCTTTATCTTTACGGCATTTTACCCGCACCTATTTCGGAAAAAGTAGTCCTCGAAGGACTAGATCAACAACCAGTTCAGAGCTATAGTGTTGACGGGTTCAACTTTTTATACTCAGAAGCTAAAAAAGAAAAATATCTCACTTCCCGACGCAATTTATTGTGCCATGAAAAAGTTTTGGAACTCGCGATGAGTGAGGGTTTCCGTACTTTACTACCTCTTCGCTTCGGATTGGTAGTGAAAACCTGGGAAACAGTCACCGACCAATTGACTCGTCCTCATAAGGAACAACTGGAAGAGTTATTTAAAAAATTGGAAGGACGCAGAGAAGTGAGCGTCAAGGTATTTTGGAATAGCCAGTCGGAGATTCAGGGGTTATTAGAGTCAAATGTCAGCTTGAAAAAAAAGCGCGATGCGATGGAAGGTAAAGCTTTAAGTAGGTCGGAAATCATCGAAATTGGCAAGCTGATTGAAAATGGTTTGCTACTTCGCAAGCAAACAGTCATTGATGTTTTCCGTTCTGAATTGAACGCTTTGGCAGAGGAATTTGTGGAAAGCGATACAATGACGGAAGAAATGATTTATAATGCGGCTTATTTGATTCCTTGGGAAAGTGAATCTAACTTTAGCGAAAAAGTAGAAGCAATTGACCAGAAATTTGGCGATCGCCTACGAATACGCTACAACAATTTTACGGCTCCTTATACATTTGCCCAGCTTTCTTAAAGAAAGCTAATATTATGTTTCTGGATCTATTAACTTTTCCTATTTCCGGACCCCTTGGTGGAATCATTTGGATAGGAGAGCAACTTCTAGAGCGTGCTAATGCTGAATTAGATGATGCACAAAATTTGCAAAAACAGTTATTAACTTTACAGTTAGCCTTTGATATAGGTGAGATTTCAGAAGAGGACTTTGAAATTCAAGAAGAAGAACTTTTGTTGAAAATTCAAGCCTTGGAAGAAGCAGCAGAAGAATCTGGATGAAAGGTACAAACGCTTTAAGGGCGTTTGTACAAAAGTCAGAAGTCAGAAATTAATATTCCAGATAGAAAGTTTGGAAAGAACTCGACTTAACACTCTTATTAGGATTGGTCGTATTTTGAGGAGAAGAAATATTATTGTTTGCACTTTGAGAAGAACTAGGAGTTGATTGACGCAAGCTCTGAATAGTTTTTTCTGTATTCTCTATTTGGCTATCGAGAATGCCCAGTTGTTGTCTCAATAGCTGAAGACGCTGTTCCATAAACTGCAATTCTTGCTGGATACGCTGTCGTTTTGTTACCATTTTATACAAATCTAATTGTTCAGCAGCTTCACTTTTCTGACGATGGATGGTGCTAATTTTAGGCTGAATTGTGCGGCGCGGGGGAATGTTTTTCATATATACTTTATAAGTAACGTATAAATAATACTATAATTAGCAATCAGCGTTCGTAAATATTATTACTAAAGCTGGGCAAAATATTTTAGTAAAACCTCTCATAGAAAGCCGTTGAAGGGGAGTGAGCGATCGATGAAACAGCAAGAAATTGTTGCCGGACAACCAAAAGATATTGACCTTGGTTATCCAGCCTCGGCAACTCCCTACTTCAATGGCACTAGCGATCAGATTGATATTCCTTACGCAAGAGATATCAACCCCACTAGCTTTACGGTCGAGATGTCGGTTCAGTTTCAGGGCGGTAGAGGCTATCGAGCGATTTTGACTTCCGTCAGTGGTTCTGCAAGCCTTGGGCGTCGAGGGTACGTCTTCTGTGTGAACGCCGCACAACAGTGGCAGTTTTGGATCGGTAGCGGTCAGATAGGAATTCCTTGGGTTATTCTTACAGGCTCGAAAGCAAAAGAAGAAGTCTGGACTCATCTAGCAGGAACCTATGACTCACTATCCCAAACAATGGCTTTCTATATTAATGGTCGAGCAGTGGGGCAATACACAGGAATTCAGTTTAAACCAAACGATCGCTATCCATTACACGTGGGCGCAGGAGCAACCGAAGCCGGAGCAAGTTCGTGTTTCTTTCACGGCAGTATTACTAAAGTGCGGATTTGGGCAAAAGCGCTTTCCCCAGTTGAAATTCAGACTTTTGCTATTGAGCTTTTGCCTGAAACTGCCGAACCCACTTCACCCACCCCTACTTTACTTCCTCAGGTAAAGCAACCAGAAGTACCTATCACTTTACCCACCCCTACTATACTTCATCAGGTAAAGCAACCAGAAGTACCTATCAATTCACCCACCACTACTCCACGTTCTGAGGGATAGCAACCATAAGAACCTAA
>CAXTNZ010000172.1:0-15604 GCA_964245695.1 uncultured bacterium | reverse complement strand
CTCCCCCGCTCCTCTACTTCCTGGCGGTGTCCATTCCATGATGGTATTTTGCGGCGACAAAGGCAAAGATAACTTGTGTACCATCTGGGTGACACGATCGCTTGCTTGTTGATATGCTGCCTGTAAAGACGCCAAATTGCCCGTCTCTACATTACGTAAATCAGCATAAGCGACCGCCCAAATTTTCCGCTTCACCTGGTCAAAAATCAATAGCTGGTCTACCTGCATCCACAAGCCATCAGGGATATTTCGGTCATCTTGTGGATGAATTTGCACACGGGCTTCTATCCAGCGAATCAATTCATAGCCCCAGAACCCAAACAAACCGCCAATTCCCGGCGGTAATTCGGGTAACTTCACTGGCTGACAAGGTTCTAGACATGTGGCTAAAGCTGCAAAGGGGTCGCCTTCAAAGACAACGGTTGAGCCATCGCGATGTGTTTGGGTCGTGCGATCGCCCCTCGCTTCCAAAATCCACTGCGGATCGCAACCCAGTAAACTATAACGTGCCAGTTTTTCGCCGCCTTCCACCGACTCCAACAAAAAGCTATAAGGCTGACCGGCACAGACTTTATACCAAGCAGATACTGGCGTATCCAGGTCTGCTACCCATTCCTGATACACCGGTACAAAATTACCTTGCTTAGCTAATTCGGAAAAGTCGGCAAAATCTGGAAATATCATAATTAATTTTATTTTTAGTAACAGGGTGCTAAGAACTAGGAACTGGGAGTACTCGACCCCCAATCCCTAATTCTCTAGCGCCTATCTATGAGCACTAAACGTCGTAGGTAGCTTTACCGCTGAACTTGACTTTTGCTTGACTCGGGTTTTTACCGATGTTGCGGTCTACATAACGCACTTTTTCGCGACCTGGATTCACCTTTTCAGGGAAGACACCATCAGCCGGGTGGATGTACTGAATTTCGCCGTTGGGATAAATCCGGTAAATTTTGTAGTCCGTGATTTTCAATTTCCGGAATTGCTGACCGCCAAGAAAGATGCCATATTCTTTACGAGCCAGGTACAGCAGGTTCTCGCCTTGGCGCATGATAGCAGTGCCGCCTGTAGGCATTTCAAAAAATTGCTCCTTGGGGCTAGTCCAGGTGATAGCGTACTTTTCTTCCTCGAATGCTTTTGAAAGCAAGCCGCCAGTGCTGCCACCGAATATGGGAGTTTGTCCAGAGAGTGTTTCTGCCATAAAGTTGTCTCTCAACGTTTTTACGGCATCGTAACACCGCCACCTGGATCATATTGCGATTGCGTCATAGACTGTAACAGTTCTTTGTTAGTTGTGGGTTGTTAGTTGTTAATTGTTGTTTCATTTGTCATTTTTCGTTACAAAATAAAAGACAACTCCTGAACGGCAGGTGCTTACTGCTGTGGGAACCATGAGCGGCAGTCGCTCATGGGGGAAACCCCCTTTTCTGCGCGCTGCCTCACCACCGCACTGCCTCCTCCTAACTCCTGGCTCCTAACTCCTCACTTTTTTGACTGACAATCGGGATGGTGAAGTGAAACTGACTGCCTTGGTCTTTGCCATTTGAGGAAGCCCAAATCTCACCACCCCAGCCATTAACAATTTGGCGACAAATTGCCAATCCTAAACCAGTACCGCCAGTAGTACGTCGCAGCGCTCCTTCTTCTTGATAGAAGCGGTCAAAAACTACTTCTAGACGATTAGGTTCAATACCTCGCCCAGTATCAGCTATGGTGACTTCAACCATCTGGTTACTATTGCGAGTAGCCTTAATGGTGATCTGTCCTTGTGGGGGTGTAAATTTGCAAGCGTTGTCGATGATTTTTGCCAGTACCTCTACTAACCAATCGCCGTCAGCTCTAACCAAAGGCAGATTTTGGGCAATTTGACTTTTAATTTTCGGCTGCTTTTCCGTGGCGGAGCGAGTACGAAATCGGCTAATTGCTAGCTCTACACACTCTTCTATAGTTAGAGATTCTGGATGCCATTGCACACGACCACTTTCTAGGTTCGATAATGTTAAGAAATCTTGCACCAGTTTCCGCATCCGTTCTGAGTCAGCAAGAGCCGTATTAAGCATGACTTGCTGTAGTTCTTGGGGCATATCCGGTTCGCTAGCAAGACTTTCCAGGCAGACCTGAATCGTGGATAGGGGGGTACGCAGTTCGTGTCCGGTGATAGCTATTAGGTTGCTGCGGGTGCGGTCAAGGGCTTCTAGCTGCTGGTTAAGGTCTTCTAGGTTAGCGTAAGCTTCAGCTTGGATGAGAGCTGATCCGACTTGGGTAGCGATCGCTTTTACCAGATCCAATTCCCCATAGTGCCACTGATGGGGTGGGAGGCTGCAATAGTGCAACTCCACTATGCCCAACAATCGTCCTTGAAACAATACTGGTTCCATTAGCACTGAACGAATAGCAAACTTTTTGGCGAGCATGGAAAGTGCGCTATAACTGCTAACGCGAACGTCACTCAAAGTATCGCTAACACAGATACCCTCGCCCTGTTGTACAACTGCCTGAAATAGGGGATTGTTTTCTAAAGGCCACGTTTGCCCGATAACAGATAAAATACCAGGACTCAAAAACTCGTGTTCAATTTTGGCGATCGCATCCGTGGCTTGAGCGCGGTAAATTAAACACCTCGAAGCTTCTAAATGTTGTCCCAGTTCTTGCACTGCTACCTGGAGAACTTCGTGGGGATTAAGCGATCGCCTAATTGCAGTCGTAATCGAGTTGATCAAGCTCTCTTTACGTGCTTGGACGGCAATTGAACGATAAGCCTTGTGCAATTTGTACTGACTAGCTTGCAAGTAAGTCACCAAACGCTGCACAAACGGGTCAGTGTCAATATCGCAAAAATCTAAAGGTATCTCCTCGACTTTTGAGTAGCTTGACAGCAAATCCTGAGTAACCCCCCTGTTACCCTTCTTTTGCCCGATTCCAAACCGTGAGCGTGCCTGCTCAATTTTGCTTGCCAATTCTGGTCTGTAAACCGCAATTCTGTCTAATAGCAATTCGGCTGCTTTCAGGGTAACTTCCCGCTCGGATGTCCAAATTCCCTCAAACCTTCGCGCTGTATCGATATCCAGACTTGGGCTGAGTTCCGGCATCGGCTGATTTTTGGCAACGGAGCCAAGGTTTTCGCGGCAAACCAGGCAAGTAGCATAGTTTTGAGCGACCACCACCAAATGCCACTCTTTACTTAAGCCATCCTCTAGCTCAAAGGCTATTTTTTCGTAGTATTCTGAGCTATTAGTGAAATCCGTTTCCGGTGCGGCTAATACGTATACTTGATTACTGCGATCGGCAAGCCGCTGATACCGATGAGCTTCTTGGCGGTAGAATCTCTCTCGTTGGAAGCTCGCAATTACCAAGGGATGGTCTAAAGTCGCAGCCAAAACCTGATCTTCCATCGCATGGGATAGCGCCGTTAGAGAAGCTTTGAAATATAGCTGGGGCCGCAGGTAAGGTAAAGCCTGTAGCAGATCGCTCAGCACAGAAGTCGAAATGCTCATGAATGTCTTTAAGGAAGCCCAATTTGGACAATATCCACGTCACAGCTGCATTGTACAAATTACAACGGACTCTCAAGTTAAGTAGACAGTTGCAATATGTAAAGAATCCTGAATATATTTTTCAGCCTTTTTCTAGAGCAGTGCCAGGGTACCACCTAGAAAGAGCGCTGGCAGCTTTCTTGACAAATTTAAAAGCCTTGAGGAGCGCAACAGCGCAACAGCGGCGATGGATTCGTCGTTCTTGCCCTAGCGTGCCGTAGGCATAGATAGCCATTTGCCACAGCCGCCTTGTTGTCCACCAAGTCTTTTTTATCGATTTGCTGGCATCGTGATATTTTCAATAATAGGCTACTAACTCAATATACATTCGAGCTGGCAGCACCTCCATTAGGTAGCTCCTGGGATAAAAGCAGTTAGATTACTAATCAACATCTTGGCTGAAAAGGGTTTCTAAGTATTGTTTATTTTTGTATAGTATATTTTTTAATATTTATATATATTCTCAAATATTCTTTATTAACATTTAACTACAACATTTAACTATTCTTTTCTTATCCGCAATAATCATAGTTGTAGCAAATACCCGCACGTCTTGAGTGAATAGCTGCGATGGCTTTATAACTTTTCATAAAACCGAAAAACCTGCCTCTAAAAGAGTGGATATTTCAGCTTTTTTGCTCTGATAAATGTTGCACTTTTACTGTTGTGAGTTCTAATTTAAATGTATCAGCATTTACACTAGCTTTAATATGCTCCAATTTTCCGTAACTGAGAAAAGTTTAGTATTTATTACATACTGTTATTAAGTGTATTGCTAAATGAGGCAATTTACTGTAATATAATTTAGTCAAGAAGATTCAAGATTTTTAAAGCAATGTAACAACTGAATTTAAGTTAAATTGTAGCCTTTTACTCACAGCAGTTAATCCAATAACAAGTGAGTAAAATCAGCTAAGCCATCGGCGAAAAAGCCTTGGTGGAGGGGGGAATAATGCCATATAAAATAAAAAAAAAGCAGGATAAATCATTCCCCAATGCCTTAATTCAAAGCAGATATAATTTACTTGAGTTCCACCATCAGGGCTTTCAACAGTAAATAAAAGGCATGGCATATTTGCCCACATTTGTGGAAACTATTAGTTTCTTGTCCGCAAATTTCCTAAGCTCATATGCTGAAATTTACCTGCTCAGGTGAAACATGAGAATTGCCCAAATATCTCCTTTATGGGAGCGTGTTCCTCCCTTTCGCTACGGCGGTACTGAACTAATTGTCAAGCTAGTCACGGATGAATTAGTTCGGCGCGGTCATGAAGTTACTTTATTCGCTTCTGGTGACTCGATTACGACAGCGAAGCTTCACTCAGTTCATGAAAAAGCTCTACGGCTCGACCCCAAAATTAAAGAGTCATCGATTTACGAGCAAATGATGCTTGCTGATGTTTATCAAAAGGCTCATCATTTCGATATTATTCACTCCCATGTAGGCTATGCCTCGCTTAGTTATTCGAGTTTGGTGAAAACGCCCACCGTACATACAATGCATGGCATTTTCACACCCGATAACGAAAAAATCTTTCGCAAATTTGCTTGGCAACCTTTAATCAGTATTAGCGAGGCACAACGAGAACCCCGCTTAGGTTTAAACTACATCCATACCGTTTACAACGGCATTGACACAGCCGTGTATCCCTTCCACCCGGAACCGACACAACCTGCTTACCTCGCCTTTGTCGGGCGAATATCTCCCGAAAAAGGACCAGTCCAAGCGATTAAGGTTGCGCGTGCGGTTGGCTTACCGCTGAAGATGGCTGGCAAAATTGATGTTGTAGACAAAGATTTTTATCACGAACAAGTCGAGCCTCTAATTGATGGCGAACAGATTCAGTACTTGGGTGAAATTTCCCACGAAGACAAAGTTAAACTTCTGGGTGGAGCGACTGTCACTTTGTTCCCCATCAATTGGCGAGAGCCTTTTGGCTTAGTGATGATTGAGTCGATGGCAACGGGTACACCTGTAGTTGGCATGGGGTTAGGCTCAGTACCAGAAGTTATTGCCCACGGCAAAACAGGTTTCGTCTGCCACTCTCTGGAAAAAATGATTGAGGTGATTCCAGATGCGATGAAAATAGACCGTCAGACTTGTCGGGAATATGTTGTTAGCCGCTTTAGCGTCGAGTCTATGACCGATGAATATGAAAGGGCTTACAAGATGGTGCTAAAGTGAAAGCGTGCGCCTGTAACTCATAACCTTAAAAGTCAGAAGGCAACATCCAATAATTTCGCCTTCTGACTTTTGAGTATTACTGTCACCGCAAAAAACATAGATAATTTCAGTCAATTTTCATTATAAAATTAAGAAATATAAAGAAAGCTTCACATAAGGGCGACACCAAAGCCGCTGTGGGCATTTATAAAAAGCCGCGAATTTTCAACTTGGTTGAGTAGTCTCTGTGCCTTGTGGCTTCTAAGGTTCAGTCGCAAATAAACCAAATGAAAATCCCCAATTTTCAGTCTTGGGTTTAGATTTACAAAAATTTTAGAAAATATATATTTATAAAGATTCTATTATATAGGTTTTGTGCGTGCCCTTTTGTGAGCTGATGTGAGTATTATTTTTGCTCAATGGCTCAAATGGATTTTTGAGAGCGTCTTTTTCTTGTAGACGCTGTTAGAACCAGTAGAACATAGACCTGTACAGGGAAATTTGGCTAATGACACTGGATAAGCTGATCTTCGCAGAAAAAATTTTGCTAGACGGAAAAACTTTTTTGCCTGCAGAACAAATACCTATCCCGGAGTGGCCTTGTGTGGTAACAGAAAGACCACAGCCGACACTTACGGTTAAAGATGATGATTTATTTTTGGTGACAGACACTATCGGAAACATTTCTGGGTGTTCGCTCAACGATAGCAACCCCAGTATGGGACTATTTTGCTGTGATACGCGATTTCTCAGCCGCTTGGAGTTGCAAATTGAGGGGCGATCGCCTGTTCTACTCAGCAGTACTGCCGACAAAGGATTTTCCCTCTCAATTTTGTCTACTAATCCCAGAATTGACGAGCGCTTAAATGCCGACACTGTAGGGATTCGCCGGGAACTTGTGCTTAACGGGGCACTATTTGAAGAACTAGAAGTAGCAAATTATAGCACAACCACCGTCAGCTTTGAACTAAGTATCAGCTTTGATGCGGATTTTGTCGATCTATTTGAAGTTCGGGGCTATAGCAGGGAGAAACGGGGTAGACTTTTACGCTTAGTAGACCCGATACCTGAGGAAGCAAGACAAACAGCCGATGGCGTTTCACCTGTACAGACAACGACCACGCCAGAATCCTTAACACTCGCTTATCAAGGTCTGGATGGCTTGGTGATGGAATCCCGCATCCAATTCCAGCATCGAACTCCCAATTATTTCAAAGGTTACACAGCGGTTTGGCAGTTGGAATTGGCTTCCCACGAAACCCAAAAGTTGGGCTATCGGGTGAATATGTTGACAAACAACAAGTCCAATTCTATTGTTAGTGCCCCTGTCACCTTAGGACAGGCGAAAGCTGCTGAGGTGATGGAAGAACAGCACTGGGGACAACAAATTACACAGATTCGCTCAGATAAAAGCCTCTTCAATCGAGTCATTGAGCGGGCTGAGCAAGATATGTATTTGTTGCGGCAGTCTTTTGGCAAGTATAAAACTGTTTCTGCAGGTGTACCGTGGTTTTCTTCATTGTTTGGGCGGGATTCGCTGATTACAGCTTCCCAAAGCCTGATGTTAAATCCGCAAATCGCTAAAGAAACTCTTTTTCTCCTAGCCGCATACCAAGGTAAAACTGAGGATGAGTGGCGCGAAGAGGAACCAGGCAAGATTTTGCACGAGTTGCGATTAGGGGAAATGGCTCGTTGTCAGGAAATTCCCCATACGCCTTACTACGGTACGGTCGATGCCACTCCTCTGTGGTTGATGCTGTATGCTGAATACTACGCTTGGACTAACGATCACGAAACTCTAGAGCAACTTTGGTCTCATGCTCTGGCAGCAATGGAGTGGATTGATCGCAATACCAAACAAAGCGACTACCTCAGCTACTACTGCAAATCTAAACGCGGTCTTGCTAACCAAGGTTGGAAAGATTCTGGTGAATGTATTGTAGACCGCAAGGGAGAATTAGCAAGCGGACCAATTGCCCTTTGTGAGGTGCAAGCATATGTTTATGCTGCGAAAATGCGTCTGGCGGAAATTGCTAGGATGAAAAAGCGGCTAGATTTGGCAGACCGCTGGCAAGAAGAGGCAAGAAATCTGAAGATTCGTTTCAATAAAGATTTTTGGATGGAAGACGAGGATTTCTGCGCTCTGGCTTTGGATGGAGACGGTAAGCATGTAGATAGCATTACGTCAAATCCGGGTCATTGTCTACTTTTAGGCATTTTTACACCAGAAAAAGCTTACAGTGTGGCAGAGCGGTTGCGGGCACCGGATATGTTTAATGGTTGGGGCATTCGCACGCTGAGTAGTTTGTCACCAGCTTACAATCCGATGGGGTATCACATCGGTTCAGTTTGGCCTCACGACAACGCCTTAATTGCAATGGGCTTGCGATCGCTTGGTTTAATCGATCAAGCTTTAGAATTGTTCCAAGGTTTGCTTGACATGACCAGTCAGCAACCCTACCACCGTCCTCCAGAACTTTTGTGCGGTTACGATCGTAACGGTGATAACGCCCCCGTGCAGTATCCTGTTGCCTGTACCCCTCAAGCTTGGGCTACTGGCAGTATCTTCCAATTACTGCAAATGATGGTAAACTTGGTGCCTGATGCTCAAAATAACTGCTTGCGAATCATCGACCCCGCTTTGCCAGAGTCGATTAATCGTTTGTCGTTCCACAATTTGCGAGTTGGTGCTACGATTCTCGACTTAGAATTTGAGCGTTCTGGCAACACCACTGCTTGTCGTGTCGCCAAGAAACGCGGTAATCTCCGGGTCGTTATCGAAGCCTGATCTAGATTTTAGATTTTGGATTCAATCCCAAATCTCCGAAGTTCTGATCGGAGGAAACCTCCGATCAGACTTCTCTGAAAATCTAAAATCCCAAATTTTTAACTTAGCCTTCCTCCTTATTGTCGCTCTTTTGTCCTGGGGAGGCTTCGTAAAGAGCATCTAATTGTTGGCGAGCATCTTCAACGTTGACTGAACGCATCACCAATAAAGGTTCTTTAATTAAGTTGCCTGAGCTGTCTAATAATTCAGGATGGGGTATAAATTGTTTTTTTGATGAGAGATAAGGTGAACTTCCGTGCGCCATTGACGACCTGGAATAAGTTCGCTCTGTGTCAAAACTGAACATGATCAAGTTGCGAATTAAGTTGGCAACGGCTATAAAGGCAAGGATAGTAAAAGCAAGAATGTAAAGCAGGTGTAACATCGGGTTTTCCTCCAAGTGCAGCGGTTTTAAAAACTTATACTGTATTCCTTCGCTTTGCCGATACCGTGACTCACGGCTAAAGCGAATACTTCACGCACAAAGAGTGCGCCTATGTTGATCAGAGACAATTTTTTTATCAGTTATTCGCTGTCAAGTAGCATAAAATACAATGTTTTCTTAATTCAAATGATTTGCACAATCCCAGTACTATCTCTTCAACTTATATATCGTCTTGCTATTGCCTAGCAGCTTACCAAAGTTCTGATGTCAAAAACATCAGACTTCTCGCTCTTGACGGAAGCGCATTGCCACCTTCCAACATTCTGTGACTAATTGATGCCAAGGCATTAACGTTTCCATATCAATGCCAACTTGTCCGTCAGTTGCAGTAAACAGCATTTTCGCCGTATTCACTTTGTCTTGGGCAAGCTTTACTCGCAACAGCAAATCAGATTGCTCCTCGTGACTCATAAATGAGAGTTGCTCTGTTTCCAGAAAGTCGCGCGAGCGCGCAAACCAATACTGAAAATCCTCCAACAACGGTTGCAAAACCGTCTTGAGCAACTCAGGCTCTGGTAAATTCGAGTCTCGCATAAATGAGAAGCATATTTCTAACTTGCTTACTAATATTAACGCTATTTACGATTCTTAACATTTCTCTCATGTCTATCACCAGACAGAAATAGTCATAATTATGTAAAAATCGTTACATTATTATATTAGCTACTCAAGGGGTTTGTAAAGTTCCCATAGATATAGCTGTACTTGCAGCGTTAAGATAGATGCAGCTTTATGAAAAATTTACTTTAAAAATTAATTGTTGTAAATATGGGAAAATAAGAAAATTTTGGATAGGATAGACTAAAAAGTAGAATAATGCAGCTAATTAATAAAGATGAGCATACCTACTTTGCAGAGATAGACCGACTATCATATCTCTCGAAAAATCTTTTTAATGCTGCTAAATGTATATGTATATACATAAATAAGTAGATAGGCATAAATAAACGCGCTAATCATGTAGTAAGCGCTCTTTGCGCTTGAAAGCCTTGCTCTGAGCGCAAAGAGCGCTCACCCTTCGCCCCTCGCCAGTCGCTCATGGGGGAAACCACGGCAGGTGCTACAACGGGGGGAACCCCCGCAACGCACTGCCTCCCCAAGACCGCGCTGGCTCACTACGAACCAAGAGTATATTTGAAGTTTAATTTCGCCCACTTACTTATAATTTTTTAAACCGTATATTAACAGCCGCAACTACTGACACATAAAATCGGCATCCTCAGTGTAAACAGGTTAACATCGCTCTTCCTAATAAATTAGAAGTTTGTGTTTATCCTGTGTGAAAAATTAGTTGAGCCGTAATGGTACAGTGCATCCAGTACGCTTTAAATCGTACAAAGCTGGAAGATAGCCCCGTGTTATATTTGGGTAGATTTTTCCGAAATCCAACGATCGTAAATCATTTGCAATTAGTTAGCCAATAATTCAACAGCCGATGTCGCCACAATCATCTTCCAATCAAGCAGAACAACTCGAAAAAATGTACTTACCGCGTAGCAGCGAATCGGAAAATTTGCAAAAGATCCGCCACACAGCTTCCCATGTGATGGCGATGGCAGTACAAAAGCTGTTTCCCAAAGCGCAAGTTACAATTGGTCCGTGGATTGAAAACGGCTTCTATTACGATTTTGACAGTCCCGAACCATTTACCGACAAAGATTTGAAAGCCATCCAGAAAGAGATGGTGAAAATTATCAATCGCAAAATCCCCGTAATTCGAGAAGAAGTTAACCGCGAAGAAGCTGAATCCCGGATTAAGAAAATAAACGAACCTTACAAGTTAGAAATCCTGGGAGACATTAAATCCGAACCAATCACAATTTACCACCTAGGGAATGAATGGTGGGATTTGTGCGCCGGACCTCATGTAGAAAACACCGGCGATTTAAACCCGAAAGCGATTGAATTAGAAAGCGTTGCCGGCGCTTATTGGCGTGGAGATGAAACCAAGGCGCAATTGCAACGCATTTACGCCACCGCTTGGGAAACCCCAGAACAACTCGCCGAATACAAGCGACGCAAAGAAGAAGCGCAACGGCGAGATCATCGAAAATTGGGTAAAGAACTGGGATTATTTGTCTTTTCCGATTTAGTCGGACCCGGTTTACCTTTATGGACACCCAAAGGAACTTTATTGCGGACTCTTCTGCAAGACTTTCTGCAACAGGAACAGCTAAAACGCGGTTATTTGCCTGTGGTAACGCCCCACATCAGCAGAGTAGATTTATTTAAAGTCTCCGGACACTGGCAGAAGTATAAAGAAGATATGTTCCCTTTGATGGCGGAAGATGAGGAAGCGGCACAGCATGAACAAGGCTTCGTAATGAAGCCAATGAATTGTCCTTTCCACACTCAAATATATAAGAGTGAGTTGCGCTCTTACCGGGAATTACCTATACGCCTTGCTGAATTTGGTACCGTTTACCGTTACGAGCAATCTGGGGAATTAGGCGGTTTAACCAGGGTGCGTGGCTTTACTCAGGACGATGCTCATATATTTGTAACGCCAGAACAGTTAGACAGTGAATTCCTCAATGTGGTGGATTTGATTCTGTCAGTGATTAAGACTTTGAAATTAGATCAGAACTTCAAAGCGCGACTTAGTGTCCACGATCCAGCCTCAGATAAGCACATTGGTTCCCATGAAGCTTGGAACAAAGCTGAAAGTGCGATTCGTCGTGCTGTGGAAACTTTGGGGATGGATCACTTTGAAGGAATTGGCGAAGCGGCGTTTTATGGTCCCAAACTAGATTTTATTGTTCGGGATGCTTTGGATAGAGAGTGGCAGCTCGGAACGGTGCAAGTAGATTATATCTTGCCAGAACGCTTTGATTTAGAATATGTGGCTGAAGATGGTTCTCGCAAACGTCCGGTGATGATTCACCGTGCGCCTTTTGGTTCTTTGGAACGGCTAATTGGTATTTTGATTGAACAATACGCGGGAGATTTCCCGTTGTGGTTGGCGCCAGTGCAAGCCAGATTGTTGCCGGTGAGTGATGAGTTTCTACCTTTTGCTTCATTGGTAGCAGCGAAGATGCAGGTTTTGGGTATCCGTGCGGAAGTCGATCTGAGTGGCGATCGCCTGGGTAAACTCATCCGCAATGCCGAGAAACAAAAAATACCCGTAATGGCAGTAGTCGGAGCGAAAGAAGTTGAAAGTAACAGCTTAAGTATTCGTACACGCGCTTCAGGGGAGTTAGGAAGTATACCTGTAGATGAGGTGATGGAGAAGATGAAGCAGGCGATCGCTAACTTCGAGAATTTCTAAATTGGAACCACAGATGCACACAGATAAACACAGATAACTAATTTATCTGTGTTTATCTGTGTTTAATGAAAATATTACTCATGAATTTCAATAGAGCGCTATTAAATTGTCTTCGATTCTATCTAAAAGACCGTTCATCATTCTGCTCATTTTTTGGCGAATTCTTAACAAAAAGCTGAACGCTCTATTGGAAGGCATTTGTGCAAACCAACAGTATTATCTACAACTTTTCTGGAGTTGCTGCTCAATAAAATGATTTAGGATGTAACTCATGAGTATTAAAACGTTAAATAATACGGCGTTGCTAAAAGCGGATCTGAAATCATTTTTTAGCTAAAAAACGAGACTTATTCTTTGCGGCTTTGCGTGAGGCTCATTCATATTTAGATTTAGCAACGCCAATAATACTTTACTTCAGCAAGATTAAAATTCTTACAGCCAGTGGTTAGGATAACTTCTTTCTTCTGCCAGATTATTGAAAACTACAGCGCAGAGTACCAGAATAATTGAACCTTCCAGGGCAGGGGTCAGCAAAAATTGCCAGTCAGCCTTCGTCATCATCACAACTAATGCAACTGCTCCCGAAGGCGGGTGCAAAGTTCCGGTAAACTGCATCATCCCAATGGAAGTGGCGACAGCCAATCCCATCGCCCAAGGTGACGAACCGAAAAGATGTAGAATAGTCAGGCTAACTAGAGCAGCTACGAGATTACCGCCAATCACATTACGGGGTTGAGCCAAAGGACTGTCAGGTACACCAAAGATTAATACGCTAGTGGCACCAAAGGGAGCCATAAGCAGAGGAGAATTGGTTTTCGCGCTGAGGTAAGCCGTTGCTGCTATTGCCAGGAAACTACCGAACCAACTCCAAAAAATATGTCTGTGTGATGGTCTATTTATAGGACATGTTAGAGGACATGAACGCCACCTTCCGCGTATCTTGAACCAGTAATTTTCCCATTTCAACTGAACGTTTTTGTAATTCAACTTGGGTAGATAGGTGTAATTAATCCGCCCTTTGGGTAAATGTCCTTTCATGAGTTTCCACAACAAACACAACAAACAAACAGCAACCTTGGAAAAATTAGCCGCGCAATACTGCCATAGCCAACCCTCAAATTCAAAAATAAACAAAGGGATTTATTCCAAGTTCATTGGCGAAAGAAATATCTTTTTGTTAAGAGATTGAATCTGCAAAGCAAACTTTTCGCCTGACATCTCAAGAAAGGCAGACAAGGCAGCGGCTGCATAAATCAGCATTTTCAGGACAAGATTTACCTACATCCATCAATGCAAACTTCATAACTTTTGCCGAATATTACTTAATGTCATGATTTCTTAACATTCTAACTCAAGATATCCTTTAAATTCTCAAAAGAAAATTTATAATACATATAAAAAAATCATACTTTATATAATATTTACTTATAAAAGGACGATTAAAGGCAGGTCAAGAGGGATATTGGGGAAAATTTTGATGAGTTGATGGGAACCGTTACGTGCGATGCTGGTTGATTGGTGCTGATTGGTAATACCAATTTTCCTTGATGTTGCGCTTAACTCGCTCTCAGTCTAGAAGACTGGACGCGAAGAATGCGTGACTGTTGGGAAACCGGCATTCTTCGCACTGGCTCGGCTAAACAAACAAAGCACAAGCCGACCCTGCCAGGGTAAGCGCATTCTCATGGAGAAACGGTGTAACCTGTTGTGAATATTAGAATGCCTGCTGCAAGCAGACAGGATGCTTGTCACAATTTGGTTTTACCATTTTGAATTTTGAAGTTTAAATTACTTAGATGTCTGTTGTTTCTTGTGTCACTGTCACCGTTCCCGCCACAACCGCCAATTTGGGACCAGGTTTCGATTGTATTGGCGCAGCTTTAACCTTATATAACGACTTCAAGTTCACTCGTCTTGACGAGGGTGGGGTAATTATCGCCGCTACGGGTGCGGAGGCTGAAAAAGTTAGTACTGATAAAAGCAATTTGGTTTATCAGGCGTTTTTGAAGTTCTATCAATACTTAAAGCAAACACCGCCACCGGTGAAAATCGAGATTCAGATGGGTGTACCTCTGGCGCGGGGTTTGGGTAGTTCGGCGACAGCAATTGTCGGCGGTTTGGTTGGTGCGAATTTATTGGCGGGTGAACTTTTGAGTCAGTCGCAGGTTATGGAGTTAGCGATCGCTATGGAAGGACATCCCGATAATGTGGTTCCGGCTTTGTTGGGAGGTTGTCGGTTGGCGGCGACTGGGGTAGAAAACGAACCGCAGAGGCGCAGAGAGCGCGGAGAATGGGAGATTTGTGAGGTTCCCTGGCATAGTAATGTTGTGCCAATACTGGCGATTCCGGATTTTGAGCTTTCAACTCAGGAGGCGCGGCGTGTTCTACCAACTGAAGTGAGTCGTGCGGATGCGATTTTTAATACGGCGCATTTGGGGTTGTTGTTGCGCGGTTTGGACACTGCTAAGGGAGAATGGTTACAAGCGGCTTTACAAGATAAGTTGCATCAGCCTTACCGGAAAGCGTTGATTCCAGGGTACGATGCTGTAAATTCAGCTGCGGTTGCTGCTGGCGCTTATGGCATGGTAATTAGTGGTGCGGGACCGACGCTGTTAGCTTTGGCGGATGCAGCGCACTCACAAGCTGTTGAGGCGGCGATGGCAGCTGCTTGGAAGCAAGAGGGAATTACAGCTGTTGTGCGATCGCTTTCTCTTGATACCCAAGGCGCAAGAAGCTTTCACGAAGGATAAACAGGAATTATGGAGCAAATACAGGCAGAAATGGCGGCGATTCGCTCTCAGATTGAGACTCTCAGGCAGGAACGTGCTGCTCTGACTATTGATGATGTGGTGATGCGTGAAAATTCTTCGCCTCTAGCAATAGCTGACGCTTACCGCCGTCACGCCAGGGAAACAGCACAAATTTCAACTGAGATTAAGGGAATAGATGATGCCATTGCTGCCTTGGAAGATAAATTACAAGACAACCAAGCCCATTTAAAGCGTATTTCTTCTGCAACGCAACAACTTTCTCGCCAGGAACAGCTAGAGTCAGCTAGAAGTCTAGCTAAGATTCATGCCGAGCGCATCAATCAACTAGCAGGGGAACTTGCAGCAGAAATCCGAGATTTGAAAGCTTGTGCTGATCGCCTGAGTCCAATGTATTGGCAGGTGTATTACAAGCCGTTCATTACTGGCTTCAAAACGATATCGGTTCCCTATGTCCGCTCAGATTGTGATGTCTGGACAATTGTCAACCGTATTGTTTAATGCTATATAAGTACTTTTTTTATTTTATTGGCAACCATAAAAATTTTTTCCGCTAAAACATCCTCCTCAAGACATAAGTTATATGAATATTTTTGAAC
>CAXTNZ010000171.1:0-15808 GCA_964245695.1 uncultured bacterium | reverse complement strand
CAGCATGGTTACAAGGTTCGATTGAGTCGGCACTGGAGTCAGTATATGATATTGTTTCTCATCGAGCTTACGCTTCTACAACTGCTACTGCACGTTCGATGAATACTAATTTGCGTTCACAAGGTGTGTTGGTTAAGTAATATAAATTAAGTGACGATGCGCGAGCAATTTGACTTATGGCGTTGCACAATTCCCCTTCTCTGCGCCTCTGCACCTAGAAGTGAATAAATCATTTTGTAAAGCAAGCAACGCCAGATCCAACTACCTTTAACAATAGACAAGATTACATTCATTCCCAAAAAAATCAATAATTAACCGCAGATGTAGACGCGGAGCGGCTTCCCGCAGGGTACGCAGATAAACGCACATGAAACTCACTTATACACAAAGTTTAATGGTTCAAGGTGTGAAAAACTCAAGCAACTAATGGCACTCCAAGTAATGGTGCGTTCTCTAACTTATTTCCATTCTTCGTGAAAGTAACGTTTGAGAAGGCGGATTGTATTAAGCACATCTTTGTTAACAATCTGTAAACCGTTATCCTGATCTGGTTATAAGTTTTGACATTGATGGAAGGCTTGACAAATAATCGCTTGCAGTTTCGGAAAAAGCTCCTTTTTGTTGAGAATTTTTACGCAGGCATGAGGGTTTGACCCCCCAAGGATTTATACTCGGACGAATGTTAAGAAATATCTCGGTAATGGATAGCTTCTGGCGTTGGCGAAACCACAATAAGAAAAAGGTCAAACTGCATAAGTTAAATTGGGTTACATCTATTTAGGTAATGTAGTCACACTCAGGCTAATCTAACTCTTTAAAAAAAGATGGCGGGAATCAAGTCCCGCAACGCAACTATAATTCATCCCTTTTTTAGTAATTTATTATGAGCATTTTAGATTTTCCCCGCCTGCACTTTCAAGGCTTCGCCCGCATCCACGCCCCCACGGGACACAAAAACGGTTTAGTAGACCTGAGTAGCAACACAGTATATATGAACGGCGATCGCTTTGATCGCAATCGCTCTGCATCCGAGTATCATGAATACTTGCACCGCACTGGACCTCAGTTTAACGCTGAAGGCAAGTTGGATGAAAATGGTTCCTTCAGCATGGCAATGGGGTGGGACTTTGGCGGCAACGGTCACTTCTCTATCGAAGCACAAATTGTCAGCACTCAACGCGAAGCTGGAAAAATTGACTTGCAAGACGCAGTGGTGGGACGCAGTGTTGATATGTGGGGTCACTATAACGATTATGTAAAAACCAGCTTCAATCGTGCCCGCATTTTTGAGTGCGATCCTGCTTCCAACTGGACATCTACAATTATGGTGGGTCAGTTGACCTTTGGACGAAAGGGCGGAACTCACGAAGTTCCAAATATGCTTTCGGCTTTTGTTGAAGGTATGCAGCTAGCTCGTTGGCAAGATTTCGACCATATCCGCGAATTACCCGAACACTGCTTGAACAGTGAATTTAAACGCGCCGCAGTCTATCAGTTCAGTGTCTCTAAAGCAGACCAAGATTTCTTGTGGGACGAAGAATCAACGCTTTCCCCAACGGTGTCTTTGTTGCGTGAAGCGATGAATCGAGATGATGTGTTGGGGTTGGTAGTGCAGTTTAGCATTAGCAATATGTCAACACCTGTGCAACCTGATTCGCCCAGTTTCTACGAATTGCATGGAACTATCGGTTTGTGGTCTAAGGGTGAGCTAAGCACTTACCCTCACGGGCGGTTGCTGACTCCCCGTGGCGTTGAAAATACCTCATCCAGAACGCTTTCTAACTTGACTGTCCAGGTTACTCCTCAAGGTGTCAGTTTGAATATGGTGACAGCAGTTCCCGGTGTCGGACGTGCCGTGAAGCCAGGACCTGGACCAACTCATGCGATCGCATCCTCGTTGAATCTCGGTGAGTTGGAATTGCGTACAGTCCAAAGTCAACGACTAATAGCACGCATACCCAGCGAAGTTTACCAGCGCTCTTACCATCAACTTACGAGCGGAATTGTAGACGTACCCTTAGCAGAACCCTTTGAGCAACTGTGTGATGAAATTGAACAGCAAGGACTTTGCATCATTGGAACACATCCTGATGGACAGCGACAAATTCTAGTTCAAGAAGAGGAAATCAACCTTCAGATAGATGAAGCCTGTCTTTTCATCGAGTATCCTAACCGGAAGCGCGGTGAATATCATGCAGTAGATGTAGAAGTGCGTTCCTTTGTTCGGGGGTGTCCTGCACCAGTTGAAACTGTATATTTGCGGCAATTCTACAACCCTAGAGGGTTGCCCCAGCTACGCTACGAATTTGAGCGGAACTCTGTAAACGCAAACAAGACTTTTCACTACCCGCGCAACTCGGAAGTGAATATTCTAGAGTTTAAACCTGGTAAAAGTGAGGAAAAAGGCGAATTTGCCCCAACGTGTGTAATTTCCACCGACGAGCAAGGACGCGGGTGGGTGACTTTGCGAGGCGATCGCGCAGGAACTACACGGGTGCTGCTGTCGGCTAATCACGAAGAGATGCCTTGTAATCCCAGCCATCCTGACGAAGCAGAGATTGCCTATGATAACGATGATCGCCTGGGCTTTTGGTCTAGTGTCGGCTCTTTTGCCGTCCGGGTATTAACTGATGACTGGCACTTGGAAGAAATTCCCGATGAGGCTGTAGATTTTAACTTGATCTACGAACACGTCCTAGCTTTCTACGAGTTAAGTTTCTCTTTTATGAAAGTTGATGTTTTCAGCCTCGCTGACCAATGCAAGGTAGAAACTTACGCTCGCCTGATGTGGCAAATGTCTGACCCCAAGAACAAATATAAAACTTACTACATGCCGCCAACGCGGGATATGTCTGAACCGAAAGCAATGCTGTTACGTAAATTTTTGCATAACCAACAGCGAGTCGGCTATGTTCCCGAACCGATACCAGAACCAAAGCGTCCCCAACGCACCATCCAAAGTCGCGATGAACTAGTTGTTGCTTTGCGACATGCGGCGGAATTGGAAGTAGCTGTGATGTTGCAATACGTTTATGCAGCATACTCAATTCCCAACTACACCACCGGTGAGGAATACGTGCATCGGGGTTTGTGGACAAAAGAACAACTGCACAAGAGCTGTGGTGACGGGAAGGAGAAACACAACTATGGGATGCGGGGAGTGTTGTTGGAAATATCCCGCGAGGAAATGATCCACTTTTTGATGGTTAATAATATATTGATGGCGATCGGCGAACCTTTTTATCCGGCGATACCCGACTTCAACGAGATTAACCGCCGTTTTCCCATCGAGGTGGACTTTGCCCTGGAACCCTTTAACGCCACAACTTTACAGCGATTTATGCGCTTTGAGTGGCCCGACTTTCTCGAAGAAGAACTTGTTAACGAACCTGTAAACGATCCTCTAAGCGATTGCCTACACGGTTATGGTTCCTTAAGCGAACTTTACCACCAAATCCGCGAAGCATTACAAAGCATCCCAGATTTGTTTCTGGTGAAGAAAGGTAATGTCGGTGGCGAACATCGTTTGTTTTTGCGTCAGGACTTTAACAAAGTTCACCCAGATTATCAGTTTCAGGTTGATGACTTAAACAGTGCCCTTTTTGCCATCGACTTAATTGTTGAGCAGGGAGAAGGCTGCAACCCAGAATCACCCAAGTTTGAAAAATCCCACTTTCAACAATTCCGCCGCGTCGCCGAGTCGCTGGCTCAAGAGCATGTGACTGACTCCCAAACTAATCGCAAACTGCCGTGGAATCCTGGATATCCGGCAATGCGTAACCCAACGCTGCATTATCGAGATTACAACACTAATGTTGTCACCGTTCCCCAAACCCGTGCCGTGATGCAAATCTTCAACGAAACCTACTTCTTAATGATGCAGTTGATGGTGCAGCACTTTGGGTTGATGCCCACCAGCAGCTTGCGACGCTCAAAGCTGATGAATGCAGGAATTGACGTAATGACAGGGATGATGCGTCCGCTTGGCGAACTGCTGATGACCATGCCTTCAGGCAAACGCGGTAAAACAGCCGGTCCATCATTCGAGATTGAAACTCCCATTTATATTCCCACGCCGGAATTAGCATATCAAGCGATCGCACGTCGGTTTGAACGTTTGGGGATTCAAGCGCGAGAGTGCGAAGTTATCCACAGCACAGTTTACCAGTTGTTCGATTTCTACGCGAAATTCTTTGAAGACCTGGCAAAGAATCCTCAGCAAGTGTCTCATTAACGCAAGTTTTGGGCATCTATATCCGGATAATTACTGATTAATTCCTTCAAGCTGCCCAAGAACAAGTAGTTTGTCATACACAAAAATTACCTTTCAACTCGGGAAATTTCTATGAACAGCACCATTATGGAAACAGATGTCCTGATTGTTGGCGGCGGACCTGTCGGCATGGCGATCGCGGTTGAACTACGCTACCAAGGTATAGACTGCATCATCATCGAGCAGACTAACGGAGTTGTTACTGACCCGAAAGTTAGCACTGTTGGACCGCGCTCGATGGAACTTTGCCGCCGTTGGGGTATCGCTGAAGAAATACGTAATGCCGGCTGGCCTTATGACCATACCTTGGACATTGCCTGGGTTACGGCTGTTGGCGGACACGAGATATTTCGGGTTAAGTTTCCATCTTACGCCGATCGCTCATTGCCTGACTACACACCAGAGCCTGAGCAAGTCTGTCCGCAAAACTGGGTTGCTCCAGTATTCATGGATCATCTAGGACAATACCCAGATGGATCGCTTCGGCTTCTCACCCGCCTAGATAGCTTTGAGCAAACAGACGAAGGTGTAATTGCCCAGGTTACAAATCTTGACAGCGACGCAAGAGAAGTAATCCACGCTCGCTACATGGTAGCTTGCGACGGTGCCCGCAGTACAGTACGTAAAGCATGTGGCGTTGATTCAAAGAAGTTCCACGAAACAACTGTGTTTCAGAGCATCGTTTTTTATGCCCCTTATCTAGCGGCTCAGTTGAAACAGCACAACGCGATGGTCTTTTATCTCGTCAACCCAACGCTGCAAGAACCACTTCGCGCAGTCGATGGACGGGGACACTATCGTCTAATTTTGAAGCCGCATGAAGATGGTCGGTTGCGCGATCCCCTGGAAGGAATTCGCGAGGCTATAGCCATCGATACCCCAATTAAAGTCATTTCCAACCTACAGTGGCATCTAACCCACCGAGTTGCCGAACATTTCCGCCACGGAAACATCTTCTTCGTTGGCGACTCCGCCCACACACTTTCGCCCTCCGGCGGTTTCGGCATGAACACCGGCATTGGTGATGCCCTCGACCTCGGCTGGAAACTTGCCGCTAGCCTCAAAGGCTGGGCTGGTTCCAACCTGCTCGACACTTATGAAACCGAGCGGCGTCCCATCGCCGTGCGAAACCTGGAAGAAGCAAACGCCAACCTTGAACGCACCCAAAAACGCGCCATACCTCCAGCGATTATGAGCGACTCTCCCGAAGGCGAGCAAATTCGCATTTCAATGGCAGAGGGAATGGAACGCAGTAACGTTAAGCGAGAGTTTGACGCGCCAGGAGTTCACTTTGGATTTCGGTACGAGTCGCCTGCAATTATCCCCGACGGTACACCCCCCAGCGACGATGCCAGCCAGTGGACTCAAAGTAGCTACCCTGGCTGTCGCGCGCCTCACGCCTGGTTGGAGTCTGGTAAATCCACACTGGATCTCTTCGGACACGGGTTCGTGCTGATGTGCTTTAAGGAGCAACAGAAAGTAGAAATCTTTAAGAAGTCATGTCAGCAAAGAAGCGTGCCGTTGACAGTTCAGCAAATCGACAACCCGGAAATTGCCAAACTCTACGAACGCGCCTATGTCCTAGTGCGACCCGACGGACACGTAGCTTGGAGAGGCGACATCCTGCCCGAAGACCCAAGCGGACTGATTGATCGCGTTAGAGGGTGCTTTTAATTTACCGTTTGGGAATTGCTGCTAAGTCACTTTTTTAATTCGAGCCTGAATTTCTTTGTAAGTGCAACTGCCGATGGGTATCGGTTCTCCATAGACTTCAATCCAAGCTCGCGCACCACATCTCGGATGCTCAAATTCATAAACCACCACAGATGGTCCAGGGATAAAAACACGATGACAGTAAGTATTCTCGCCATTTTGTTTGACAGTGATGACAGGCAGAAACTCTCCTTTAGCGTCTTTTTTACCAAACATGTGGCGGTTGATGTGAATCTGGGTTTGAGGTGGGGACTTAGCTTTCTTCCAAGTAGATTTGGGACCGCGCTTGCCTGCTTTAATCTTCGGCAGACCGTTTACCAGAGCAATTACCCAAGTCCGACCCAGTTTAAAAGCGCCGTGAACCCTGTTTGCTTGAATTAAATATCTTAAGCGACGAGGAGTGATTCCCAACAAAGAAGCAGCTTTTGCAGTACCAACCATGACAATTACTAACTATTCCCTTAAAGGAATAGTAACTGAGCAGATGAAACTTTACTACGCTCCAGCCTCATCTTATTCACAACGAGTCCTCATCGCCCTTTACGAGAAAGATGCAAATTTCACACTTATCGAAGTAAATCTTTTCGATTCTGAAGCACGCGATCGCTACATGCAAATCAACCCTTTTGCCAAAATTCCCACGCTGGTAACTGACCAAAGTCAAGTACTCTTCGAGGCTTCCATCATCATCGAGTATCTCGACCAGCACTTTGAAAACGCAAAGCGCCTGATTCCTGAAGATCCAGATCGGGCTTTAGAAATTCGCCAGCTTGAGCGCATCATCGATGTGTACATCAACGCTGGGCGTGAAACACTCTTTGCTGACAGTCAGCGATCGCCCTCAGAACGCGGCAGCAAAAAAGTTCTCAAAGCACAAAGGCTGCTGGAAACAGCTTGTACTTTACTTGACGAACGACTACAGAACCGCACCTGGCTGGCAGGTGAAGAGTTCTCCCTCGCAGATTGCGCCGCCGCCCCCACCCTAACCTACCTGCGTATGGTCTACAACTATAAGCACCTGCCCAGATTAACCGATTACGTCAGGCGTCTGGAGTCTAGACCTTCTGTGGCAAAGGTTCAGCACTCTGGGCGCGAGCAGATGACGCGGATGCTTGCCACACTTAAGTATCCGCTCGAACTGATTTCTTTAGAAGAATCCCTAAGTATTTGAAAAAACTAGCGCTAAATTTCCTGGGAGTTAAGAATGTCCATTTCTACAATTGAGAGACTAAATCCGTTTTTGCCTGAAGTAATTGCCGATCCGTACACAGTTTACCGTCGTTACAGAGAGGAAGATCCCGTGCATTGGGGAGTTGCCTCAAGCCCCCGATTGCCCGGTGCCTGGTATCTCTTGCGTTATGAAGATGTAATGCAGGTGCTTGAGAGTCCTAAATTCGGTCGCGAGGCTTCGCGAGTCAGAGACGATGGCGAAGGCGCACCGGTGCCGGCTGCCTACAAGGGGTTTCGGTCAATGGTTAGCAACTGGATGGTCTTTCGAGATCCACCAAACCACACGCGGCTGCGAACCCTGGTCAACAAAGTTTTCTCCCCGAAAATGGTTGAAAACCTTCGTCCAGCTATTTTTGGAATTGCGGACAATCTGCTGGATCAAGTTCAAACCCGTGGAGAGATGGATTTAATTGATGATTTTGCCTTTCCTCTGCCGGTCATGGTAATCGCGGAGTTGCTGGGCGTAGATCACCAGGATCGCCCCTTGTTTCGTGAATGGGCATTGGCATTGCAGCACGCCAGCGCCTCACGTCTAACACCGTCGCCAGAAGTCTACGAGCAAGCCGAACATGCGACCCAAGCATTCATCAAGTATTTTCAGCAAGCGATCGCTCAACGACAGGCGGAACCACGCCAGGATCTGATCACAGCCCTAGTCCAAGCTCAAGACGAGGGCAACAAACTGAGTGAAGAAGAAGTTCTCGCTACATGTATCCACTTGCTGACAGCCGGTCACGAAACCACGATCAACCTGATTGCCAAGGGGACGCTGGCACTGCTTTACAACCCGGATGCACTTAAGCTGTTACGCTCCCACCCCGAACTTATCGTCGGGGCGGTTGAGGAGCTAATACGCTACGACAGCCCGGTGCAAATGGTCACGCGCTGGGCATACGCGGACATCGAAATCGGTGGCAAGCTAATTCGCCGGGGAGACAGCGTCGGGTTGATGCTTGGTTCCGCCAACCGAGATCCTGAGCGTTTTCAGAATCCTGATTTCCTTGATATACAGCGCCAGGACTGTAAGCACAGCGGTTTCGGCAGTGGCATCCACTTCTGCCTCGGCTCGGCACTGGCACGCGCTGAGGGTCAGATTGCCTTAAATGTCCTGCTCAACCGATTGCCCGCGCTTCGTTTAGCAGAAAAGACGGTTGAGTGGGCAGAGAACATTGTGTTTCATGGACCGAAACACTTGCGAGTTGCCTTCAAGTCACCAGGGGCAAATGCAGCTTAACTTGATGCTTAGAACTGGTTGGGGCGCTTTCACAAAAGCGCTCTGCGAGTCCACCTCTTAGCGACTCGCCTCTTGATTCTTTGTTACAAGGCAAGGGTTTTGAATAAAGTGGTTCCTGTTGGTGGAAACTAATTGAATGGAAAAAATAACATGAGTATCATACAAGGTTTGACAAAAATCATCCTTTACACACAGGATATGAACACGCAGGTCCGCTTTTACCGCGACGTGCTGGATCTGGTGGTCAAATACCCGGCAGGTTTAGACGACTACAGCAACGAACCCTGGGTGGAGTTTGAGACGGGCGAATGCATCTTGGTGCTACACGTTAGTCGGGAAAAGCGACTTAGTGAAGATAAGCCCAAGCTGGCATTTCGCGTCAACGATATTGAAGCCGCTCACAAAACCCTGACTGAGCGCGGCGCAAAACTGAGCAATATTAGTTCCCGCTTGCTTGGTTTCAAAATTGCCGATGGTTTTGACCCAGACGGCAACCCATTTGCCATTGAGTGCCCGGAGTAAAACTGCTGAAATTGCACTTCTGCGATCGCACCCAAAAGTGCATAAGTTGATTTCAACTACATCTATCAACAATGCAGCAGGAAGACATTTATTTTTGTTCCTTGAAAAAAACTTTATGAAGTAGAAAGAAATGGAAACAAAGATTGGACAAGATTCAACGCCGGATCAAAAGAAAACTTGCCCCTACCACCTTGGAGAAGAGTTCCAACCCTTTGTCAAGCCGCAACTTGACGATCCCTATCCATTCTATAAGCGTGCTAGAAGTGAGGAGCCGCTGTTTTACAGCCCATTGCTCAATGCCTATGTTCTCACTCGTTATAACGACATCCAAACTGTACTGAAAGATCCAGCACGATTTTCGTCAGTCGATACCCTGCGACCGATTTTTCACTACACGCCCGATGCGATCGCAATACTGCGTCAAGGCTATCCCATAGTTAATGACTTAGTTAATACCGATGGCGAGAACCACAAACGCTTACGCGCTCCTTTCATGAAAGTGTTTGCACCAGAGCGGCTTGTGGCGATGGAAGACTCGATTGGCGCGATCGCCAACAGGTTGCTAGACGCTTTTGTCAATGATGGTCAAGCAGACATTATCTCACAATTTGCTTATCCGCTGCCGCTTGAGGTCATTCTCACCATGTACGGTGTCCCCTTAGAGATGATGGCGGACATCAAGAAGTGGTGCAATGACATGACAGCCTTCATCTCGTCGCAGCTGACGCCAGAACGCCAAGTCGAATGCGCTCACAGCTTTATTGCTATTCAGCACGCTCTTGAAGGTCTAATCGAGGAACGAAAAAGCGCACCTCGTCAAAACGACTTTATCAGCGATATAGTGACCAGTGACTTGAACATGATGGAGTTGGTGATTATTTTATGTGGGTTGATCACTGCCGGACATAAGACTACTACCCTTCTGATTGCAAGTACCTTAAAACTCCTGCTGGAGCGTCCGCAGTTGTGGCAAGCTGTCTGTGACGATTCATCACTCATTCCTCCTGCCCTGGAAGAAGCACTAAGGTACGATGCTCCTGTCCCAGCAATGATTCGCACTACCACCCAAGAGGTTGAACTGGCGGGAGTCACACTGCCCAAAGGCACACAGATATTTTTGATGTATGGCTCCGGCAACCGTGATGAAACTCAGTATCCTGATAGCGATCGCTTTGATATTGAACGTTTCAAACAAACAACCGCTAACCATCTCGCATTTGGTTATGGAACTCATCGCTGTATTGGGTCAAACTTGGCACTTCGGGAAGCACGGTTGGTTCTAGAGATATTGTCTAAAAAACTGCCGAATCTGCGACTGCGCCCAAACCAACAACTAACCTATATACCAACAATGATACACCGTGGTTTTATGCACCTCGATGTGGAGTGGGATGTCGCTTGATAGGTTAAGTGACCTACAAACAAAAAAATGGGCGTTGCAAATTTAGAGGATGATTGTTTCGCGCTTTCGTCGCACTCGTAAAATTCCTAAAATCATCCCGCATTTATCGCAACGCCAAAAAATGGCTCTGGCTAACGAGCGCGTTGATGCCATTCAAATAAAGCCAATTCAATCAAAACGTCTTGGCTTGCTTAATTACTGTTCACATATATATATAAGGAGAATAACCATGAGCGATCAACGTCCTCCCATGCTACGTCGTGGCGAACAGGGTGCTTCGGTAGAACGCCTACAACGCGAGTTTTCTCAACTTGGATACGATTTAGGACCGTCGGGAGTTAACGGCATCTTCGATGAAAACACCGAAAATGCTGTGCTCAAATTTCAAACAGACAACAACTTAACTGCTGATGGAGTTGTCGGACCCCAAACCGGGCAAAAGTTAGGCGCTTCTGTCGCATGACCTAAATTTTAGGCGCAAATTAACACGAATTTAGCCCACCATTACCGCGCTTGATTTTAATCCAAGCGGTAATGGTGGGTTTCTCATGGGCTTTCATTTATGTTTTATCTAGGCAAGTGCATAAGTTGATTTTACTTGCACCGATTAAGAATATAGATGAAGGATTTTGGTTGTAACCGTCACTCGTGAAAGCTGCTGCGGTCTTCTAACTTCATCAAAGTCACCTTTTATTAAGGTTTTTTACAGGGATATTTTGAGATTGCAAGCATGTCAAATTTAAATATATGTTAACAGTCTAAGTTAGATTCCCGGAAATTTTCGAGCAAATTATTAGTTGATAAGGAAGAAAACCGATGAGTTCCGCTACCAACTCCCAATCTAAAAGCGCTCCTAACATATATAAAGATAAGAATTTTTACATAATCTCTCTTGTGACGTTGATGTCTATTATGGGCGGAACCATTTTTAACCCTACACTGCCAGCCATAGGAAAATCTTTCAACGTCTCAAGCGAAAATGTTGCACAGGTATCGACACTCTATCAGTTGCCCGGTGCAATTATAACTCCGATATTTGGAATTTTAACTGACAGTTTTGGCAGAAAGCAAATGCTAATTCCCTCGTTGCTAGTGTTTGCCCTTGGCGGAGCTTTAAGCGGCTTTGCCAGTAATTTTCGTAGCCTTCTAGAGTGGCGATTGTTCCAAGGCATTGGTAATGCTAACCTAGAAACTCTGCAACTGACTATCATCGGCGACCTTTATAAAGGGAAAACGCTGAACTCGGCAATGGCATTTAATGCCATCTTAATTGCCAATAGTTCGGCGCTTTTTCCTTTTATTGGTGGGATAATAGGAGGGTTTAGTTGGCGATATCCGTTTCTACTATCGCTGTTAGCCATTCCGGTAGCACTGTCGGTGTTAACGACGCTGAAGCTGCCAAAGCAACAAACTAGCACTGAGAAATTCCAACTCAAACCCTATCTACAAAGTACCTGGAACAGCATTAACAATCGTCAGGTGCTTGGGCTGTTGTTTGCGGTGATGTCACTGTTCATGCTGCAAGTAACCTGCTTAACTTACATCCCATTCCTTGCCGGAAATTCTCTTGGTGCCTCTGGACCGTTAATTGGCATCATCCTTGCCGCTATATCAGTGTCTCTTGGCTTAGTCGCTTCCCAATTAGGATTTTTAGTCCATAAGTTCACGGAAATAAAGCTGATTAAAATCTCTTTTATTCTGACTGCTTTGGCGTTATTTATTATCCCGACAATTCCTAACGTTTGGCTGCTTTTCATCCCGATCGCCTTACTTGGTGGGGCTCAAGGTATTGCGTTTCCATCTAGC
Source organism: uncultured bacterium (assembly GCA_964245695.1). Classification (GTDB taxonomy): domain Bacteria; phylum Cyanobacteriota; class Cyanobacteriia; order Cyanobacteriales; family Nostocaceae; genus Hassallia. Next base: position 3,628 of record CAXTNZ010000171.1, on the reverse strand, counting down.
CTAGCACTGTTAGCAGGGCTGGCTGCACAAGAATCTCGTGCTGGTTTTATGGCGGTGAATTCAACGACTCAATCATGGGGACAGACACTTGGTCCTCTTCTAGGAAGCATCGTTGATGCACGTTGGGGAACACACGCAGTCTTTTACGCCAGCGGCATTTTTTCCCTGATCTCATTTGTAGTATTTAATGCACTGCTGAGAACCAAAAAAGGGCGGATCAGCGCTCCAACGCAAATGCCAACGCAAATGCCAATCCCTGCTTCATCTCCGACAATCCTGCAACACCCGATAGCAAAACTAATCCACCTTCAAAACAACAGAGTAATAGAATTTCCAGAAAATTTCTCAGTAATTAACATCGGCAAACCCAATGACCGTATTCCCCCGGATGTGGATGTTTCTGAATTTCCTAATTCTGGAGTTGTCTCACGGATTCATGCTCAGATTCGCTTTGATGGAAACGATTACTACATCCAAGATATGGGCAGTTCTAACGGCACTTACATTAATAAATATCCAGTGTTACCAGGGATTTGGTACAAGTTGAAACCGGGTCTTGGCATCGGTTTGGGTAGGCGAGATTTGGTAACATTCATGTTTGAGGTCTCTTAGACAGTTTTTCATACCCTTGATTTTATAGCCCGCCTGTGCGGGCTTTTTTTGTGAGTAGGGTGCTGTTCCAAAAAATGAATAATTAACCGCAGATAAACGCAGATGAACGCAGATAAACAAGGCAGTGCGTTGGTGTTAGCGTAGCGGTAGCGACGTAGGAGCGCTACTCAGCGCGCAGAAAGACGGTTTCCGTCGAGAGCGACTGCTACTCATGGTTTCCCGCTACTCAGCGCACCTACCGTGCAAATGCAGTTGGAGTAGGCAGCAAGCAGGCTCATCCTTAAAAGGCAACAGCCCACTTCAGGCATCCCCTGGTAATGTTTCTTAACAAAAAACAATTTCTCAGATATTTGCAGCATTTCGCATAAAAAGTTGCGTTGGGGCAGATAAGTTACTAGTTCAAACTGCACAAGCAGTTTCTTGAGACCTCCATTAACTCGTAGTTCATCGCACAAACTATACCGAGTTAATAAAAGGAAGACAAATAAATTAAAAAATCAAAAATCAAAACTTTTAACTTGTCTTCCCTATATCTATTACACACTTCCGTACTTTAAGGCAATAAAAATCATGAGTCTATTCAGCAGTAAATCCAAAAGTAAAAGTGCCGGCAACATATTCCAAGATAGAAATCTTCACATTATTATTTCTGTGGCGTTAATCTCAGTCCTAGGAGTGATGACTATTAACCCAATCCTGCCAACGGTAGCACAATCTTTCAACATTACACCGGAACAAATTGGACTGATAATGACAGCCTTTCTTCTACCCATTGCAATTGGCACTCCGATAGTTGGGGTGTTAGCTGACCGTATTGGCAGAAAGCAAATTTTAGTTCCTTCTCTGCTACTGTTTGCTGTAGGCGGAGTTCTCAGCGCCAGCGCGCAGGATTTTCGCAGTCTTCTAGAGTGGCGATTTTTGCAAGGCATTGGTGCTGCTAGTCTAGAGACTTTGGAACTCACTCTCATCGCGGATTTGTTTGCTGGAAAAATGTTGACCTCTGCTATGGCACTCAACGCCAGCATGATTGGCATCAGTGCGACAGTTTATCCTTTAATTGGTGGTGGATTAGCACAGTTAAGTTGGCGATATACGTTTCTTCTATCGCTTTTTGCCATTCCCGTCGCACTGTTGGTGTTAACGAAACTGAAGCTGCCAAAGCAACAAGTTAGCGCTGCTGATTTCAAGCTTAACGTTTATCTGAACAATACCTGGAGCAGCATTAACAATCGTCAGGTACTGGGGTTGATGTTTGCAATACTTTCCCTGTTCATTATCGAATTCGGTTCCTGCTTTATCTGCATCCCAATTCTGGCAGGAAATTCTTTGGGTGCATCTGGTGCAGTGATTGGCGTTATCCTTGCTTGTATGGAACTGTCTCTTGCCTTGTTCGCTTCGCAGTTGGGATTGTTTGCGCGGAAGTTCTCGGAAACAACTTTAGTTAAAGTCTCTTTCGTTATCTGTGGTTTGGCGCTATTAATTATCCCTGCAATTCATAACGTTTGGCTGCTGATAATCCCGATGATTATATTTGGTGCGGGTCTAGGCATTGCACTTCCATCAATGCAAACAGTGTTAGCACGGCTTGCTCCTGAAGACAATCGCGCTGCATTTATGGCTTTGAATGTAACGCTTCAATCACTGGGAAGGGCAATTGGTCCGGCTGTGGCTGGTATCGGGGTTGGGGTTTTGGGAATTCAAGGTGTCTTTTATGTCAGTGCTGGTTTAGCCGTTGTCACATTTGTCTTGCTTAATCTTCTATTGACAGGAGGAAAACAAAAAAGTGAGAATCGCTTCCCAAAGCTTCTCCCTGAAGGTGGACAACCACTACAGTAAGCTTCGACCACTTTCTTGGTAAACTTAGGAGCAAGTAACTCGCTTCTAAGTTTATCAGAGCGATCGCCCTACACAAACGAAAAATATTGATACTCACCGCGATTTATTTATATACTGCATAGCGAGGATATATGCTAAAAATTTCATCCAACTTACAAAATATGAAATTAGCCAAAAAGCTAACTATACTACTGCTCCTAATATTTATTGGTGGAACTATTTTTAGTGGTATAGCTTTGGCTAATGTCCTAAATTACAAAGCTGAAAATGAAATCAAAACTAACGCTAGGTTGCTGCTGAGAACCATAGACTCTGTTCGCTCTTACACAAATGCTGAAGTTTCTCCAGAGTTGCAGTCACGCTTAAAACCTGATGAATTTTTAGCGCAAACTATCCCATCTTATTCTTCACGAAAAGTCTTTGAAAATTTCCGAATGGATAACGATTCCTACAGTAAGTTCTTTTATAAAGAAGCGATGCTTAATCCTACGAATCTTAGAGATAAAGCTGATAGCTTAGAGACGGAAATTGTCAAAAAATTCGGTAAAGACCAGAATCTCAAAGAATTGTCGGGATTTCGTTCTTTTAGTTTTAATGGAGACAAATTCTTCTATATTGCTCGTCCCCTATCGATAAAAGAATCTACCTGCTTGAGATGTCACAGCACACCAGACGTTGCCCCCAAGAACATGATAAAGCTTTATGGGACACAAAATGGATTTGGGTGGAAATTGAATGACATTAATGGCGCTCAGATTGTTTCTGTCCCAGCCAGTGAGGTTTTTCAGAAAACGCGGCAATCGTTTGTTTTAGTGATGGGAATTGTCACGTTGGTTTTTGCGATCGCTATATACATGGCTAACTTCTGGATCAAGCGATATGTTGTTCGTCCCATCAAACAAGTCGTCCGGGTTGCAGAAGCGGTGAGTATTGGTGATATGGATGCTGAGTTTGAGAAAGCATCCAACGATGAAATCGGCAGTTTGGTGGAAGCCTTTACACGCATGAAGCTGAGTTTGGTAATGGCAATCACAAGGTTTGAGCAGTACCGTATAGGAAATCGTCAACAATCCAAAGATAGATAAGGGTGTCTGCACTAAGTCGGGTCTGAGATATGTGAATAACGAACCTAGTAGCTCCTAATCGTCGATAACCGGATATAGGCGTTTGAGCTTTAAGC
>CAXTNZ010000170.1:0-15897 GCA_964245695.1 uncultured bacterium | reverse complement strand
ATTTAATTTTTATTGTTGGAAGTATATACGTGTTTATACGGTTTTATAAAGGCAATTTAAAACGAAAAACTACTTTGTAATTTAAATTACTAAATATATTTTCTAAACTAATTACTCTGAAAAGTATATATGAGAATATTTGAGCAATTAGCGGCATTAAAACCAATAAACAAGCAATTACTTTTATTTACTAGCTTTTTCAGCGATTTATAACTCTATGTATACAGATGAGAAACTGTAATGTTAAGATTTTATGAAGTTATAGAGTGTTGTTATCAAGTTAACTGATGCTTTACTAGTATTAAAAAAGTAAAAATAAGTTGTGTATTTAAGTTAATATTCTAATTGACATTTTTTAATTTAAATAGTAAGTAGAAACGCTGCTTACGAAGGTGAACAACCGACCATCTACAAAAAACTTGTTTCTTAATAACCTTTCGTTAAGCTTAAAGCTTTATAGAGAAAGGGTTTCAGGTGGTAAAACTAAAATTAACTGTTGATTTACAGATTTTGCTTTTGGTAACAAGCTAAAGTGATAAAAAATACATAAGCAAAAAACATTTACCGCGATTTTCATTCTGATAGACCACAGGTAGACCTCTCTGGTAAACCTCTCTCCTTTTAGAGAGAGGCTTTGACTTCTCCCCCAACACTCGTAGAAAACTGTGCTGGGGGGTTAGGTGGAGTGAATGTAGTCCTTTGAAATGAAAAATGCTGTAAGCCGTGTAAGGCAATTGCACAAAGATTGTGATATAATCACGCGCTTCACGTAGGTGACATGGAAGTTGTCGGCAACTAGGTATTCCGGTGACTGCTATAAATATCGCCGGCTGATAGAGACAGCAGGATAATGGGCAAACTAAATCTAGAAGATTTACTCTTTACTTCTCAAGCTGCCCATAACTCAAAGTAATCATGCATCCTGGTTTGCCATGTTCCAAAAAGTTGCCATTGCGCCTTATCCTCGTCGTCCCCTTTGTCATCCAAATCTTCGTGGCGGTGGGACTGGTGGGGTCTCTCTCATTCCGAAATGGGCAGAAGGCGGTCAATAACCTTGCTCATCAGTTGATGAACAAAACCAGCGACTTGGTGGATGAGCACCTGGATAGCTACCTGGAAACCCCGTTTCAGATTAATCAAATGAATATTGATGCCATAGAAATGGGACTGCTCGACTTACGCGACTATGAAAGCGCAGGGCGTTACTTTTGGAAACAAGCGCAGGTATTCAAAGATGTTAGCTACATTGGCTATGACCTGCAAAACGGTGAAGGGGCAGGGGCGGGTCGTTGGATAGCAGGTCAGGGTCTGTTGATTAGTGAAGATTTTGCCAAGAAAAACTACGCCTACGCGACCGATAGCCAGGGAAATCGCACGAAGTTGGTAGAAGTCGTTGACTATGACCCCGTGACAGATGTGTGGTATGCAGAAACAGTTAAGGCAGGCAAACCCATTTGGAGTCGAATTTACACAGCAGAGGGATATCAAGAATATATTGCGGCTTCTGCAAACCGCCCTATCTACGACAAGACCCACAAACTAATTGGTGTTGTAGGAGTTGATCTGCTGCTGTCAAATATCAGTGATTTTCTCCGCCAATTAAAGGTTAGCCCAAAAGCAAAAATTTTTATCATCGAACGCGACGGATTATTAATAGCTGATTCAAGCCCGGAAAAACCATTCAAGGTAGTCAATCACAAAACCCAACGCCTGAGCGCATTAAACACTCGCGATGCCTTAATTCAAGCAAGCGCAAAGCATTTGCAGCAAAAGTTTGGCAGCTTTCAAGCAATTAAGGACAGCCTAGAATTGGATTTTGAATTTAAGGGCAATCGTGAGTTTATCAAAGTTACTCCCTGGCGCGATGAGTACGGTTTGGACTGGTTAGTAATTGTCGTCGTTCCCCAAAGCGATTTCATGGCGCAAATCAACGCCAATACCCGCAACACTATCTTGCTATGTTTCCTAGCATTGGTAGTGGCTACAGTACTGGGAATTCATACTTCCCGTTGGATTACCCAGCCAATTGTGCGTTTGACTAAAGCAAGTGTTGCTATTGCTAATGGAGACTTAAACCAAACAGTACAAGTTAAGTACCTCAAAGAAGTAAGCATTCTTGCCCAATCATTTAACAAAATGGCAGTCCAACTACGGGAGTCTTTTAACGCCTTAGAAAAAACAAATCAAGAATTAGAAAAGCGGGTTGAAGAAAGAACCTCAGAACTGAAATTGGCAAAAGAAGCAGCCGATACTGCTAACCACGCAAAAAGCGAATTTCTGGCAAATATGAGCCATGAACTTCGCACTCCCCTTAACGGCATTCTCGGCTACGCGCAAATTTTGCAACGAGATCAAACTACTACTAGCAAACAACAGGATGGAATCAACATTGTTTACCAGTGCGCCTCTCACCTGCTGACACTGATTAATGATATCTTAGACCTCTCTAAAATTGAAGCGAAAAAACTCGAACTCTACCCAAAAGATTTTCATTTTGATAAGTTTATCCGGGGAGTACTGGATATGTGTCGCATTAAGGCAGAACAAAAAGAAATTACCTTTAATTATCAGGTACTCAATCAAATTCCTGTGGCAATTAATGCCGACGATAAACGCCTTCGTCAAGTATTGATTAATCTTTTAGGCAACGCTATCAAGTTTACCGATAAAGGAGGCGTAACCTTCAAAGTAGGAGTAATACATAGCAAGAAAACAACAAAAGAATCCTCACTCGAAAACGAAAAATGTCCTGAGCATAGTCAAGGCTCTAAATCGAAAATCAAAAATTTGCCGATGCGCTTTCAAATAGAAGATACAGGTGTCGGTATGACTCCTGAACAATTAGAAAAAATATTTCTACCTTTTGAGCAAGTAAGCGATAGCTTACACAAAGCTGAAGGCACAGGTTTAGGACTAACGATAACTCGTCAAATTGTGGAAATGATGGGTGGGGAAATTAAAGTTGAAAGTACCTATGGTAAAGGTAGCAAGTTTTGGTTTGATTTGAATTTACCAGAAGTTGTCAACTGGTTAGAATCAGATTATTCCAACTATAACCAAAAGATGATTGGCTATGAAGGTAATCAAAAAACAATTTTAGTTGTCGATGATAGTTGGGAAAATCGCTCTGTAATTGTCAATTTGCTAGAACCTATTGGTTTTAAAGTTATTGAAGCAGAAAATGGTCAAGAGGGTTTAGAAAAAGCTAAGGAATTGCAACCCAGTTTGATTATTACTGACATGTCAATGCCTGTGATGGATGGCTTAGAAATGACTCGACATTTGCGAAATTTTTCTGAATTTAAAGATACATCGATTATTGCTTCATCAGCTAGTGTATTTAACTTGAATCGCCAAGAGGGTAAAGACGCTGGCTGTAATGATTTTCTTCCCAAACCCTTACAAGCACAGGAGTTATTCGACCAATTACAACATTATTTGCAATTGCAATGGATTTATGAAGCTACAAATGAATCTTCTGTTCAGCTTCAAACTGCCGAAGAAATGATAATTCCACCTTCAGCAGAGCTAGTTAATTTGTATAAAGCTGCTAAATCTGGATATATTTCCGACATTAAGGATGAAGCTAACCGCATCAAAGATATAGACACAAAATATATACCTTTTGCTAAGAAGGTGTTGGAATTAGCCGAAGAGTTTGATGATGAAGCAATTGTTAATTTAATAAAAATATACTTAATTTAATATATATATATGAATAATTATCAGACAGATTCAATTTTAATTGTAGACGATATACCAACTAATATTAAGCTTTTGTTTGAGCTTCTCAATGAGTTTGGCTTCAAAGTTTCTGTTGCTAAAAGTGGCGAAAGTGCGCTGGCAAAAGTCGAAGAGGCATTACCAAGCTTAATTTTATTAGATGTGATGATGCCAGGAATTGATGGGTTTGAAACCTGCCATCGCCTCAAAGCTAACCCGAAAACTAAGGATATTCCGATAATTTTTATGACCGCACTTTCTGATACGGTGGATAAGGTGAAAGGGTTGAAGTTAGGGGCAGTTGACTATATTACTAAACCGATTGAACATGAAGAAGTGTTAGCTCGTATCAATGTCCATTTAGAACTGCGTAGAACTCAATTGAAGTTAGTGCAGGAAGAAAAAATGTCTTCCTTGGGGTTATTAGTTGCCGGGGTTGCTCACGAAATAAACAATCCGATGAATTTCATTCAAGGCAATTTACACCATGCTGAAAAATATATACAAGAATTATTTAAATTACTGCATTTGTATGAAATTCACACACCTTATCCTATCCCAGAAATTAAAGCTTTCTCAGAAGTAATTGAACTCGATTTTATCAAAGAAGATTTGCCGCAGCTTTTGTCGTCAATGGTAGTAGGAACTGAGCGCGTTGAAAAAATTGTGCGATCGCTTCGGGTATTCTCCCGATTAGATGAAGCAGAATACAAGTTAGTTAACTTGCATGAAGGTATTGATAGTACTCTGATAATCTTGAATAGCCGCCTAAAATCCACACCACAACGTCCAGATATCGAAGTAGTTAAAGAGTACGGTGATTTGCCAATTGTTGAGTGCTATGCAGGACAACTCAACCAAGTGTTTATGAATCTTTTATCGAATGCTATTGATGCTATTAATGACGGAATAAGTAATAAAAAAGAAAGTGCTAATAACCAATTACCAATTCTTAATTCCCAATCCCCCAAAATTTGGATTCGCACAGCAGTGACACCAGACCAAAAGTCGGTGTTGATTAAAATCGCTGACAATGGTGTTGGGATGTCTGAGGAAGTTAGACAGAAGATATTTGACCAATTCTTTACCACCAAATCTGTTGGTAAAGGAACTGGTTTGGGGTTAGCGATCGCCCGTCAAATTATTGTGGAAAAACACGGGGGAACCCTGGAGGTAAAATCCTCACCTGGAAAGGGTGCGGAATTTATGATTACCATTCCCATCCAGATGTCCCACATTGAATCACATCAATGATTAATAAGTAGGTCAACATTAAAAAAGGTAAAATATAATCTTTGCGATTACTTGTCTGCGACACGCTGCGCGAACGCTTCACTGCGTTACGCTCGTAATGACATTTTATGTTTAATTTGGTTGAGCTACATATCATGTCCCGCAAATTAACCATAATTCTCGCAGAACCTCTCCCCACCTTTGATGCAAGTCAAAGTCGCCCCTCCCCTACTAGAGGAGAAATCAGATTGTATTACTTGCCATAGAGAAGCGCTATATTTATAACTATAAATTTTGTATTTTACATTATACCAGTTAGTAACTAGTAACAAAACATATAAAAACTATGTCTAAAATGGAAATCAACATAGGCATAAATTTGCCTGAAGGAGTTTCGCAACGCTTTCAGCAGGCGAAAGATTTTGTTAATCAAAGCGTTAACTCTTTAACCCAATCAGCGCAACAAGTTGGAGAATCTTGGAAGCAAACAGCAACCACAGCCACTGATAAGGCAATTGATACAGTTACGACAAGCCTGGGACAAGCTAAAGGTTCTTTAGAACAAAGCTTGCAAACTGCTGACCAAATTAAGAGTACAACATCGACAGCAATTGAAACAGCGGTTGCCTCTTCGATGAATGATTGGCTTGTGCAACACCCGGCTATTTTCCGGTTAGTCCAAATCCTAGCGTGGGCGACTAATCATCCAATTATAAGTTTAGTGATTCTGCTTTTCGTAATTGCCATAGCTGGGAGTATTATCAAAGCCATTGTTCGCTTAATTGAAACAGCTAGTTGGTCAATTCTCCAAGTTCCTTTCAAATTACTTGTGGTTTTCCTTAAAGCTAGCTTTTTAGCCTTTGTCAAGGTTGGTAACTTAAGTCTAAAACAACTCAGAGGTGTTAAAATAGATAATGCGATGCTAGCTTTACCACCTGCAACTTCTCAAGCAATTAACAAAGACAAACAGCAACGATTGGTAGAAATTACCACGCGGTTAGAAGATATTCAAAAAGAGCAAAAGCAACTTTTAGAAGAAGCCGCAGAACTTATTGCTGTAGACATAATTGATATAAAAATAAAAGATGTAAATACTTAGAGATAAATTATAGGAGGATCAACATATTTATCAAGGCGATGGAATTGATAGTTTCTGTTAGGAGTAGTCTGGAAAGCGGGCAGGAGACATCTGAGTAATCATATCGTCTTGCTGTGCGGCTGCAAAGTTAGCAAAACGCTGTGCCAATGGTGGTACAATAACTAAGGGGTTACTGAAACCAGAGAATATATGAACGTTCTCGAATCCAGGAATAGCACCAATTAAAGGTAATTTATCACTCGTAAACGCAACTAGGCAATGATGCCAAGTTCCTGGTAAATTCTCGAACGCTGGTAAAAGTTTGCCGATACTTTTACGCAACCATTCTTCACTTTGATTTGCGTCTACCTTAGCATTTGGATCTGTGATAACACGGCTAATTTGACCCAAGCGTAAACTACTATCTTGAAATTGAATTGCACCTGCATCTAAAATCGGTGGTAGTGGTTTATTACCAGGTTCATTCCATAATTCATCAACTTTAGTAGATTCGGCTTCTAATTGAAACCGTTGCAGATTTGCTGGCATAATCAAGGTACGTAGCTTCACATCAACTGGTGGGGTTTCAATCATTTCTGCATGGGTAAAATACAGTTTGATGGGAATACCTGCTGATTTTAATAGGTGTCGCGTGAGTCCACCCGCACAGATGACGACGTTACCACTGGAATAAGTTGAAGTAGTTGTTTTTACCTTATCTAGTAATACTTGTAATACTTGCCTATAATGTATTTCACCACTAGCACGTAGAAAAGCTTGGGTGTAAGCTTGTGCTGTTTTTTCTGGTTGAATATGTCCGTGTTTAACAGTTAAAGCACCTGCGATCGCATTTTGATTTAGCTGTGGTTCTAATTCACAAGCTTCTTGCACACTCAGTAATTTCGGAGGGGTGGCAAAATTTCCAGAAGATGCAGCAGTTGCTTCTGGGTCACTATCGACGGGAATAGTTAATAATAAGTCTAATTCGCGGAATTCAATGTCAGCGTCTAACTCTTGTGAGAGGATTTGGTAACGGGCGATCGCTTCCTGAGACAATTGGCGAGTTAGTGGTGTAGTCCCAGACCAATAAGCAAGCCCACCATAACTATAACGAGTGGCGTTTTGTGGTTTTAAGTGTTGTTCTAGCAAAAGTACGGAAAAGCCTTTTTTAGCGAGTTCGTAGCTAAGTGTCGCACCGGTAATTCCAGCGCCAACAACAATCCAGTCGTAGGTTTTCATAGAAAAAATCTCACGCAAAGGCGCACTCGTAGCAAAGATGAATAGAATTACTTAGTAAGTTGCTTGTAAACGCTGCAAAAGATATTCTCCCGCAGAAATGGGGGGATAAATTGGGGAATGTTCGATTTGGCAGCTTTCAAGACAGGCAATTTCTGTATCATCATTAGGATGACAGAAAAATGCAACAGAATACCGCGATTGTTTTACACGTTCATTGCTGGGAATCATCACGCGATGTTTAGTTGAGCAAAACACATGGTTTGTCCAGCGCTGCATTAAATCGCCAGTGTTAACTATCACAGTACCAGGAATTGAGGGAGCGGCAATCCATTCGCCTGCTGCTGTTTGTATTTCTAAACCGCCAATTTCATCTTGAAATAATAGGGTAATGCTACCGTAGTCGGAATGTTCACCTGCACGCACCTGTCCGGGTTTCGGTAAAGTTTGCAATGGCGGATAGTGCAGCAGTCGCAGGGTGTGGTTTTGTTGATTGTGTTTGCTAGTGAAAAAATCTTCTGGTAATTGTAACGCGAGAGCGATCGCTTGCAGCACTGTATTAGCAACTTCGGTACAAGCATTATAAAACGCAAGAATACAAGCGTCTTTTTCCTTATCCTCTTTCCCTACATTAAACGCCTCTTTCAAATCACCTGGTTTGTTAGGATCAAGACGTTCTCTCTCAATACCTACGTAACCTTTATTGCTGAATTCATCACTCCAAGCTAGCTGCTGTTTTACTTCTAAGGGTAAATTGAAGAAGTATTTACTTTGGTTGAATACTTGCGTGACTAAATCTTGAGATATTCCTGTATTTTGTAAGTAAATGAAGCCAATTTCATGACAAGCTTGATAGATTTGTTCAACTACAGTTTGCCTTGCTGTATTACCCTTGGGGAAAGAAGCTAAATTAATTACTGGAATTGCCACTATTTTGGATTTTATTCTGAGATTATGAACATTCGTTGTGAAACTCTGCCAGACTACCCAGCAATAGCTGAGGTGAATATACTAGCTTTTGGGCGGGAGAACGAGGCAAAGCTGGTTGAAGAAATTCGTTGTTCTGGTCGCTATAATCCGGAACTTTCGCTAGTTGCAGAGGTTGAGGGTGCTATAGTTGGTCATATCCTATGTAGCTACATCGACTTGGTTGGTGAAGAAACACTACAAGTACTCGGTTTAGCGCCTATGGCAGTTCTTCCACAGTTTCAAAGACGAGGAATTGGCAGCGCACTTGTACAAGCAGGGTTAGAAAAAGCAGAAGCAATTGGAGAAGCCATCGTTATTGTACTTGGTCATCCGCACTTTTATACCCGCTTTGGCTTCGAGCCTTCAGTTAATTACAAAATCGAATCTCCTTTTCCGGTTGCAGAGGATGTTTTCATGCTTAAACCACTACAAAACTATCAGCAAAGGTACAAGGGTAAGGTTGTTTATCCTCCAGCTTTTTTGGCGGTGTAAGTCTTCTAAAAAATAAAGTACTTCTAGTTATCAACTATTTTTGCATTTATAATACCCTTTGCCTCCAGCACAGCTGCAACTTGTAAAATTAGCACTTCGTTGTAGGGTGCAGCTATTAACTGAACTCCTAATGGTAAAGCATTTTGACGTTGAATTGGCACTGATAAAACGGGTAAGCCGATGAAAGATAATGGTTGAGTGAATAATCCTAAATGGGGACGGACAAGAATTTCTTCGCCATCTAAAATCATGGTTTGTTGATCAATTAATGGTGCAGAAATTGGTGTGGTGGGGGCAATAATTACATCTACCTTTTGAAAGATTTCTCGGAGGCGATCGCGATACCATTTTCTAAAGCGTTGTGCTTGGATGTACCAGCTACTCGGTATTAACGCGCCAGCAAGAAAGCGATCGCGTGTTGCTGGATCGAAATCTTGCGGACGCGATCGCAATTTCTCTAAATGCAGATTTGCTCCCTCGCTAGCTGTAATCACAAACGCGGCTGCACGGGCGCGATATGCTTCTGGAATTGTCACATATTCAGTAACATCTAAAGCATGGGCAATCTGTTCGACTGCGGCTAACGCTTCCGGATTTGCGCCTTTGGTGAAATAATCATTGGCGATCGCAATTCGCAAATTATCAATATTTTGTAGAGACGTTACATGTAAAGTCTTTACAACAGGACGTTTTGTACAAACTGGATCTTTATCATCTTTTCCCTGAAGCACATCAAACGCCGTAGCGATATCGCGCACCGAACTAGCAAAGGGTCCAATGTGGTCAAAACTGCTGGAAAATAAAGCTACCCCTGCACGAGACAATCTACCATAAGTCGGTTTCAAACCAAAAACGCCACACAAAGCAGCCGGAACCCGAATCGAACCGTTAGTATCAGAACCTAGCGTCAGCGGAACCAACCCAGCAGCGATCGCCGCAGCCGAACCACCAGAGGAACCACCAGCTACCCGACTTAAATCATGGGGATTGTGCGTAGCGCCGTAATGGAAGTTTTCCGTCACAAACCCATAAGCGTACTCATCCATATTTAAAGCGCCTACAAGTACCGCACCCGCTTGTTTCAACTTTGCAACCGCTGTTGCATCTTGAGTTGCAGGGGGATTTTCCGCATTAATTTTCGACCCCGCCAAAGTTGTTAAACCAGCGATATCAAAAAGGTTTTTCACCGCAAAAGGAACCCCAGCAAGCAAACCAGGATTATTACCTTGGGCAATTTCCCTATCAACTCGTGCTGCATCTGTCAAAGCAGTTTCAGCAGTAACAGCAGTAAAACAATTAAGTTCATTATCTCTCGCTGCAATTCGTTGTAAAGCAGCTTGAGCAACTTCCACCGCGCTGATTTTACCTTCACACACAGCAGCAGCTATTGATACAGCATCATTCATGGTTCAAATATTGGTGCAGCTTCAACTTCTTCCGGTAAAGGAAACTCATTGACAATTTGAGCGATCGCCTTAATTCTGTGAAAATTTGCCACCACCCCATCCCGATACTCATCCCTCAACTGCAAATCCACCAACAAAGCCATCAAATCCACATACTCACCCACATCAAACTTCTTACTTTCCATCTCTCCTCCTCTGCGTCCTCTGCGTAAGAGTGCGGTTCGTTAAATCTTTATCCCAAACCTGTTCGTCCAGTCAAATTTGCAATCACCGCAATCAATTCCCCAGGTTCCACAGGCTTAGCAACATGAGCTTGAAAACCTGCTAAAAGAGCTGCTTTACGATCCTCTGTCCTAGCATAAGCCGTCAGTGCAACTGCTGGAATGCGTCCACCTTGACTTAAGGGAAGCGATGTCTGGCGACAAGCTGCTTCGCATCTACGCACTCGTCGCAGCAGTGTATAACCATCATTTTCTGGCATCCCAATATCACTTATAAGAATGTCATAGCGTTCGGATGTTTGCTCATCCAGTGCCGTAATTACTTCATCTGCACTCTTCACAGCCACGACAACAGCGCCACACTCTGTAAGAATTTGCACCAGTAACTCACGGGCATCCGCCTCATCATCTACCACCAAGATTCGCAAATTATCCAGCCTGGGAGTGCCATCGAAAGGTAAGCTACCTCCCACGGTGGGATGCACCCGTTCTGACTCATTAACGCTGCGGCTGACCGCAATTAGCGGCAGCTTCACAATAAACGTTGCTCCTTGTCCTTCCCCCGGACTTTCAACATCAACGCTACCGCCATGCAAATCAACTAAATTACGCACAATAGCTAACCCCAATCCCAAACCACCATAAGAACGGGTGATTGAGCTATCAGCTTGACGGAATCGCTCGAAAACATGGGGAAGAAACTCAGGGCTGATTCCCTTACCTGTATCCGTTACCGCAATTTCCACATGAGAGTTGATACGTTGCAGGCGAATCTGTACGCGTCCGCCTTTGGGTGTAAACTTGATAGCATTCGAGAGCAGGTTCCAGATAATTTGCTGTAAGCGGTCTGAATCCCCCGAAACTTGTTCGGCGGCGGGATCTAGCACAGGTTGCAATCGAATGCTTTTTGCCTCAGCAGCAGGACGCACTGTGTCGAGCGCCGCCTCAATTACAGGCACTAGTTCCACAGGACGGACGTTCAAGCGTAGTTTACCCTGGATGATGCGGGAGACATCCAGCAAATCTTCTACCAGTTGTGCCTGTGCTTTAGCGTTGCGTTCAACGGTTTCCAAAGCGCGGGCAGTGGTGGTTTCGTCAAATTTCCTGGTACGCAGAAGTTTTAGCCAGCCCAGCATAGCATTGAGAGGCGATCGCAATTCATGGGAAAGGGTGGCGAGGAAGTCATCTTTCATGCGATTTGCTGACTCTGCTGCTTCTCGTGCCTCTTGTTCAGCCACTAGCAGCCGTTCCCGTTCTTCTTCGGCTGCCTTGCGTTCGGTGGTGTCAATTAGTGCACCTAGCAACCGCACTGCTTGACCGCTGGTATTGTTGAAAACTCGCCCCTCGCTGAAAACCCAACGCACTGAACCACTGGGCTGGACGATGCGAAACTCAATTTGTAACAAAACTTTTTCTTCAACTGCTCTGCGAAACGCTTCAAACACCCGCTCTTGGTCATCGGGATGAGCCAGCACAGCGAAGTCTTCAAATTTACCTCCGAAAGTGCTGGGGGTTAAACCAAAAAACTCATAAACACGTTCTGACAATGTTAGCTGATTATTCAGAATGTCCCAGTCCCAAACCCCAGCTTTCCCAGCATTCAATGCTAGCCGCAGCCGCTCCTCACTTTGGCGTAAAATTTCCTGTGTCTGCCTACGCTCATTAACATTGAGGAAGTAGAGCGTCAACCCGGCTTGCGAAGGGTAAGCACGCACATAAAACCAGGCAGCGAAGGGGGGATAGTAGTCTTCTAGTTCTAGTGGTATGCCTTCAGCAACTGCGTGTCGGTAAAGCTGACCAAAACTAGTATCCGCTAGTTCTGGAAATTCTTCCCATACATTCTTGCCAACTAGTTGTTCTGGAGAGCGCCCTAAAGTTCGAGATCCCTCTAGATTAATATAAGTGAAGCGCCACTGGCGATCAAAGGCGATAAAACCATCGGTGATGCTCTCAAGAATGTCAGAGATTTGCTTTTGTGTCGCCTCGCTTTCAGCCCGTGCTGTTTGCTCAGTTAACAAAAGCAGATCGCGTTCTTGTTCAGCTTGTTTGCGTTTGGTAATATCCAGCACAAAGGCGATCCCAGCATCCACAGAATCCTGCATCAACGCCACACCTAGCGCAATTGGTACTCGCGTACCATCCTGTCGGATGTACTCTTTCTCGTAAATACTGGAAGCTCCGGTTACAAAGGCTTCCTCAATTGCTTGGTCATCGAGATGCTTGTATTCTGGTGGGGTAAGCGATCGCCAATTAATTCTCCCTAAAGCGTTAAACTCTTCACGAGTATAGCCAACAATACGCAGGTAGGCATCGTTGGCATCGGTGATGAAGCCTTCGACGTTCCAGAAAGCAACTCCCACGAGGTTGGACTCAAACAAGCGTCTAAACCGGGCTTCACTGGCTTGCTGGGCTTCCTTGGCTCGTTTGCGTTCAGTTACATCACTTACCATCAAGAGTCCGCCACAAAATTCTCCCTGGGAATTAAAAATGGGAGTAGTTGAAACCATCGCCCATAGATTTGAGTTATCCTGACGCTGAAACCGAAAGTCAAATCGCTCTGGAATTCCCTGCTTGAGTTGGGCGATGTGCTGCTGTGCTTGCAGTTGCGCTTCTCGATCCATAAAGTCGAAAATAGAACGCGATCGCATTTCCTCCAAACGATAGCCCAACATCTGTGCCTGTTGCGGATTTACATAATCCGTCCGCAACTGTGCATCAAATAACCAAATGCCCTCTCCCGCCGTCTCCACAATCCGACGATACTGTTCTTCAGCCCCTTCTAGCTTTTGTAGCCTCACCTCAGCCTGATGTTTGGCTTTGTGGAGCGCCTCACACACTAGAGAAAAGAGGATTCCCTGAAGTACGAACAGTGCTACTTTGATTAAGTTGGGCAAATCAAGCGACAGAGCATAGATGGGCGGTAGAAAGAAATAGTCGCTAAGCAGAGCCGACAAAAACGTAGACAGCAGTCCGGTTCTCAAACCTCCGTACCACGCACTTAGCATTACCGCCCCAAAAAACAGCAAAAAAGGGGTCTGAGTCATGCCGAGCCAGGAGTTTAACGCCAGCATCAGCATTAACGCCAGCGCCACACTGAGTCCAGCAACGCCATATTGCTGTAGGTGAGAGCGGGTAACTTTTAGCATTCAACTATTGGTGGCAGGAATTTTTAATAGCTTGAGCAAACTAAACTAACCTTATGGCATATCACATTTTTACACAATTATCTTAAGAATTATTTTTGCTAGGTCTTATACTGCCAACAAACTTACTAAAGATAGCCGCGCCAGGAATAAATCCGGAGATGCGATCGCTTTCCTGTTATTCAATTATTAAATTCCTAGCGGCAATTCAAAAAAGCCATCTTCACCCGGTTCAAAGTCAACAACTTTTGACACAGCATCAATATTTAAAGCACCATAAATGTGAGGAAATAACTCATCTTCTTCAACACCTTCATAGCGAATCTCTGGTTTAACTTTATCAGAGTCAATGCAAAGAAGTACCAATCCCTTTTGATTTATAAAAAGGAAATTTGCCACCTTGATAACTTGCGTCGCTGTCGAACAGTGGATAAAGCCTTCAGAATCCAGAGTATCACCGCGATAAGTTCCGGCGAGTTGTGCTTCTTCCCATTGTTCGCGCTGGGTAATGTGGAGGATAGTTGTCATAGTAAACGAAGAGCTTATTATTTTCAAAAACGTTATGGGAAATTAATTCATATTTAATTTTTTTTAACACATAAAAACTTAACTTAAAGCCTATCTTCAGATAGATAAAACGAGTTAAGCAATAAATATAAATTACTGAGAAAACATTAACATTAAGTCTCTCTTATGCAAAAAGATTAGAGGCTTTTTTATTTTATAAACACATTATATTACTGCATTAGTACAAAATAGCCTTGAGGTATTACACCCTTTTTTTGACAAATAAAGATAGATGAGTCAGACAAAAAACCCGGCAAGCTGTTATGCTTACAGGGTTATGGATTTTTGATAATATCAAAAATCAAGTGCTATTCAGATGCAAACATCATATAACTTTCTACAAGTAATAGATATTTAACTAGAGACTTAGTTTATATTAAAAAATATTGTATTAACGGTAACGAAATAATGCTTAATATTCTAATTTTTTGATATAATAAGTTCTAATAGTAGAAGCTATTAAAGTTAAGACTTTCTATTAGAAAATAATCTTGTGACATTGGGATTGAATTATCAAGTTTTTTCCTTGTGCCATCGGCGGCTTTTCTAAGCACAATTACGCCAAGGAAACTCCCTATGTTATTGCCCAAAAAATTGCAGCAAGCACCCGATTTTCGGGTGCTTGCTGCATTACCTGCTGAAGAGTATCAACGCCTTGTTCCCCATCTGGAGTTGGTTGAACTTTCAGTCAGGCAAGTTCTCTACAACCCAGAAGAACCAATCACACACGTCTATTTTCCCAATCAGGGAATAGTTTCTTTGGTTTCCACTATGGAAGACGGTTCCACAGTAGAAGTTGGGTTGGTGGGCAAAGAAGGAATGGTCGGGATGCCTGTATTATGGGGAGGCAAGTCCACTACCAATCAAGCATTTGTACAAGTCCCTGGCTTTGGCATGAGGATAAAGGCAAGCCTACTGAAAACCGAGTTCGAGCGGGGTGGTGCGCTGCAAAGCCTTCTGCTGCTTTACACGCAAGCTCTGTACACGCAAATCTCCCAAGGGCTTGCCTGCAACAGTCAGCATACGATAAACGAGCGACTCGCCCGCTGGTTGCTATCAGTCGCTGACGTTATACAATCAAATGAGTTTCCACTGACTCAGGAATTTATCGCCCAGATGCTCGGAGTGCGTCGCTCAGGTGTCACGGTGGCTGCTGGAACTCTCAGTAAAGCAGGAATGATTCGCTACACCCGTGGCAGAATTACCATCCTGAATCGGGAGGAGTTGGAAGCTACCTCCTGTGAATGTTATCGGGTCATACGAAACGAATTTGCTCGGTTACAAGGCAACTCACCAGGAGGCGATTATTAGACTTGTTGCATTAGTCAGTTTCATCTGCGTTTATCTGCGTACCCTGCGGGAAGCCGCTCCGCGTCTACATCTGCGGTGAATTATTCATTTTTTGGAATGAATGCAAGAAGTCTATCAAAGGAAATTCACAAAAATTAATTTAGGAATGCGATCGCCTCTACAATCATCTAATATCACTCTTCGCATGATTAATTATAATACCCGTTTAACCTCACCCCGCGTTTCTTCCCCCTCTCCTTAAGAAGGAGAGGGGATGGGGTGAGGTAGTTTTTTTATAAGTGATTAACCGAATTTTATATAATAACCCATCAAGCGATCTTCTTTGCACCTTTGCGTGAGGTGATCATCATAAATTAGCCGGAACACACACATCCGGCGCACACAAACTTGGAAATTGCACCGTAGTCACCTCAAACGTATTTAAGTTCACACAGCGAATAGCATGATTATTCGTATCAGCAATATACAGCAATTTCGGGGTAAATGAGGCACACTTAGTATTAGTGCATCAAGAATTA
>CAXTNZ010000169.1:14579-15982 GCA_964245695.1 uncultured bacterium | reverse complement strand
TTTTAAAGTTTTATAAGTATTTTCATGTAGAAAATTTTGTCTTTTCTTTCGCTGTTTTTACCAAATTTTTATTATTTCTATATTTCCGGCTAAATTTTCAACCTTTCAGTCAAAATCTGTAGTAAGGTGAACAAAATGAAGGCTGATATACCATTGGTTTCAGTTATTATCCCGGCTTATAATGCAGAAGCGTTTATTAGTCGGACATTAAAATCTGTCCTGTCTCAAACTTACGAGAATATCGAAGTTTTAGTTGTTGATGATGGTTCTAAAGATAGAACTGCGGAAATTGTCGAATATTTTGCCGAAGAAGACAGTCGTGTCATTTTATTGAAACAGCAAAATGCCGGAGTTGCAGCTGCTCGTAATTTAGCAATTGAAAAGTCAACAGGGGAATATATTGCACCGCTGGATGCAGATGATATTTGGTATCCTGATAAACTTGACAAACAAGTACAGTGCATATTAAAAGGGGGTGCATCTGTAGGGTTAGTTTATGCCTGGTCGTTATTTATTGACGAAGAGGATACAATTATCGGACAATACGCCCCTTGTGATTATTTGAACATTCACAGCGTAGAGGGAGAAGTATACCCAGCTATGCTGTTTAAGAACTTTATCGGCAACGCTAGTGCGCCGCTGATCCGCCGAAGTTGTTTTGAGCAACTTGGTGGTTACAACTGCGAACTTAAACAGCAGAATGCTCAAGGTTGTGAGGATTGGGATATTTACTTGCGTATTGCTGAATGTTATCAGTTTCGGGTTGTGCCAGAGTTTTTGATTGGTTACCGTCAAGTAAGTGTAAGTATGTCTAATAGTTGTAAGACAATGGCAAAATCTTACGATTTGGTTATGGCAGATTTCCAACAACGACATCCAGAAATTCCCACTCATATATATAACTGGTCTGCTAGTTCTTTTTACGTCTATCTGTCATGGAAAAGCAGAGCTAGCGGAGATTATTGCCGCTCTCTGATGTGGATATATAAAGCGATAAAATTAGACTATAGTCCGCTTTTACTACGACCGATTTATCAATGCATTATTGAATGTATTTTGAAAATTGTAGCTAAACCAGTAACGTCTTTGATTTGGTCAGATCATCACTCTTGGTTGCACTTCCAGGAAAAATTTAAATTTTTTAAGAACGTAGCTGTTAGGGCAACTACAGTTTCCGATATTCAGAGACAGATGTATAAATCGCATCAACTTCCTAGTAAACCATACGGTAGGGTTATGTGGCAAAGATGGTTGCGAGTGTTGCAGCTTTGTCGGACGGTATGTGATTAAAACTTGAGGCGCGAAGATATCAAGGCGGCGTGTTGGGCGGTGATGGCAGATTACACTCTTTACCATCAGCCGCCAAGAGCAAAATTTACTACTTTTCTCAGATAATATAAAAT
>CAXTNZ010000169.1:0-14569 GCA_964245695.1 uncultured bacterium | reverse complement strand
CTGCTGGCGCTTTATTAGCCCACAGAGGTTACAGCGTCTTAATTTTGGATCAAGCCCTTGTACCGGGAGGCTGTGCTTCTACCTTTAAACGCAAAGGATTTACCTTTGATGTGGGAGCAACTCAGGTAGCGGGGTTAGAACCGGGAGGAATTCACCACCGGATTTTTTCGGAACTGGAAATAGATTTACCCCAAGCAACTCCTTGCGATCCTGCTTGTGCGGTGTATCTCCCTGGCGAAAACGCACCAATTAACGTTTGGCGTGACTTAGAGAAATGGCAAGAGGAACGGCAAAGGCAGTTTCCTGGTAGTGAACCGTTTTGGCAGTTGCTGGCAGCTTTGTTTAAAGCTAGTTGGAAATTCCAAGGACGCGATCCGGTGTTACCACCACGTAACGTCTGGGATTTGTGGCAGCTAACTAAAGCAGTGCGCTCCGGTACATTAATTACTGTGCCTTACACTTTGTTTACTGTGGGCGATGCTTTACGAGCTTATAAACTGGGGAATGACCATCGTCTCAGGACGTTTTTGGATCTGCAACTAAAGCTGTATTCCCAGGTGGATGCCGAGGAGACGGCATTACTGTATGCGGCAACAGCATTGAGCGTATCACAACTGCCGCAAGGATTGTTTCATCTTCAAGGTAGTATGCAGGTATTGAGCGCTCGCCTAGTTTCTGCCTTGGAAAGAGATGGTGGCAAGTTATTGATGCGCCACACGGTGGAACATATTAAAGTAGAACATGGCAAAGCCGCTGCTGTGGTCATTAGAAATCAGAAAACTCAAGAAGTGTGGACGGAACCAGCAGACCACATAGTTGCCAATGTTACTGTGCAGAACTTAGTGCAACTATTGGGTGAAAAGGCTCCTCGCGGGTATAAAAAGCGAATGGAAAAACTACCACCCGCATCCGGTGCCTTTGTGGTCTACTTAGGCGTAGAAGAAAGCGCCATTCCCCCAGGATGTCCGCCCCATCTGCAATTTCTATACAATGCTAATGGTCCGATTGGCGAGAATAATTCTTTATTTGTCTCCGTCAGTCATCCTGGGGATGGTCGCGCTCCTGAAGGTAAAGCAACAATTATTGCTTCTTCCTTTGTCGATGCATTACCCTGGTGGCAGACTGAAGATTATGAAGGCTTAAAACAAAAGTATACAGAAGAAGCGATCGCCCGTCTTTCGCAATACTTTTACCTCAAACCAGAAACCATTATTCACGTAGAAGCAGCAACACCACGCACCTTTGCCCATTACACAGCACGCGACCAAGGTATTGTTGGCGGTATAGGTCAAAGGCTATCTACTTTCGGTCCCTTTGGTTTTGCCAATCGTACACCGCTCAAGGATTTATGGTTAGTTGGTGACTCTACCCATCCTGGGGAAGGTACTGCTGGGGTGAGTTACTCAGCGCTGACTGTAGTTAAGCAGATTGAGGCTAATGAGTAGAAGGTAGAATGAACCAGTTATCTGGGGATAGCCAGCGCTTACATGGCGGCTGAAGAAAACGGGTAAAATACATGTTTTTTGAGATTGAACCACAGATAAACACCGATAAACACCGATAAAAATCTGTGTTCATCTATGTTTATCTGCGCTAGATTTTCCGCTTTTTCGTATTTTCCAATAAGTCTATTGTGAAACAGAAATCTAAAAAATATCCTTGCGCTTTTGTAACCAGAAAGCAACAGTTAAATAAATCGCGGTATGCAAACATAAAAGCCCCCAATTCAACCCCAGATTTCCCCAGGTTGCATCGTAAACAGGTGTTGGGTCAAAGGGTCTAGCAACTGTGCTACCATCAGGTAATTTAATCGGTGCGGGAACCATTGCATTAATATTAACTAAAGCTCCATAAGCGGCTATTGACCAACGACTCAGCATTAACCAAGAAACTTTACTGGCGAGATCTTCCATTTTGAACAAGACACCAGAAAATATAATTTGAGGTATCAATAATAGAGGTAAAGTACTATTTGCTTGACTGCCATTTTTCACAATTGCTGATATCATCAGCCCCAAACTCATACTAGTTAAAAGTGTTAGAAAAGTAGTAATTGACAATCCTAATTGCCAAGTTATTAATTTCGGTTCTGGAGATTTAAATAATATAAGCACAACTAAAGAAATTAGCAAAGTTTGCAACAATGCTAAACTAGAAAGAATTGTCAATTTAGAACCAAGATAAGCAAATAAACTCAAATTTACCAGCCTTTCGCGCAGGTAGATTGCTGCTTCTTTGACGATTTCTGGCAATGAACTAGAAAGTCCCACCCACAAAGCAGCACAGGTAAAGACAAATAATACGCGCAAAGCTAAAGGTGCGAGAGTTGCATCTGGTTGTGCTGGTAAAACTAAGGGATGTTTATCTTTTAGTGCTACGGTAATTAAACTAATGCCGATAGGTGCGGTTAAAAGTGCTAGAGCAAGGTTGATGCGATCGCGTTTCTGAATCTGAAAATATCTTTGAGCAAGAATACTTAGCTGCTTTATAAAAGATACACCAGAACCTTGTTTATTACCAGCATTTGCCTGTGAATTTTGATTTCCCGGACTGAGGTAATTGGCAACGTAGCGGCGATAATCATCACTAGAGCGAAATTTTTCAGCTTTGTCGATAACAGTTTCTGGTTTTTCTAGCTGATTGTAGATATCGGCGAAGTCGTCTTTAACGCCAAAAAATCTCAAACATTGATCAGGGGGACCGAAATAACAGAGGCGTCCACCTTGACCAAGAAAAACAACGCGATCGCACAACTTGATATTAGCCGTCGCATGAGTCACCAAAATCACTGTCCGTCCCTGATCTGCTAATTTCCGCAACAGCTGCATCATTTTTTTATCCAACCCCGGATCAAGTCCAGATGTTGGTTCATCCAAGAAAAACAACTTCGGATCAGCTAGCAACTCTACCCCAATACTCACCCGCTTGCGCTGTCCCCCACTCAGTTCGCTTACCCTAGCATTGCGCCGATGCGACATTTCCACATCCTGTAAAGTCTTTTCCACCACCTTTGCGACATCAATATCTGGTGGTAATCGCAGCTTGGCGGCGTAGGTAAGCACTTCTGCAACTGTCAGTTCCCGGTGAATAATGTCGTCTTGGGGAACATAACCAATTTGCGTGCGGTAGATATTAAAGTTTTTTCGCAAATCTTCTCCATTAAGATATACCACACCTTGAGTTGTTTGCTCAGTTCCCAACAGCGTTCGCATCAAAGTTGACTTACCCGCACCGCTTCCCCCAACCAACGCCACAAACTGTCCCGGTTCAATTGCAAAAGAAATATCATCCAGTCGCCGCTTACCTTTAGTTTCTAACACCACATTGCAAGCATCCAGGCGAATTTGACTACCTTGATCTAGTACCTGTAGTTCATCACCACGCAGTACCAAAGTAAATGAACCAATGCGAATCGTTGCTCCTGGTGTCAGTACAGTAGTTCCACTGACTCGCTGTCCATTGACGAACACACCGTTGGTACTGTAATCCCTGAGAATATAGCGCCCTTGAGCATCAGTATCAATTGTGGCGTGGCGACGAGATATTGTGGGAGCTTCCAAGGGTAAGGTAGCGTTGGCATCTCGACCAATTAATACAGAGCGATTTTTTAGGGAAATCGATTGGAAACCTGCTATTGGAGTTACTACGGGGTTGGCAGGATTGTAGTATTTCAGCAAAACCTGATTTTGCGGGTTTTGTCCAATATAGATTTCACTACCATTTTTAAGTAAATATCCTGTATCTGTAGTTATGCGTGTGTGATTAATATATAGCCCATTTGTGCTGGGTTGATGACCATCCCCGTCATAGATGCGGTAGTCTTCCCCTTCTTTGCGTAAAACGGCTTGGCAACGTCCTACTACTTGCCAGTCCTCTGGGACAGCTAAATCGGCAAGAGTGCGATCGCGCCCGATTTTGTGCTGTTGCTGACTCAGTTCTATGTGTACAACTTTTCCTTGGCTTCTTAGCTCTAAATACGGATTTGTACTGAGAAATGTTTGGTTTTCTATTGTTTGTGTCATTGAAGAATTTTGATGAGTATTTCAGGTGTGTTTTTATATCTAAAGTAATGCTCGTCAGAAAAGTTGGCGAAAATACGATGAAAAATAGCCAGATATTTTTTTAAGTTTATATACTGAACTGAATGTATAAGTTTGCAAGTTAATTTTAAATTATATTAGCGGCTAAAGAGATGATGACACCGACACTTTTGAATAATCGCTACCGGGTGATTCGGGAACTGGGGTCTGGTGGCTTTGGTGAAACATTCCTAGCAGAAGATACCCAGATGCCAACGGGTCGTCGTTGTGTAATTAAGCAACTGAAGCTTATGGCTAACAACCCTCAAGTTTACCAGCTGGTGCAAGAACGGTTTCAGCGAGAGGCGGCGATTTTAGAAGAACTAGGCGATGCTAGCAATCAGATTCCTCGGCTGTATGCCTACTTCTCGGAAAATGGATTATTTTACTTAGTTCAAGAGTATATCCTGGGACAAACTCTGACGCAAAAGTTGCAACAGCAGGGGCTGCTGAGTGAGAGTTCCGTCAAAGAAATTTTGACCAATATCTTACCAGTTCTGGAATATGTCCATAGTAAGCGAATTGTGCATCGGGATATCAAGCCAGATAACATCCTGATTCGCTATGCCGATGATAAACCGATTTTAATCGACTTTGGTGCAGTCAAAGAAACGATGGGAACAGTGGTGACTGCTTCTGGAAATACCAGCAAGTCGATTGTGATTGGTACACCAGGATTTATGCCGAGTGAACAAACTGCTGGACGTCCTGTATTTGCCAGTGATTTGTATAGTTTAGGGTTAACGGCGATTTATTTGCTCACGGGTAAGATTCCCCAAGAATTAGCAACCGATCCGGCTACGGGTGAGATTATGTGGCGACAATATGCTTTGAATATTAGTCCCAGTTTTGCGGCTGTGTTGGATAAGGCGATCGCCTCTCATGCACGCGATCGCTTTTCCACCGCTAGAGAAATGCTACAGGTATTGCAGACTGGGGCGACTCCAATTCCATCCCATCCCACAGTAGTTTCTGCACCCCCACCAGGCGGGTATGTGCAGCCGCCAACAATGGTATCAGCACCAGCAGGAGGAGTCTCATATCAGCAGCCACTAGCGCCAGTTAGCAAAGGTATGGGCGATTGGCAAAAAGCTGTGATTATGGGTGGTGTGATTGGCGCGTGTGTCGTTGGTGGTTTGGCATTTATCAACAACAAAGAAACATCTAACCAACCTCAACCACAACCAACTGTGGCACAACAAATCACCTCTCCAGCACCAACTTCTTCCGCTTCCGCAAGTTCTATTGAAACATCAGTGCAGCCTCCTAGAAATACTGTGCTACCGCCTTCAACTTCACAAGCTTCTAGTCAACCTCCGTTTTCACCAACATCATCATCACCGCCTTCAACTTCACAAACTCCTAGTCAACCTTCGTTTTCACCAACATCATCATCGATCACAAAAAACGCGGCAATCGCTGTCATTAATCAGTGGCAACAAGCTAAAAGCCAGTTATTTGCTCCCCCCTTTAATCGCCAACTAGGGGCTGAATTAACTACAGGTGAAGCATACAGAAAGAAAATTGGACAAGACAGTTCATTAGAGTGGCTAGAAAATAACAACGCCTATTATCGATATGGCGTACAAAGAATCGATTCCATTGAAAGCTTTGTCGCCAGTGGTGACCAGGCGACAATTGATATAGTCGTAACTGAAGACCGCAAGTTTTATAAAAATGGGGAAATAGTTAATGATGAAAATACCTCATTTGATACGCGGTTAGTTCGATATTCTTTGCAATTAGAGAATGGCAAACTAAAAATCTCTGATTCCAATACTGTCAGAGTACTTAATAGTCGTTAAGTTATAAAGCTACATTAGTAAATGTTTATAGCCTTATCGATTCTAAAAAAGACGATGAACAACCAACACATTCTGTCGCATAAGGGGTAAGCTGAAGACCGCGCTTACGCTTACGACTGGAAAATATTTCCCCAACTGTCTCGCTTTGTGTACGATCGCATGACAAATCGTAATTGAACCACTTGGCTGGAAATGCGATCGCTGACAATATACACGCTTTGGCGACCGTTGACGAGTTAGTATACCTAGAAGGTAAAATACAGGACAACACGCCTTGTCCTCAAGCCGCGCTAATTTATGCAAATGCTGTTAAACGATCGCTATCGAGTTATTCGGACTTTGGGAAGCGGTGGATTTGGTGAGACTTTCCTTGCGGAAGATACCCAAATGCCCTCAGGTCGTTGGTGTGTCATCAAACAGCTAAAGCCGATTATCAACAATCCCCAAATTTACCAACTGGTGCAAGAACGTTTCCAAAGAGAAGCGGCGATTTTAGAAGACTTAGGCGGAACTACTGACCAAATTCCCACGTTATATGCCTACTTCCAGTTAAATGGGCAATTTTATTTGATTCAAGAGTGGATTGAAGGCGACACGCTAACCGCAAAACTTCGCCAGTGGGGGTTATTCACTGAAAGTAGCAGATGGGTTCTTGCGGCAGCAAAGTAATTTTAGCGGATCGCAACCTATGCTGCGTAATTTGCACAGGTAAGAAAGACTCAGTTACATTCGCTTCAAGAGTGCGACGGGCGATCGCCATCCTCAAGGCTCACCTCAGGAACTTGAGTAGCACTCGTGTTGAGAAAAAACTGATTGCGGCTCTCTTCTACACATTCGCGTTTCCCCTCTAAACACACGACGTGTACTTTAGGAAGGTCTTTTATGAAGAGATCAGATAAGGCAAAACAAATCGTATCTCCCTGGTGGCGGTGGCTTCTTGAAGCTCTATTCCCAGATAAAAAATTTGATGGACAATTGCAAAATCCTGGTAGCGAAGAGATTTTTGATTTTGACTCTGTGATGGCATCTCTTAACCCAATCGCCACGATTGCATCTGACATCGTTTATTATCCAGAAAACGATAAGGGCGAACTTTTTGCCATATTTGTCTCTGGGCTGGGACAACGTGAGTCAGAGTCTTCAAAAAGGAGTCGTAGGTATGCCAATACTCTCTTAACTGGCATCGCCAATATGAACAACTCCACTTTTCTTAAACAACGTCCAATTATCGCTTTCATTAACCGCTACCTTGACTGGATTAATGCAGTTCTTGACTATCTTGGTTTATCTGGTAGTCCAGTCATTGAAAATGCGGCAACTTTGATAACTTATGCCGTAAACAACTCGTTAACTCTCAATTTATCAGGCGATAGTCTGGGAACAATTTTCTTGGCTAGAGCTATTAAGCTTGCTAAAAGAAAATTTATCAGTAGACGCGCTATAATCTTTGACTTTGCAGAACGACGAATTCAAGAACAGAAGTGGAAGCAGCGCACTAGTCAACTCATTAATGTCTTCACCTTCGGAAACGGCTATCGAAAATGGGTACTAGGTCCAAATTACATTATGGTTTTCATTCAAGGCGATCCATTACCAGAAAAATATGGAATTACACCCCAAAGAGCTATTAAGCAAAAACGAAACGATATAAAATTTTTGATATTTCCGCGTTTGTTTCCTGAAGGCAGCTTTGAAGCCCATAACATGATGTTTACAATCGAACTTCTTCGCCAAACCTTTCAAAAAAATCAGATTGAAGTTGGTGATTTTGCTGGCTTATATAACAAACTCAATTTCAGTACCTTAGAAATTGCCACACCCGATGAAGTATCATGGCCCAGCGACATGAAAAACTACGTATGGAATCAAGACAGCCTCAATTCAATTTTATCTTTATCGTGACACGAATTGTTGCATTTTCTCCTGGAACTTTGAGTTTCACAACTTAGTCAAAAAGAGTTGAGCCTAATTGCTATTAGATGAGCCGTCCTATGAAGCAACTGTTGGTTATTACTGCTTTGGTTTCACCACTTTGCTTAATTGCACCGACGATCGCATTCTCAACTCAACCAGAAAAATTGCTGGCTCAAGCCCAGCCAACAGAAGAGCAAATTCAACAAGCCTGTGCCAATCGGCAGATTGACAAACTTCCTGCGCCGTTTTCGGATGTGTCAAAAGACCACTGGGCTTATGATGCTGTAGCGAATCTATACTATTGTAAATCCAAACGGCAAAATTCCGCGTCAATTCGTGAGCTGCAAACTGCCCCTAACAAGGTAACTATAAATGAGCGTTCTTACGCAATCGATACTTATCTGTGGCGCGATTTTATGCCTAGTACCACCCCTGGTAAGGGAATGATTGCGAAAGTGCGGTTGAAAGCGCAGGATGGAAAAGCAGTGCCATCAACATTAATCCCTGATAAATTGTGGGTGATCAAGAGTAATAATCAAGCGGTTTGGGAAACTACCTTTTCCGATGAACCGAGAATTTCCAACCAATTTGTCGAGATGGTAGCAAGGGGTGGACCACAGTGGGAACCTGGTAGCGTAGTTGATGTGGTGCTTCGTCTGCACGATGGTAAGAATAACACCTATTTAGTGCGATCGCCTTCTGTGAAAATTCAACGCACATATTAAAAGTAGTGAGGGCTACCCTACGGGAAAGCTTCGCTAACAGCCCTCATAACTTATTTCGTTATTTCGTTCCCGCACTTTGCGTGGGAATGCATTTATCTGGGCTACTGCCTCAATGAGCAGACGCTACCATGTAGAGCGAGAAAAAGCTAGTATTTTCTAGCTTTCTAACTTACAGCAGTTTTCCTGCAATTCAAACCACACCTGTCGTAGGGGCATAGCATTGCTATGCCCCTACAGCCCTTACAGCGTGGTCTATTTACCCTAATTGCTGTAAGTTGACACTGATGGCATCCTGCCCACCCTATCTTCTACTGCTTGAGTCGAACCACATCAAAATCGAAAGCAGCAATGCGTCGATTATCAATGTAAACTTCTATCCGATGCTTACCACTTGGATCGCCAGGCGCAATAGTCCAATAGTTTTCAATCATACCATTATGAGCAACCTGTGTACGGTTAGTCACTCCTTCAGTACCGTTTGCTGAGAGTGAGAAGTTTTCACCATTATCTGTACCCCAGTTTTCTGGTTGTTTTGGCAAGCGTAGCACTTCTCGCCATGTGACTTCACCCTGGTAGTCTTTAAGCTGAATTCGCCACCCGTATCGCCTTTTCTCTTGAAATAACACTCTATTTGTTGGAATGAAGGTAACATTACCTCTTGCGCCAACTCTCTCCACCCCGAATTCAGCTTTATTGACAGCGATCGCTTTAGAACTTCTTGACTCAGAAGGTTTTATAGCATTTTCTGCCAAAACAGAAGCTATCAGCCCAGATGTTAACCAAAAAGAAGCTAGCACAAGGGTAGCCGCCCAATTTCTCACTAACATACTTTTTCTATGAGATATTGCTAGTTATTAATAGATGAATATCAGCCCTGATTCCGGACAGACTGTCGGAAAAATAAGATTAGGGATTGGGGACTGGGGACTGGGGATTGGGAAAGAGAGATTTTTATAGTTTGTTGTGTGATGCGTTTCCCTTGGGCATGTATCTTGAAAATGGGGAATACGAGTCGGTTTTGGCTCATTCGGGATATATTCTGTCTCAACAGTCGTCTCGGCATTTGATATACATTTGAAAGGGTGATGTCTCCTGACGCGCCGCTAAGGGTCTAGGCTTGTAATTAAGCATGACAACAACGCTGCTGAACAATCGCTATCAAGTTATCGAGGTACTCGGTGCTGGTGGGTTTGGTGAAACCTTCCTGGCAGAAGATTCCTATATGCCTTCTCGCCGTCGCTGTGTGATTAAGCAACTCAAACCGATCACAGCAAATAACCCGCAAACCTATCAAATGATTCAACAGCGGTTTGAACGGGAAGCGGCGACTTTGGAGTATCTGGGCGAGAGTAGTGACCAAATTCCCAAACTCTACGCCTACTTTTCTGAAAACGGACAGTTTTACCTGGTTCAAGAATGGATTCACGGTCAAACCCTCACACAGATTGTCAAAGCCAAAGGATTACTCAACGAAACTGCTGTGCGGGAAATTCTTTTGCGTCTGCTGTCAGTCTTGGATTATGTCCACAGCAAAGGCATTATCCACAGGGATATCAAGCCGGATAATATCATTCTCCGCTTAGCCGATGGCAAGCCGTTTTTGATTGATTTTGGTGCCGTTAAGGAAACGATACGTTCAGTTGTAAGTTCCCCAGGATACCCTACTCAATCGCTAGTGATTGGTACGCCAGGGTATATGCCGAGTGAGCAAGCTGTGGGACGCCCAGTTTACGCGACTGATATCTATAGCTTAGGCTTGACGGCGGTTTATCTGCTGACAGGCGAACATCCGCAAGAACTACAAACTAACAAGCAAACAGGGGAAATACTTTGGCAGCAACTTGCGCCAACTGTATCCCCAGAGTTGGCGATGATACTAAATAAGGCAATTAAGCCGCACGCAGGCGATCGCTATTCGACTGCTAGCAAAATGCTACATGCCTTGCAATCTGCTACTCATACTGTTAGTTCTATTCCCCCAAAATCAGCGCCAACTGCTGCCACAGTATCCCTAAGTCCCGTAGCTGCTGCCCAAAAGCAAAACCAGCCGTTACCTCCCACGCAAATTAAACATAACGGAAATTGGCGAAAGCCTGCTTGGATTGTCGGTGGTTTGGTTGCGGGTGGCTTAATTGGTGCAGTAGCGATCGCTAATATCTCTCATCAGCCCCAGCAAGAAGAACCAATTGCTACATCAGCAACACCGGAAACTACACAAGAACCTATCGCCACAAATCCAACCTCGTCAGAATCTCCGGCTCCCACTTCCGAACCTACTGATACGCCCGTTGCTTCCCAGCCTCCCCCAGTCACAATTTCACCTACTTCACCACGAAGACGGCAGCGAGTAACTCCTCAACCTTCCCTACCCCCAGTTGCATCAACACCAGAGCCTGCACCAGAGCCTGAAAACACCCCTGTCGCTTCGGATACTACCGTACCAGAGGCACCATCAGTACCAACCGTACCAAAGGCACCATCAGTAACACAGCCAGAAAAAGAGAATCAGACACCTGAGGTTCCGACACCGCCAGCTGCTTCAACACCAGAGAACAACAAGCCTCGCAGTAACTCAACTGGCACTACAAGCACACAAAGCGTCCCCGCATTTCCTACAGGTACCGCAAGAAGCTCAGTAGAAGCCACTTTAGGTAAACCAGTTAGAGATTCCAGAGGTGCTTGGAGTAATACCCGTGCTGTCACTTACACCTTAGTACCGAATCAAATCGACCTTGGTTACTTATTTGACCGCAAGTCCGGAGAGTTGCGTCAAACTGAAGCCGCTTTTGCCCAATCTGTAGACCCCCAGGTAATGCAGACAACCTTAGAAGGAATGTTAGGTGGGCAAGCAACTGAAGAAATTAAGCAGGGACTGCAACAAATCCAACAACGTCAAAAAGATAATGTTAGCTTTACCCAAGGCGGATTAAAAGGTCAGATTGTGCGTCAGGAGTGTGATTTAATTTACATCAGCATTTGGGATGCCAACTTACATGATTTTGTGAATGTGTCTCAAAACAGAAAGTGCTAAACCTATTACTTAGTATAACTTTGCATAAGTTCATAACGAAAATCTGAAGGAAAACTCTGCGTACCTTTGCGCTTACCTTAGCGTCCCTCTGCGTTTCAATTTCCTCCTTCAATTCGCGCTCGTAATGCAAAGCTGTAGTATAAAACTCATCCCCATACAGAGGCTTGGAAACGGGCGATCGCTTTGTGCATAATACAGACTTCATGGGCAATTCGAGCTACTTCTGTAGAGATAACAGTTTTGTCTCGCACTGCTTGCAATGTAGGAGTTATCTCACGGGGACGTGTTGTCAGTTCTGCCATCCGATTTGTGTGTAGCTGCTGGATGTGGTCATGAATTTCTTCTAGAAGTGTATCGATATTTGGCAATGGCTGGAGTGGCAGATTGTGTTGCAAGACATCTACCAAGTTCTCTAAAACCTGAATTATTGCGGTTTCAAATAACTGTAAACCGGGCATCGGGTACTGTCCGCTAAATTCTCGCAAATGTTCTGTTAAGGTTGTGACTGAGTTATAAAAGCTGCGCGTGTAGGCAAGCAAAGTCATTACAGGTTCCACTGCTCCCTGTAGATGACGAGGTTCACTCAGCAGTCTCTGTGCAGCTGCTGTAGCGTTGGCGTTTTCTAAAGCTGCTCGATGCCGTACTGCTGGAATAGAGTCAATATTTTCGGTGGAATCGATATAGGTGGCGATAACTTGTTGAAAGTAGGTGAGATCGGCTTGGATCGTTTTGGCTAGTTGGACAGGTAATTGCTGACGTTCCCAACTAGGAAATAGTAGATAGCCGCCAATTAAAGCCAATCCACCACCAATTAATGTGTCTAAGATCCGAACCAAGCTAATTTCCCAGTTACCTGTATTAGTAATGTTGAGTAGTAAGATAATTAAGGGAGTGAGCAATAAGACATACAAACCATAGTTTAATGGTTTTAGGGCAAAGGCGATGACTGTCAACACAAACATACTTGTTAATAGCAGCAGGTGATTGTGTATTAAAGATGCTAAGAAAACCGCCAGAATTCCCCCCTGGATTGTACCCCCTACCCGTTGTACTGCGGTCTTCCACGTCCCGCCAAAGTTGGGCTTCAAAATGACAAGTACCGTCAGCGCTACCCAGTTTCCTTTGGGAATTTGTAGCCAATCTGCTATCCCGATCGCAAGTGCTGCGGTTAATCCTAAGCGTAGAGCATGACGCAAGCCCGTTGAGCGCAATGTCAGATTATCCCGTAAAGTATTGAGAATTGAGGTAAAATCCCAAACCGTCAATTTATTAATATCAGGTTGTGTGACGCTGATTTTTCGATCATTTTGTAGTTTTGCAGCAATATCTACATCTGTATGTAGTTGTTCTGTAAGGGCTTGCATACTATTAACAATCTTGCGGATATTTATTAACCCGTAATAGTCATGGGTATGTTGATAATGTTGAATTTGCAGATTTTGCCGCTTGCTTTCTAAAGTCGCGATCGCCCTATCGAGTTCTGTTAATAGTACTGTCCCTCCACCAGATGCGATCGCCCTTGCCAATATACGCATTGCATTGACGAGTTGCTGCATAGCTTGCTGAATTTCCACTTCTAACAGAGCTAATCGTGGATGTTCTGCCACAACCTCCAGCGTCTCTGTCAAAGCTACCACCACAGTCATTAATTGACCTGCATCTTGAAGTAAAACTAGTAGTTGAATGCCCCGACAACTCGCCCCTTGCCGCGAGTAGCGGACTGCTGACCAAACTTTGCGGGCTGTTTCTATATCCCGTGTCAGCGCATCCTGTAAAAGTACCATCTCGCGTAAGCGCTGTTGCGGCGAAATCGCACCTTGGTTGAACTGACTAGCTTGCTCTATCAGCGCAGCTAAATTGAGGTAGCACTTACCAACAGCTTTGAGAACAGGTTTATAGGGGTGTACCAGCCACAACCCCAAAGATAATATCATTGCCCAACTGCCACCTGCTAGACACAGCGCTAATCGTTGCAGTAGTGTCGGTGGAATAGGTGCAGCAATCGATACGACAAACATCATCGAGGTGATAAAACCAACAGTATTGGCTGAGTTGCCATACAATCCCATCAACCCCGCCGCAAACACCCAGAGAAACGTGACTATTACTGCCAACCACCAGCTAGAACCGACAACAGTGCCTAAAGGCATAGCCACAGCCACACCAATCATTGCTGCCAACAAAACAACCGCTCGGTGACTATAAGCACCACCCACATCAGCAATACTAACGTAGAGGGCTGCTAAAGCTGCCGTTGTTCCCCAACTGATGCGATCGGCAATCACTCCCAATATAATTGGTACACACAATGCGAATGCCGTTCGCAATCCTAAAGCGATCGCAGGTTTACCCGGTTGCAATTGAAAGGGTTTCCACAGCCATTTGATTTGTCTCTGTAGTGCGGATAGCATGAGCAATTTTCAGAGCGTGCATGATTACAGGATTGCACGAGATGCTGTCATATTTTATCGCCCATATCATTTCTGTATGAAGATGCCCCTAATTTAGCCCACGCAGGTAAGCTATGTTTGTATAGCCTAATTGACGCATAGATTTTCTGTAGAGACGGCGATTTATCGCGTCTCTCTAACCGTCAAGCAGTACATGTAGGGTGTGTTATCGCGTAGCGTACCGAAAATATGGGATGGTGCGTTAGCCAAAGGCATAACACACCCTACGTATATTTCTACGCTCGCCCGATCAGGCTGAACGGTATTGATATATAATTAAAGCTATTTTCTAGCCATATTCACCGTGTTCGCGACCTAATAGTGCTGTTGCTCTTTAAAAATTTAGCTTTCTAATGAGCATATATCATACACATCGGACAATCTTACTTTTATCTGCAAATCCTAAAACCACCAGCCAACTGCGTCTAGCTGAGGAAATGCGCGATATTAAGGAAGGGTTGAGACTATCAGAGTATCGTGACCAATTTTTAATTAGTACCGCAGAAGCTATACGTCCCAGAGATATACGTAGAGCTATTTTGACATACAAACCACATATTATTCA
>CAXTNZ010000168.1:0-16134 GCA_964245695.1 uncultured bacterium | reverse complement strand
TCTGCGGTTTAGTTGTTTACCAGGTGATGATTCAAGCTTACTTAGTTTCTATCGACCGAGAACTGGAGTCTGTCACTGGCACATTGCACAATGTAATTGAACCAAGTTTAAAACAACCTAGTCGGTTGTCACCTGCTTTTCAGTTGGTTATACCCAATCTTTGTTTGCCTGACCCTGACTGTCCTAACCAAATAAAACCCAACCACCATCAAATTTTCCATCCGGTACACGGTATTTTTAGTAATGTCTACAAAGATAAACTGTATTACATCCGTTTTATTAATGCTTCGGGAAAGTTAATTGCTGTTGCTGGTTTTGAACCCAAAGAATTACCGCCAATTGTGCGAACAAATGTATGGCAAACAGTTAAAGATAAACAAGGCGATCGCTACAGTCAAAAGTCTTTAGCACTACATACTCAAGATAATCAAATTTGGGGCTATATACAAGTAGGTCGCAGTCTCAAAGAATTGGATAATCGTCTTGCTAGTTTAAAATTGATTGTGGGATTGGGATTGCCAATTTCCATACTTTTAGTTGGTGGTTCGAGTTGGTGGTTAGCAGGGTTAGCGATACGACCAATTGATAAGTCGTATAAACAAATGCAACAGTTTACTTCCGATGCTTCCCATGAATTACGCACACCACTGGCAGCAATTAATGCTACAGTAGAAACTATGCTTGATATGGAGTATCTCTCTGAACAGGAAGCGCGAGATACTCTAGCATCTATTAAACGACAAAATAATCGACTTGCCGAACTAGTTCAGGATTTATTGCTGCTGTCTCGGTTGGAGCAAAAAACCCTAGCTACACAAAAAGAACTTTGCTGTCTGAATGTTTTAGTTAATGACCTAATTGAAGAATTTTCTGCTTTAGCTAGTGCTGCAAACTTACAACTGACATCTTCAATGGAGTATCATCAACCCTTGTACGTGATGGGGGATGAAGACCAACTTTTGCGCGTACTTACTAATTTAATTGCGAATGCGATTCAATACACTCCCGCAGGTGGCTATATAAACGTTATCCTCAAACGCATCAATGGTAATGCGGTGATTGAAGTTCAAGATACAGGTATCGGGATAGCAGCACCAGATGTAAAGCGGATTTTTGACCGATTTTATCGCGTACATAGCGATCGCTCTCGCAGCACTGGTGGTTCGGGGTTAGGTTTAGCGATCGCGCAAGCAATTGTCCAAACGCACCAGGGTAGTATAGAGGTGCAAAGTCAACTAAATAAAGGTACTACCTTTATTGTTCGTTTACCTACGATAAGAACGCCAATTTCAGAGATTTCATCCTGATTTCATTTCCTCAAACTAAAGTCGTATTAAGGGGTTTATTACCATTCAGTATTAGTTTAAGATTTACAAGCTTATTTATGAGAAAAAGGGCATTTACTTCTCCTCAAAGAGTCATCACCCTTGGCAGAAGCAGACTACATTTATGCTCATGTTATGAAAGATACTCCAAACGGTAAAATTCATTTTCTAACTAATTTTATCAAACTTATAAAATATAAACTATCGGGACAGTTCAACCATAATTGTAATATCGTTAAGGCTGATTTATGGATGAATGTGTAATAGCAATTTTAAAATTTCATCTTAATTTCATAACTGTATGTAAAACTGATTATAGGTAAATAAATAGAACTTGAACCTGTTCTGCAAAAGACTAAATAGGAGGATTATCATGCTTTTTCAAACTCAGACTAAAACTCTGCTAAGTGTAGTCGGAGTAGGTTTTGCCCTGATTTTGCTTACCGCTGGTACTAGTTTTGCACAAACTCAAAACCAGTCTCAAACAAGTAATGGTTGTGGTTGCTGCAAACAGATGATGTCAGGCAATCATAGCTCATAAGCATTATTATCTATGGCTAGAGTTCATTAATGAGTAGTAGTTAATATGAGATAACTTAGGCTATATTCAGCCTAAGTTAATCTATTTTTTGCTAAAAGGACAGTAGCTATGTATAAATTTTCTCTTAATTTCATCTCTGTTTCCTATAGTAAGAATTAGAAGCTTCTCGGCTTTATAATTTCCTTTCAGACTTGGCTGTTGTACCTCTACAGTAAGACTAAAAGTCTGATTTATTCCGATTAACGAGAATGAAATCAAACCCAAAATATAAAAAACCTGCTCTCATTCCCCGTTCTATTTTACGAATTTTAGAAAAGTTCAAGCACATATTAGAACTAGATGCAGAAGCACGGGTGATTGAAGAGTTTCGGGCTTCTCGTCAACGAACAGTTTCATCTATCCGTTCTCTGTTAATTCTGATTACAGTTCCCTTACTGGTGAACCAACTTTCAAAAATATTTGTCATTAACCCCTTGATAGATAAATTTTGGAAACAAGAGCAAGTAGAGATTTTCTTAAACTCCTCTCAAGAAGAAAAAGCGTTAGCTGAATTCAAAAGGTTTGAGAAACAACTGCGGTTTGAAGTATTGTTAGGAAAAACTCCAGAACTTTCAACAAATATTGTAGAAAATAAGTTGGAGGAAAAGGCTATTGCATTAGTTCATAAATATAAAACTAAAAGCACAAATATAATTGCTAATATTGTTGCCGATATACTTTCATTATTAATATTTATCCTATTATGTATCATTGGTAAACAACAACTCACGACCCTAAAATTATTTGTTGATGACCTTTTTTATGGGTTAAGTGACTCTGCCAAAGCTTTTTTAATTATTCTCTCAACAGACATATTTGTTGGCTATCACTCTCCTTATGGTTGGGAAATTGTATTGGAAAACATCTTAAGTCATTTTGGTCTTCCAGAAAACAAAAGTCTTATTTCTCTATTTATTGCGACAGTACCAGTAGTTATGGATACAATTTTCAAATATTGGATTTTTCGCTATCTCAACCGCAGTTCTCCTTCAGCCGTGGCTACCTATCGTAACATGAATGAATAATTCTCTCAAACTACCAAAATTTCACCCAAATTTCATCGTGACCTGCCAAACTTGTTAAATAAAGCTTGATTCACTCCCGATGAATCCGCAATCTTCCTAGCCTCTATTATTGAGATAGCTTATTAGTTAAAAGGTTAAGATGAAGAAAAAAATAATTTACATAACTGTGTTCAGTATAGTATCTACAGTTACAATTGTCGCTGGTGATGCAACAGCAAAAACAGACAATAACAGGGTTGAGCAAATTGATAATTATTTTCAATTTCCCTCAAATCAGCGATTTGTTAAACATACTTTCAGACTCCACGTTCCTAAGAATGGTAAGCCTCTTTCTCAGCTAATTATCGATGTACCTTCCACTGTAGCGGTAAGCAGTGACATTGATGTACTTAATGATAATGGTCAAAAGCTAAACATCGATGTTTTGGTAAATGACAGGAGAATTACTCTAAATTTTCCGGAAACAGTCACTTTCGCAACTACAAAGAAGCTATTGATTTCACTCAATAAAGTGCAACAACCAACAAGTGGTTCTGATTCAATTTATAATCTTTCCGTTAGAGTTGTTGGGAGTGATATTGAGATTCCCATCGGACAAGCTCAGTTTCAGAAATTTTAATTTTTGGATTTGGACGGTAAACACGAAAAATTTCATCTATATTTCATTAATATAGGACTCCTATTTAATTTTTGAAGAAGACTACGAGATAATACGTAGAAGAATAAAAGTCTAATAAAGAACAATGATAAGCCAGGATTTAGAAACTGCCACACTCGCATTGGAAGTATCGCACCAACAGTCAACAGAGGGAATAACATTTCATGCGATCGCGCTCACTACAAGATTTTATAGCTCTGCGTCCAGATGTGCGATTTGTTAGGAAAGCGTTCGCGAACAAGCATCTTCTAATGACTGTCTGATTTATGATTCTGCCTTGATTTGTGCATTCAACAATTGCCACACCTGCCAATTATCACCCGTTGCATGGCGGTCGATTAGCTGATAGATTGAAGCATCAAAGCAATATTTTCGGATGATTGCTATACACCCTGCTGTGTTGGTTTTACCGCTACCTTGGGAACCAATTAATCACTAGGGTATTAGCCATCGGTTTTTGTGTAGTTTAATACTCAATCCAACTAAAAAACTAAAATTTCATTCTAATTTCATAAACTTCTGTCAATCTATATTTTAGGGGTTAATGCCGTCATCAATTATGCTTATCTCACAAATTACACAACAGCCACTACTAAAGGAGCAATCATGTATGAGGGTGCTTCTAGTCGAAGATGAGCCGGATTTGGGATCTGCTATTAAGCGTACTCTCCATCAGCATAAGTACTTAGTAGATTGGGTAATGGATGGTACAGAAGCATGGGCATATTTAGAAAATAGCTCGGCAGAATATACGGTAGCTGTTATCGATTGGATGCTTCCAGGGATTACTGGCTTAGAATTGTGCAAAAGAATACGTTTGAAAGGAAATTCTCTTCCTATGTTGATATTAACGGCTAGGGATAGGATGGAAGATAAGATTGCTGGTTTGGATGCAGGTGCTGACGACTACTTGGTAAAACCGTTTGGCATGGGAGAATTACTGGCAAGGTTAAGGGCTTTGCAGCGCCGTTCTCCACAGTTCCAACCCCAACAACTCGCTGTTGGTAATCTTAGTCTAAATTATACTAGCAGCGCAGTTGTCAGTCAAAATGCAGCTGGTGAAAAACAGGTAATTTCTCTAACTAATAAAGAATTTCAACTGCTGGAATATTTTATGAAGCATCCCAACCAAATCGTTACTACCGAACAGATTCGCAATCAGGTATGGGAAGTGAATGCAGAAGCAGGTAGTAATGTGGTGGCAGCACAAATACGTTTGCTGCGTCGCAAGCTAACCAATAGTGGTTGCATTAACCCCATTGAAACTCTGCACGGTTTGGGATATCGGCTTAATTCTACTGATGAATCAAAATAAACTTTTTCGGCTAACTCGCGTTCGTTTAGCTCTGTACTATGCGATTGTTATGGGTTTAATTTTAAGCCTATGTGCCTTCGGCTTCTACAGAGCAGTATTTCATGCCCATGTCGTGGCTTTAGACAGTGAAATTGAGTCGGTAGCGGGAACACTGCATGATAGTCTCGAACTAAAACTACAGCAACCTGGGCGTTTGGAACCAATTGCACATTTGCTATTTCCAAACATAGATAATTGTGCTAATGGGGCTAGTTGTATTCAACAACCACCGGATTCTAAACGTCATTTATTAGGCATAGTGACCAAAACTAATTATTATGTGCGTTTTTTTGATACTTCAGGAAAATTGATTGCTACTGCTGGTTCTTATCCCAAGGGATTCCCTACTGTTTTTAATCAAAAAACTTGGCAATTTATTAAAGATGCTAAAGGCAAAGATTACCATCAAATTTCTGTGGTTTTACATACCCAAAATCATCAAGATTGGGGCTATATGCAAGTTGGACGAAGTTTGTCAGAGTTTAATGGTTATCTCGATAGTGTGAAATTAATTTTAGTATTGGGGTTACTGATCGCAATGGGAATGATTGCTGCTGCTAGCTGGTGGTTATCAGGATTAGCGATGAAACCAATTTACCAATCCTACAGACAAATTCAACAATTTACAGCCGATGCCGCACACGAATTACGAACACCTTTAGCTGCTACAGGTGCAACAGTTGAATCAGCGCTTTTAATGCCGCAATTAGAGGAGGAGGAAACACGAGATATTTTACAAACTATACACCGTCAAAATCAGCGACTTACGACTTTAGTAGTAGATTTACTAATGTTGGCGCGTTTAGATAAACAACCTATCAAACAACGGGAAGAATGTTGCCTGAATGATATTATCAGCGATTTAATCGAAGAATTTGAAGCAATGGCAACTGCCGCAGGAATAATGCTGACATCTGTAATCCGGGTGCATCAACCATTAAATATTATTGGCAATACCGACCAGCTTTATCGTTTAATTTCTAATTTAATTGTTAATGCAGTTCAATATACACCTTCATGTGGAGAGGTCACAGTATTCTTAAATAGAACTGACTATTATGCTGTAATTAAAGTTCAGGATACAGGGATTGGAATCCCGCAAAATGAACTTCCTCGCATTTTTGATCGGTTTTACCGTGTGAATAGCGATCGCTCTCGCAGCACCGGTGGTTCTGGTTTAGGGTTGGCGATCGCACAAGCAATTGTCCAAGCACACCAAGGTAAGTTGAGCG
Source organism: uncultured bacterium (assembly GCA_964245695.1). GTDB lineage: Bacteria > Cyanobacteriota > Cyanobacteriia > Cyanobacteriales > Nostocaceae > Hassallia. The sequence goes on along the minus strand of CAXTNZ010000168.1, from coordinate 9,960 downwards.
TGCAAAGTGAATTGGGTAAAGGTAGCACTTTTACAGTTCAATTACCTTTGAATGCGACTCACATGAAAAGCGATGCTTCAGGTAAGCTGCTACGCGAACGTATCTACTCCTTAAAACTATTACATCGCATTCTACGTATTTTTAAGTAATAGCTTCGTATTCAATAAATTAAGTTCTCTACTTTTCTAGCTTTGCTACGCCTGTATAGTACAGTGGTTCTTTGCTATGATTACCAGGCTAGAGCGAATAAAGCCTGCAAAAAAATTACATCAGTTCAAGAAAATTACGTAAGCATATGTAAAAAAATAACTATTATAACAGTGAAATAGCGTAAGCGATAGAGAGAATCGGGACTTATGCTTGTTCAGGCGATCGCTAAAATACTTGGGAAGCATCGAAGCACGTAGAGAGCGGTGGTTAGCAGATTATCGTGAAACTGGAATCGAGACGATGCTTGAATTTGGTTTAAGTCCAGGTCGAACACGAGTAATACCGAATTGGGCGGTTGAAAGTCTTAAGAAACAACACTTGAACGCCTCAAAATGTCTCACATCCTCAAATAATGAGTAATAGTGTTGACAATAGTTATCTATGAAGGCGACTGTATTTACTGCTTCTCTGCGTAGTGTAACCATCCCCGCTACTTACTGTTTTCGATTTCCTTACTGTGATCGCTGCTGCCCTTTCTACAGCAAGCTACTGTGAAGTGGCAGCACAGGATGAGTTATCGGTTGAGTTAGTGTGGACTGGGCCTGCGACTGAGGGAATGCCTCTACGCAGAACTGAACAGGTATTGCTACAAATGATTCGGGAAGCCCAACAGGAATTTATCCTGATAAGCTTTGCTGTATATAAAATTCCAGAGATTACAAAAGCATTAGTGGCTGCTATTGATCGGGGGGTTAGGGTGCAGATTATTGCCGAAACTCCAGAAGCAAGTGAAGGTAAAATCTCTTTTGGTGCGAGTGCTGCCCTGGGCCAAGAAATTGCAAGAAAAGCACAACTGTTGATTTGGCCACGACATAAGCGGTTGGCAGATTCAGAGGGGCGCTACGGTTCATTACACATCAAGTGTGCGATCGCTGATAGAAAGAAAGCACCTGTTTATTTCCAGTGCTAACCTCACTGAGCACGCTCTGACACTAAATATGGAAATGGGGCTATTGGTTCACGGTGAATATATAGCTCATCAAGTAGCGGAACACATTGAACGTTTAATTCAAGAAGAGTTTCTTGTATGTTTAAACTTACCATAGCGTAAGTATTTAGTAAGAAATTTATTTTTGGCTATACATTTCTGTGAGAGCAGTTTCTTACGTAAAGAGTTATTTTTATATTTTTTTTACTCATATATACAAACGTGCTTGCATTATCAACAGGCAGTATGTAACTTGGCTATTGTACAGTTTATTAACAAATAAACTGAAATTTAGTTGTGTTTGAGTTGAGCTATACCTGTACTAAAATGACATAATTTGTAAATTATTTTCTAATTTACAAACAGTTTCGTAAAGTGCTAGTTTAATTCGCTTTCAATTGATGATGTCTTTCAGTTGGAATTGAGTTTAATGATATGTGAGAACGTTATTTACACCCAAAAAACGCTTGCCGAAAGATATGGGATTTCAATCTCCGCTTTACAACAGTGGTATCCCTATGCCGGTATAGTAAAACCGCGAAAGCGGGGAGGATATTTTGATGCAGCAACAGTTGAGATTGCTGATGTTTTCTACGTTGCTACCAAAGTTCGGCGGTTGACGTATAAGGAATATTTACAGCAAGTAATTCCTGCTGGTGGCTTAGATGCTTATTTACAAAAAGTCAATAACTTAACCCTTTATAACTTTTTGACTAAGCATATATCAGAGTCAGAAAAAAATAACCCAATTGTGCAATCAGTAATTAGGAGAATTGAACGCAATGAAGCATATCAACAAAGTGGCAGAGACTTTGCAGGTGTCGCCTGATGTAGTACGTACCTGCTGTCGGTTGTTGGATTTAGCTTTGCAGCCAAATGATACGCTTGATGAAACAATTGAACAGCAATTAGTTCAACTTAAAGAGACAGCCTCTGGTGAAGGTATGTCCCTTGAAGAAGCAGCCCAGCATTTGATTGCAATGCGTGATCGCAAATCAGAAGTAGGCGAACATAAGTTCGACAAGCGCGAGTATATCAAACAGCGATTTGGCGTAGACCCAGAGCAAGCTTCGCCTGACAGCTTTGTAGGAATACTTTATCGGGATGCAGATAGGGGTATTCAGTTAGGAGAATTACGCCATAAAGTGGTGCTTGAATCTTCCACACTTGCTCTAGAAGAATTTGTTTTTCATGGCAGCAGTTTACTTGGTGAAGGTGATACTTCCGTTCCATCTGGTTACGATGAAGCGCAAGAACGAATTAACTCGCGCATCGATAACGATTTTTTCGGCAAAGTGAACTGGGGGGAAGAGACTCATCCACTGTTGGTCGGTACATCGACACCGCAGCCCTTGCAGTTGAAGTCCTCGCAGCCGAAAACCGCGCAATCTCCGAAGAAATAGTAGCTCAAATGCTACCCATCTGCTATCAAATACGGGATGAGAGTTTACTCAACGCTCGTAAGACATCTACCCAAGCAGTTGGTATAAATTTACTTTCAGTAGTAGCTGGGACTGTGATTGGGACGTGGGTAGCAGTTCCCCCAACTCAAGAGAGACAGGAAATTCCGAGTATTCAACCAATTTTGATTGGTGTGGGTATAGGTGAATTAATTGGCTTGATTCTGGCACTAGTAATAATTTGGTTTACCAGGGACGAACAAAAAACCTAATCAACCTTTCTCTCATCAAGGACATTACTCAATTTAGTCGCATTATTGCCAGGGAGCAGTTATGAGTGCAGCATTTGACTTTTTGGTTAACACGGCAGGTGGTTTGTTGATGAACCTGGGTGTTTCTGGGATGGTAGGACAGCTATTGGGAGTGGGAGCGACTCTTGCCCTGCATCCTCTGTTGCTACTTACTGGAATAGTTGTAGGTGGTGCGGGAATTGCGATGGCGCGGAGCGCCCGCCAAGAGGCGATTCTCCTGCGGAGACGCTGCGCGATCGCGCGCGAGTTAAACAAGCGCCCTCAGTTGCAGTTGGTTGTTGATAATACGTGAGGGGTAAATGATGTTTACTCCTATACCTGTGCGAAATAAACAACCAAGTCGAAGAAGACAAAAGGTAAATGTTACTTTGTGGACAGTTTGTTCGACTGTTAGTGCGTTGTCTGTTATAGGGGCGGTTGCATTAATGGTGGGATGGAAGCAACAAATTCCAGGTAATCAAATATCGGAGGTACAGCAGGTAAAGGCACAAGTTTCCCAAATTCGGGAAGTGTACTTAGAAAAGCTTTCCCGTACTGACTACAATATAGATCATCTTTCCAGTTACTCCTCAGTAGAGGGTGCGCCTACTCTTACAGGCTGGCGGCAGTTGGCGGCGGCATTGTGGGGACAGCAATTGCGGGGTGAAATATCCAGGATGCAAGCTAATGACAAATCTGGGTTTTACCGCCTTCATTATATGCCGGCACTGGAGATAGTTAAATTCAACTCGCTGGATGTTTTACTAGAAGCGGCTTCTGGAAATAATACTTTTTACTGGGGGTACCGCAAAACCGATGGTACGAAAGTTGAGGAGAAGATACCAACTGGGGCGGCTGCTGTTTTGATTTTGGGTAAATTAGAGGCGATTGATTACGCTCAAAACTTGGAATCTCAACCATCGGTTGATCTGAATCAAATGCTAATTCAGATTAAGAATGCTCAAGAACCATATTCTCTTGCACAGGCACAGCTGTTACGAGCGCGGGGGTATTTAGACCCAGTAGAGCAGATGGCACAGGTGGCAGACATCCGCGAGAAAATACGCCACCGAGAGGAGCAAAGGCGAATATATCTCCAACAAATGAAAAAGCAATTACCTCCGCCAGTTCCTAATAAACAGCCTGACAATAAATCGGGGGGGTGATGTGATGTATGCCAAGTTTGCTGCTGCGATAATTTGTATAGCTTTGTGTTCGCTCAACGTTGTAGCGGCAGTCAAACGTACCCCTATTCGTACTACCCTCTCTAGTTCAACTCGCACGACAGTTGAGATGATGCCATCTCCCAATTCACCAGTGCATTGGATGAGTGCGGTTATATTTTTGGCTGGGTTTGCTTGTTTTTTGGGTTGGGGAATTTCTGACTACAACAATGCAGTTGAAGAAACAGATGAAGTGTCTGATAACTTGCCTAATTTCGGCAATCAACAACTTTATGTTGGTGTTTCTGATACTGATATTCAGCCTTCTTTAATGCCCCCGCTGTCACCTTCTTCTGGGATGAGATTAAATAGCGAATTCTCTGCTAAAAATGTAGTTCAATTTTATCCTCGTTCTAGTGTTTCTGGATTAGGGCGAGTACATAGTAGTCAGTTTGTTGAAGATAAAGTGCAAAACCAACCTCGAATGTTATCTCCAGAGGAGTTTTACGCCCAACTTCAGGATGAAGATTTCTGGGAAGATAATAACTCCCAGGTAAATGATAAACCTGCCAGCTAGTTACTTAATTTGAGGTCATATTATGAGCAGAAATCAGCGCCGCAACTTTGATGTTGATTATTCTGAAGGTGGAGCAATTGTGCCTGCAAACCGCTTGCAAAGTATGTTGCAGCAGGTACAGCAACAAGGAGGAATAGTAAATCAGCAACAAGGAAATGTTTCTCCCATGACTACTTATGAGACTCAGCCAGTAGAAGTTAGGTATATCAATGCACCTACTGCCTATAAGCCGAGGGTTCCTCAGATAGAGATTCCCTATATCGAAACGTGGAAAGCACATCGACTGCACCCGCAAAACCCCTGGAGATTTGGTTGGTATCCAGTATATTTTTTATCGGATGTAATTAAATCTCCTGTGGGTGTAGCTGGTGTGGGAGTGTGGTTGTTGATAATGCTGTTAAATTTTTTCCTTAATGGCAGTTACACTGGCCCGGGGTATGCGTCTGGGAAGAAGATTGAAGTTGTACCCAAGGAAGTTCCTTCTTTTGCCCTGCCTGTGGTTAAGCAATTAGAATAATGTCGGTAAAGGCAATTTTTTGGTTCGTACTGCTGGTATGGATTGCAGATATTTTGCAACCAGGATATTTGCAGTTTTATAGCTGGCGTAATGCTGTGGCATTGGTACAAAAGCTTCAGTTTTCATCGCTGACTCTTGTCCCTACCGCTGCACCTGGTGTGAATATATCTTCTACTCCTGTTCCTACACGGCATTCCCCTAAAGTTAGGGAACCTGCAACATCTGGGGATGGCCTAAATTCTCCTGATTGCCGTGTACCTAGGAATGATTTTGAGGAGATATTGAGTACTGCAAAGATAGGTTGTTGGCAGGTTGCTCCTGCTAATAGAAGATGAGGAAATGCGAATAATCTTTGAAACTGACGGTCACAAGGACGTTAGTAATTCGACTGTAACTAGTTTGGATGAGACAGTCGATACTAGTTCGAGTGCAAATTGGAGATATGCGATCGCAACCTCAGTTTTAATTGCAGCTATGGTCATTCCCCAGGTTTCTGGATGGATTGAATCTCAACTGTTAGTTAAATCTCTCCAGGGTCTAATACTACCAAAGATTATTGGTAGTAATCAGGTTTTAAATAATCGTCGAATTGCCTTTCCTACTGCGCCTGGTACTCCTATTACCTCAGAGTTTGGTTGGCGGACACATCCGATTACAGGCGATCGCAAGTTTCATACTGGGATTGATTTTGGTGCAGCAAAGGGGACACCAATTTATGCGGTTGATGCTGGTCGAGTGGTTTTTGCGGGCGACAAGGGTGGTTATGGCAAAGCAGTTATTATTCAGCATCAAGGAAGTTTATCTACTCTGTACGGTCATGCCAGTCAGCTGTATGTACAGCAAGGACAACAAGTTGTGCGTGGGCAGATGATTGCAGCAGTAGGTAGTACGGGCTTTTCAACGGGGCCGCATTTGCATTTTGAAGTTCACGTTAATGGTGTAACACAGAACCCCCGTCCTTATTTACACGAGTATTTAGCTAACCGTTGAAGGTTATTTAGCTATTGGCAAGAGAAATGCAAATTGTACCGATTTTTATGTCAGGTTTGGTTGGTGCAGCCTGCTCTGTTGCATTTTCCTATAGAGTAGCTTCACTGCCATGTGGATTGGTATCCAAGGGTGCAGATACTGTCTGTCAAGTGCGTAGTTTCGGTAAGGCACTTGATAGTTGGAAATTTGGGTTTATTGTTGGTGGTTTGACTAGGTTGATTTTGAGTCCTCGCCATCAGTTTATATCCCGTTTTCAACCCATTCATTTGTCAACTGCTTCCTTAATTACTTTGGGCATTTATTTCTCAATTTCTCAAAGTACTGGTGTTTCTTCAGCATCATTAAATAGTTTAAGAGGAAGAGTTAATACAAGTTCTTCCTTACCACATCCTTATTTACCACGGGTGAGTGCTTTTTTAGCGACAATTCGTTGGGCAGAAACAGGAACCAGTGAATCAGAAAGTTATCGCAAGTTAGTCTTTAACGGAACTTTTAATGATTTTTCTACACACCCGTTAAAAAAACAGTGCGCTCCTATTAATGGTAAAAATATTTGTTCAACTGCGGCTGGTGCTTATCAAATGTTGGATAAAAGTTGGTATGACCTTCAGCCAAAGTTAAACTTAAAGGACTTTAGTCCAGCTTCTCAGGACAAAATGGCAATTGAATATATTCGTCGTAATAATGCGTTAAGTGATGTTGAAGCAGGAAGGTTTGATACTGCTGTATGTAAAGTAGGTAGGGTATGGGCTTCGCTGCCATGCAATAATTACGCACAGCCACAAAAATCACTTCCAGAACTTAGAAGTGTTTATCAGAAAAATTTAGAAAAATATAGGGGCATTAACTCAATTTTATCATTCTAATAATGGAAAAAATAATGTTAAGCTCATATAATGGTAACAACAATACTGAATTTCAAAAACAACAGCTTTGGACTGCAATTGTACAGGCCAAACAAGATGGTTTGAGGAATGAAGAGATTATAGAGAATGTACGGGAAGCTTTACCTGATGCAATGGTTTCTTATGCTGAAACTGTTTTAAAGCAGATTGATTTTAGAGCAAAATTATCACGTCAGGTTATAGAATTTAATTTAGAATTTTTATTTCAGGTAATATACGAATCAGTAATTGCAGGTACAAACGATGATGAAATATTATCAATATGTGCAGAACACTGTACTTTAAACCAATATGAATTTGTCCGTTATGCTCTTGAGTATATTCATGTCAATCGAATGCCATCACAGTGGGAGCAAAATAACGTATATCAAAAAATGATTGAGATAGTTAGTAGCTCGCCAATTGAATATTTATTTGAATATATTGATTCTATAAAAAATATTTATTTTAAGCAGATTGGATATGAAGTAGTTCAAGAGAACCTTTATAATTTATTTTTAAATAATAAATCAATTAGTTACTTTACTGATTTAGCACACAAATCTAAAGATAAATTTATTAAAACCTATTGCTACCGAACGACAGTGCTTGTTGCGCGTGCCACGGGTCAAACATTAGATTTAAAAGTGACAGGTGATGGCTCAAATTTTTTAAAAGAAACTAAATATTTAGATAGTAACCTTGCTACTAATGAAATTGTTATTTCACAAAATTTAACTATGGGGCAGGCAGGAAAACTATTAGTTAATACTTTAGAAGATTTTAATATTAATGCCAAATATGTTGATGCTAAAACGGGACCAACATTCAATCGCATTAAGGTAAAATTAGGACGAGGTGTAAGCTATAAAAAAGTAGAAGACATCGGTAATGACTTAGTACAGCAACTTGGTGAAGAATTAGGCTTAAAAGTTGCGCCAATGGTGAGTGTTGTGCCTGGGGGAGTTGTATTTGACGTACCCAGGTTAGACAGACAATTTGCTTATTTCCGTGATTACTTTACTTTTGACGGCGAACCTGACATTTATTCGGTGTCTATCCCCGGTGGTGTTGATGTTGATGGTACCTATGTTGAAATTCCCCTTTATAGCGACAACGTGACCCATATCTTGGGTGGTGGGCGGACGCGGGGTGGAAAGTCGCAGTTTGAGAAAGCAGCAATCTTATATTTAGTGCGGCGATATCCCCCTTCTGTTGTTCGATTAGCGCTTTCGGATGTTAAGCGCGTGACCTTTGGTAAATTTGATGGGCTTCCCCATCTTGTTGCCCCAGTTGCGCGTGATGCAGAGTCTACCGCCAACTTGCTTGATTACTTGGTAGAAGAAATGGAATTGCGATATCAGGAATTTGAGCGCCACAGTAGTATTGAAACGATCGCACAGTACAACCTGCGGTTTGCACCTGATTTTGTCATGCCGCGAGTGATTTGTCTAATTGACGAGTGTTTCGATCTACTTTCTGATGATAACTACTGCGATCGCATTGAGACTGCGCTGATGAAGTTGCTTGCAAAAGCTGGTGGTGCAGGGATTCACGTACTTTTGTACACCCAACGACCTGATAAAAATGTGATAGACCCGTTGATTCGCTCAAACTTTCCAGCGAAGACAGCCTTTGTTACAACCCGTCCTGAAGATAGTTGTATTATCCTTGGGGACGATAAAGACAAGCGTGCAGTTTATTTGCTGGGATACGGTGATTTCTTGTACAAGACGACTGAGCTGGTGCGACTCCAGGCGCTTTATGTAGCTGATGATGAAGACCCTGAATACTTCCAGCAATTACTCCTAGAAGCTAAAAATCAAAACGACCCCTACATAGCATGGGAGTCTGGGTTAGACTTTGATGAATTTGTCGCTAGTTTGTACGGCGAGAGCAATAGTAATAACAGTGGCAAATCTAAAACCACTGCTGTTACTAAAACTCATACTAAAAATAAACAGTCTAAGACCGATTTTGAGGGCAGTTTTAGTTTTACGGTACAGCTTGACGAGTCAGCAAGAAACTCAATTTTAAATTTGCATCAAAAGGGCTATCAACTTGATGAAATTGTCAAAGCAGTATTCAATTTATCCCGCCAAGATGGTAGGTCGTACAAAAATTTTAGAAATATTGTTGAGGAATTTTTAAATAGCTTGAAAGAGAGTCAGGAAGATGATATTTGAATTAACGATGTCATTGCCCCCTAGTATGAACGAAATTATTAACCAGGCACGGTCTGGCTGGCAAGCGAGCGCTGGACTTAAGAAGTACTGGACAAACTTAATTGGTGAATTTGTTCGAGAATGTGGATTTTGTTTAGATGGTGCAGTTTGGATTGAATTTCATTGGTATCTCAAAAATTTTGGACGAGATAGCGATAACGTAGCTGCTGCCGCCAAATTTATCATGGATGGTCTGGTTACAGGACAAGCAATCCGTAACGATAACTTGACAGTTATCCAATCGCCTGTAGTTCATTATTATCATCGTAGTAGTGGTGATGATGGTGTGCTGTTGAGACTTTCACAATTACCTGACTTTCTGTTAGATAATTTTATTGTGTCTAATCAATTTTCCCGAAACAGCTTAGAGAAGCATAGTCAAAAAATCACATATTTAGTGTCAATTTAATTTAGGGATATATTGGATTTAAAGGATAACGATAATGTTACGTTATAAAGACTACCATCAGTTAATCGATAAGGTAAATGCAGGCAAGAATATTAACCTATGGGGCAAGCCAAATATTGGTAAGACTCTTACTGTTAAAAACTGTTTACTCAAGGATATCAACTTAGAGTCTGTTTACCTCAATCTTGAATATCCTTTTAGTGTAGATCATCTATTCAACGTTATTCCTATTAGCTTCAGCTTTTACTACCAGCAGGATTTGCAAAATATCATAAGCAAATTATCTGATGGTTATAATAGGCTGCTGGTGATAGATAATTTTGATAGATTGCACTTTATTAGCAATACTTTTAGCGACGACTTATTT
>CAXTNZ010000167.1:0-16142 GCA_964245695.1 uncultured bacterium | reverse complement strand
TCTTCCAAGCGTCGCACTTGGATTTGGTGCAGGCGTGGTCCGGTGATGGACATCACAGTAAATTCTAGATTTTGATATCTCAAGATTTCCCCAACAGAAGGAATTTTCTGCAATTGGTAAAGCAAAAAGCCACCCAATGTCTGGTATTCCCTAGTTAAGGGCAAATTGAGGCGCAAGACTTCGTTGAGGTCTTCTAGGTTGATTTGCGCCTGCACCAAATATGTCTGCTCGTTTAACATCTTGATCAACAGGTCGTCGCTACTTTCTGCTTCGCCTGCGTCGCCAATGATTTCGGCAATTACATCTTGGATGGTTACCAGTCCCACAGTACCGCCAAATTCGTTCACCACAATCACCATAGCTGGTTTCTCTTGTTGCATCATTGGCAATAGTTCACTTAAGGGCGTATGTTCTGGTACAAACCGGGAGGGACGCATCCAAGGCTGGATATGTGTCTCCAAAGTCAGCTTCCCAACAGCTAACGGTTTTGCCAAATCTTTAAAGTAAATAATGCCGCGAATGTCGTCTAAAGATTCTCCAATAACAGGATAGGACGAGTGACCAGTAGACACCATTTCCTGGAGTAACCTCAAGAAGGAGGCATCTTTTGGTAGCACTGTAATGCTGGTGCGGGGAACCATAATCGCTTGCGCCCTCACATCGCCAAACTCAAAGACGTTATTGAGCAATTCTCGCTCTGAAAGCTGCAAACCGGTAGATTCCCGTTCTGTGGAAATAATCAGTTGCAATTCTTTTGAGGTAACTGGTGGTCTCCAGCTTTGTCCTGTGTACTGGATGCCAAACAGTCGCATGATGGCGAGAGTTGATTGGTTGAGAATCCAGATGAAGGGGCTGAAAAATCGCACGATCGCTTTGACTGCGGGTCCCAAAAACCGCGCGATCGGTTCTGAGTACAGCATCGCTATTGATTTGGGACATAGTTCCCCCAAAACAATTTGCAGATAGGCTATCAAAAAAAAGGCGATCGGGATTGATAGGGAATGAGCTATGAAGGCACTCAGACCACTGGCTAAAGGCAATGATTCTAGCCATGAACCTACCAGCCCAACAATTGTACTTTCTCCAATCCACCCCAACGCCAAGCTAGAAAGGGTAATGCCTAATTGGGTTGTAGATAGCAGTCGGTCAATACTACGTTGCAGCATTTCGACGGCGATCGCTTGGATGTCACCAGCCTCGACTAGCTGATGAATGCGCGATCGCCGCACTGTCACCATTGAAAACTCCGCTGTGACAAAAAAGGCATTGATGGCAATCAGCAGTAGCACTGACAACAATCGCAGCCCCACATCTGTCAAACTTAAACTAGGAAAACCATTCACCGCCAAAGCCCGTGTAAAACTGATACTCCCTTTTAGAAAGATAGTCTTGGATATGGGATTTTAGCTCTTGTTATTGGTAATTCGTAATTGAGGATTGGGGAACCAGAAATTAGAAATTGGGTATTGGGAGAAGAATTTTCCATCTAGTTCCCCAATCTGGCGATCGCCAGTACAAGAGTCAAGAGTCAAAAGTCCCTATTACCCCATTACCCCTGAGGGGGCGAGTGAGTTTTCCCATCTAAAATCTCTCTACCTATCTTCCTACTGGAATATTTGGCACTTCCAGCTTTAGTTTTTGATCTGGATAGTCAGTCAGGGCGAGTGAGATGCGCTTTACATCATCAAGCAAAGGTGTAGGAATGCTCACCGTACCAGAAAACGTTGGTCCATTTCCCGGCAATTCTGCTGGTAAGCCTTCAGTACTAGCACTCAGGGTTCGCCCTTTGTCATCAGTGACATCCAAAAAACTGTACAGGAAGCGCACAGAATCACTACCTTTATTCTGCATTTTCACGCGAAGTAGCAAATCACCGCCAGAGTAACGAGCAGATTGTACAGAAATCATTACTTTCTCGCTCTCAGAGGTAATCGGAAATCCTGGTTGGGGTTTTTCTTCAGCTGCTTCTTGAGGCTTTTGCTCAGGCTTTGGCTTGTTGCTAGTAGTTTCTTCGTCATCGTCATTAGACTTTTTCGCTCTAGCAGCCTTGCTCTTGCCGTCAATCCGGGACTTAACAATTTTTAGGATTTCTTCCTCTCTTAATAGCGTCACCGCTGCATGGTGGGCGTTATTTGCCTTATTGCTGGCGAATTTGGTTGTGGGACGACCATCTGGTGTTGTCACACCTTTAAGTGCCGAACTCCCCAAAGTAAACCCCCAAAACGCGCTTACAGAACCTGCTCCCAACATTAGGGTTAACAAAATCAACGTCAGAAGTACAGTAGAATTTAGTTTCATCGCACAAGAAGCTATTGCAGAGAATGCTGGTTTATTTATTTAAAAGTATTGAAGCTGTTTACCTCAATCCTTAAAAGAACTTAATCAATATTAGTCTGCACTATTTCACCGTCAAATTATGTAGTATAAAAATCTGGTAAACTATTGTATAGTGTTCATAGACTGTGAACTCATGCTAAAATCAAGTCGTGAAGTTGCCAAAGCGCTCCTAGGCAGCTACTTGACGGTAAAATTAGCAAATAGGGTTGAACTAAGAGTTGAAGTAATAAACTCATACCAACCCCAAACGTAAACAAATAAGCGCCTTTGGCCGATTGGGGAGGCAGCGAGCTCATAATTCGCTTTCAGACTGGTTCGATTCCAGTAGGGCGCACTAAATCATCAAAAATTTTTTCATTGGTCAATAGTCAATAGTTGATGACAAATGACTATTGATTCTGCGTAGCGGCATTTTACCGAGGTGGTATCTGAAACTGAAATTCGCTCTTGGTTTTGAGCTTGTTGGTCTTCAAGCGAGGAGACATCATCACCGATGTGTTATAAGGATTCGGTAAATCTCGCGTGCGAATATATGGATCGTTGCCAACTTGCTGATTAAGAGTGTCTCGATAGACAACGTTAACCAACTCAGCATCTCGCGCAATTTCATTTTCAGGGAAAGAGTTGCCACGCAACGAACCAAGTCCGAATATCGAGTTTATTTGACGCCGGAAAGTGTTATTACCGTAGAAGTTGCGATCGTTCTTAAAAAAAGCTCGCTCAAATACGTCATTTGGTGTTTCATAATTAGTTGTTCCCTTCTCTTCTGCTGCAACCGGAAAAGCAATACTACCAGCTAGCAGCACTAATAAACCAATAAGGGTTTTAAATTTTCTACCCATATTCATTACTTCTCAATCTTTGGGCGAATCTTAACTTATGCTTAATTTCAGAACTTTTATGAGTTCAACCTTTGGTGTAGCACAATTTTTAATGTTTTGTGATGAATTATCAAACCGAAACCCGCTCCCAGTCTGATTTATGGGCACATACTGCCGATTTGACTACCCTGCACCAACAGTTACTAGATTTATTTTGCCGACTGGCTTACCAAGAGGGTGATTTTATTCTTTCTTCTGGGCAACCCAGTTCTTATTACATTAATGGTAAACAGGTGACACTCCACCCCCTAGGTGCTTTAGCAATTGGTCGCATTCTTCTATCCAGGCTACCAGAAGATGCTCAAGCAGTAGCTGGTTTAACACTGGGTGCAGATCCAATTGTCACAGCAGTGAGTGTGGTTTCTGCTTACGAAAACCGACCAATACCAGCCTTAATTATCCGCAAAGAAGCCAAAGGTCATGGGACAAAAGCATATATTGAAGGTCCCACTTTGCCAGAGAATGCAAAAGTAGTAGTTTTGGAAGATGTCGTCACTACTGGGCGATCGGCTATGAAAGCAGTTGAACTGCTTAGGGAAGCAGGTTATACAGTTAATGAAGTAATTTCATTGATAGATAGAAAGCAGGGGGGAGCAGAGTTTTATCAATCGGTGGGGTTGAAGTTTGAAGCGGTGTTTACGATTGAGGAAATTCAGGAAAGGTATAAGCTGATGGCGAGTTAATCGCCCCCGTGTACCCCCTCAAACTGGAATGGGGCTACATGAACAAAGCCCGCCTAGCCTTCGGCAACGGCAAAGCCGAATGCGGGCTAAAAAATAACAAGCGCTTCGGGAACCCCCATCATTACATTTTCAGTGGATTTAGACATTTTTCAGGGTTCAGTTCCCTCTGTCTCTAAATAACTATTAATCACAGCCATAATGTTAACGCCTGTTAATTTTACATAATCGTCTAGATATTTTGGTCCAGGATTTAATACCTGTGAGTTTTGCGAATAAGAATGCCGTTTTTCAATGCAGGTTTGCTTAAAAACGTTAAGTGTTCTATACAGTAGAAAGAACAAATCACGCTTGCTGTCAAATGTATTTATTGAAGTTATATCAGTCGGAGAAAACCCCTTAGGAATATGAAAAACTAACTTGGAACCCTTTTTCTCTATTCCTACAAAAGAATATTTTTCATTAACTTGAAGTTCCAATTCTCCAAAGTTTATCATTTTGCCTTTCGCTTAAGTCTATTTCTCAAAAATCTTGTATGTATTCTTCTTCGGGTAATATTTTAAATACAAACTTCTCAGATAAGCCTGCAAAATAGGCATAGGTAATCAATTTTGTGTCTAAAAGTTCTGCCAAAGGTCTTCTATCTTTCGAGAATACACTATCCCAAAGATAGAACATCAGTTTATTTTTGATTACAGTTTCTTCAATCTTGTTATTTTCCGGCTTCAAAAACCACCAACCAATTTGTTTATCTTCGATTCTGCGTATTGCTTGATGATGGGATTTTATAAATTCATTTAGATTAATTACAAACTTAGACCAATTTACTTCTCTATCTCCAATCACTACCACTGCATCTTTGATTTTTTCTGGGACTTTTCCAGAGAACTCTTTACCTGGGACATCTACATATTCCCAGTCCCACCGACGTTTAAATGCACTGTCAAGGTAATATATTGACTCATCCGAAGTATTGATTGTTGTAATAATTGACAGGTTACTGGGAATGGCAATTTTATATTCTCTTAAATTTTGTATTACCCGCAGACCATCTTCGTTATTGTTATTAATTAGCTTCTCTTCTAGGTTATTACAAAATTCTCCCAATTCAGTCTTATTTACCTGAATGTTATCATCATATGTTTTAACAGAATATTTCATCGAGCGTAGAAGACCGACTATTTCAAGTTCAGACAAGTTGACTTCATAAGTTGACCAATTATCTTCTTCTCTATCCAATAACTGGAAAATAGAACCAAATATAGCAGCAGCATTACCTCTATTTAACTCATCTATAACTAAAAGAACATTTTCTGTACTTCCATCGACTAAATGTCTATATGCCAAACCTAAAGCACGCAGAAAATGCCCTTCATAAAACTTGTATATAACCGAACCATTTCCGGTAGTTTGCGGTAAAAGCTTTCCCACAAAATCTGAATAAGTATATTCTGGATGAAAAACTGTTTTGATTGTGTTTTCCAGAGATTTGCTTTGCTCATTCCACTCTATTCCAAGTAAGCTTGTTGCAATTTCACGAACACGATAGCTTTTTCCTGTTCCTGGACTTCCAAAGAGAATTTTCTGAATCGGTTTAGTTTTCGGCTCATTTTCAAACATCCGCTAACCTCAAAAATTTTCGGCTGATTAATACTAAAGGTTAGGAAATTAGGTGTGGAAAATATCTATTCTCTACTTCCTAACCTCTCAAAAAAAAACCTGTAGCAACTATACTAACTAAGTAGTCTCAATTGCTACAAGCATTATAAACCACAAATTAGCCCGCCTAATCGCGGGCTTCGTTTGTGTAGCCCCAAACTTACAGTCTGAGGGCTATCGCGATACTGTTGATTAACTTTGCGTCACCACTTCCTTATCCTTCGCCAAAAACTTCTCCAACTCCGTCAACGCATCAGCATCAACTTTAGTTTGCATCGGGCAGAATTTAGGACCGCACATCGAACAAAACTCAGCGGTTTTGTAAATGTCTGCTGGTAAAGTTTCGTCGTGATATTCCTTAGCTCTTTCCGGATCGAGTGATAATTCAAACTGACGGTTCCAGTCGAAGTTATAACGGGCGCGGGAGAGTTCATCGTCTCTGTCTCTTGCACCAGGGCGATGCCTGGCAATATCTGCCGCGTGAGCTGCAATCTTGTAGGCAATCAACCCATTCCGTACATCTTCGGCATCCGGTAGTCCTAAATGTTCCTTTGGTGTTACGTAGCACAGCATCGCCGTACCGTACCAACCAGCCATCGCTGCACCGATCGCCGAAGTAATATGGTCATAACCAGGGGCAATATCTGTCACCAATGGTCCCAGCACGTAGAAAGGTGCTTCCGAACACTCTTCCATCTGCTTGCGGACGTTAAACTCAATTTGATCCATCGGCACGTGTCCGGGACCTTCTACCATCACCTGTACGTTATCTTCCCAAGCTTTGCGGGTTAATTGTCCGAGGGTTTTGAGTTCAGCTAATTGTGCTTCATCTGAGGCATCATGGGTACAGCCAGGGCGGAGGGAATCACCTAAGCTGAAGGAGACATCGTATTTTTTGAAAATCTCGATGATGTCACGGAAGTGGGTGTAAAGCGGGTTTTGTTTATGGTGATGCAGCATCCACCGCGCCAAAATACCGCCGCCACGCGAGACAATGCCAGTGAGGCGGTTTTTCACTAACGGCAAATGGTCAATCAAAATCCCCGCGTGGATAGTTTGATAGTCTACCCCCTGCTGGGCGTGTTTCTCGATGACATGGAGAAAGTCATCGGCGGTGAGTTTCTCAATTGTGCCGTGGACGCTTTCCAAAGCTTGGTAGACTGGCACTGTGCCAATTGGCACTGGTGAAGCTTTGATGATGGCGGTGCGAATTTCATCTAAGTTACCGCCGCCGGTAGACAAGTCCATGACGGTATCAGCGCCATACTTCACCGCTAGTTTCAGCTTATCGACTTCTTCCTGAAGATTGGAAGAGTTGGGAGAAGCGCCGATATTAGCATTTACCTTACATTTAGAAGCGATGCCAATAGCCATCGGTTCTAGGTTGGTGTGATTGATGTTGGCGGGAATAATCATCCGTCCCCGCGCCACTTCGTCTCTAATGAGATCGGCGGGAAGATTTTCCCGTTGCGCGACGAAGTGCATTTCTTCGGTGATGACACCCTGACGGGCGTAGTGCATTTGGGTAACATTGCTCTGTCCACTGCGCTTGGCAACCCATTGTGTCCGCATCTTGAATTCCTCGATAAACAGCTTCCCTCCGCTGGTATTACCCAGACTCAGGTGTTAAGGGTGTGATCTCAGCCTTGTTGTGCAGGCACCCCTAGCATGGATGTAGATTGTACCACCTTCGTTGTGGGTGGCAGCAAGGAAGTTAACAATTCCTGAGGTGAAAGCTGTCTGTGCCGCAAGTGGATCAAGCTTTGTTGATTGCTTTTGATTTGCCAGGACAAGGTGAGTTTGAATGATTGGGGGGCGATCGCACTCCTTAACTCCTCAACCAAAGACGCGATCGCACTCCCCACCCCGTAAGCGCGATCGCATAAACTTATGATTCGCTATTACTCCATCCTGGTGGAAGAACGGGATTTGCTTCGGTTGGATCGAGAAAAACGCTTTTGGCTAAATCCAAGCATCCAGGTTTATTATGTTTAAAGTAATCATCGTGACCTATATCCAAAATTGATGGCTGCCACATTTCATTGCCGTCATACAATAAGTCTTTCGGGCTGTCTGAAACATGACCTGGTAGCTTTGGCTGTGTATAATGAGTCGCACACGGTTGGGCATAGCCTAACCCATGAACAATGCGATGTATCATTTCTAACTCTAAATGAGTTGGTTGATTGACATTAGCGGCGAACTGATTCGATTCACAAGGACGGTTTTCCTGCGATGTGCCCTGAAGGAAGACTGCGGCGACATTTCCTATCTTTTTTGGTGGAAAAGCGTGACCTCCGCAAGCAACGGAACTGCTACCAGCGTAATAAACTGCGTATAGCTTTTGGGGGTCATTGAAGCCTAATGTTTTTAACTCAGTTTCTATGAGATCGCGCACTTTGGCACCGGTACTCTTAATCTCTGAGTCTGTTTGACTTAAACGTACAAAGGGAATATCCAACGCCCCGTTAAACGTATCTAGCCTAAGGCGTTGATTTTTGGTCTGTCCGACAAACCACTGCTGCCAAGCAGCAACTGAATTTGCTATTTTACCATTTGTATCCAGGGCTTCGTCTTTCCCGTCTTTGGGTATAACATACATTACTTGAATCTGGTAGCCTGATACCTCATCTGGTCGATTCTCTATTGTGCGATTGAGATTTGTCGCCAGATTTAAAATTCGCACTGCTGTTGGAGTAGCAGTAGTCGGCGTAAACTCCTTCAGCAACCATCCTTTTTCTGTATCGCGAACACGCCAAAGTTGTGTTAAGTAAGCTTTTTGAGTATATTCCACTCCTGGCTGCATTTTGGAGCGCAAAACCTCTTTGCATTGTTGATTCAGCGAATACAACGTAACAGGACGATTACTGCGATTAACGAAGATAATATCGGTTTGCGTTTTACTATTTAGGGGACAATTAGCATTCTGGGCGTTGATTATGCCTTTTCCCGCAAATATTAAGATTAGTAGAGCAAAACTGAGCGCCACAAAGGCAATAAACTGTTTTATGAGACGATTTTTTAGCATTTAACGTAGACCACCATGGGTTTTTTTAGATAGTTTGATTAATTTTTCCATCACTTACTGAATCGTGATATTTCTAGAGAAAATATAAATCCTCACAAAACTTATTTTCAAGTAACGAAAGTTAAGCTTTTTCATAACTTGAAATAGAAAATACAACTTAATATTGCGCCAAATCCTAAAACAGACAATTATCTCAATTGTCGCTTAACAAAATTAAGACATAGGCAGGAAAAGTACAGACCATTCTTTGGGGTACAGCAGTGCTGTGCCCAAGAGCGCGTACTCACGCAAACGAGAACCGCTATATTGTACCTTTAGGGTTCGGGTAAGGAATTTAAAGTAAAAAAATGTTTCAAAATCTTTGTCGGGCACGCAGAACACCCGCACACTAACAAAGCTTGTATATCTGTCTTAAAGTACAGAGCGATCGCCAGAATTGAAATTTTACCCATCCGTGTTTCAGCGTATTCGGGTGAAGTGTGCAGAGTAGCTCCTTCAACAATATGCATATGGAACTATTGGTAAAATGCAGGAACTTCCAAAGGAGATGGGAAGACAAAAGCGATGGGTGTGGGGACTCTTGACAAATGACAAATCACTATCGATATATTATCTTTTACAAACCCTATGGCGTTCTCAGCCAGTTCACAAAAGATAGCCCCAACCGTAGCACTCTAAAAGACTACATCCAGGTGGCTGATGTGTACCCTGTCGGGCGTTTGGACTGGGACAGTGAAGGATTACTGCTATTGACAAACAACGGACAATTGCAACATCGCCTTTCCCATCCTCAGTTCGGACATGAACGGACTTATTGGGTGCAGGTAGAGCGAATTCCGGATGCAGATGCTTTGAAGAAGTTGCAAGCAGGTGTGGAAATTCAAGATTACCGCACTCGACCAGCAAAAGTACGACTTTTGCCAGAAGAACCGCTGATAAGCGATCGCACTCCGCCGATTAGATTTCGTAAAAATGTCCCAACAGCGTGGCTGGAAATGACTTTGACAGAAGGAAAAAACCGCCAGGTGCGCCGCATGACTGCGGCTGTAGGGTTTCCCACTTTGAGATTGCTGAGGGTAGCGATCGCCCACTTACAATTAGATAATCTACAACCAGGACAGTGGCGCGACCTCACCCTAGATGAAATTAAATTGTTGCATAATTTAACCAAACCACATAAAAGAGCTTCTACACTAAATTAAGCATTGCTCGCAAGGGGCAAAAGCTCCCTACCTACATTGGAATAATTGTGGTAAAAATCCAAAATAAATAGATTAGTCAATATCTCCAATCTCAAGTTTTCAGCTATCAAGTAAAGAACCATAAAGTGTAAGCTTTAATCTTTACATAAGTTTTTATTCGGACTCACACAACTTAATTGAAAACCTGTATAATAACTGTTTTTATTCCCGCCAAGTTCACATCATTGGGTGCAAGTTTAAATCTTATGAGCCGTAAACAGCAATCTAGCTGGCATCACACTCGTCAAAAACACGATATCTTGTCTGCAACACCTGCACGTCTGGAACTTGTACCTGAACGATCTGGCGATTTAGAACTTTGCACAGCAGAAATTCTGCGTCGTACCCAAGCGGAACTCGAGTGGTATCGCAACTTGTATGAAAATACACCTTCTGTGTACTTGACTGTGGATGCAACGGGGATAATTTTGTCTGTAAACGAATTTGGTGCAGACTGTCTTGGTTACACCCCCGAACAACTGAGCCAAACGCCAATTTTTAACTTGTTTGAGCAGTCAGACAAACAAAAGTTATCTGATGCATTCATGAAGTTATTAACGGTGTCACCTGAAAGCGAAATTGCTAATTGGGAGTTTCGCTTAAACTGCCCTACCAGTAAGATTATCTGGGTAAAAGTCGCGGCGCGGATATTGCCAGGTGGAAAGCCAAATCCAGTGATTATCATGGTTTGCGAGGATATCACCGCTGATAAACAGGCGGAAGTTGCTCTTCAAGAAACCCAAGAAGCAACGAAAGCGCAATTTGAGGAAATCGAAAGCTTTAATCGTCTCAAAGATGAATTTCTCAGTACAGTTTCCCATGAACTACGCACGCCACTAACTAACATGAAAATGGCGATTCAGATGCTGGGAATCTCACTGAATCAAGAGCAAAACTTTTTGTCGGAAATGGAAAAGCCACAAGCAGATCGCTCAAAAGCAGCTCGCTACTTTGAAATTTTAGACAACGAGTGCGATCGCGAAATTAACCTAATTAACAACTTCTTAGATTTGCAAAAGCTGGATACCAGCGCCAAACCCTTGATATTGGAAACAATTCAAGTACAGCAATGGCTTTGGCGGGTGGTGCAGGTATTTCAAGCACGCAACCGCAACAGTTGTCAACAAGAGTTGCAGCTAAACGTAGCAGCCAATCTTCCTCCACTCGCTTGCGATCCATTTAGCCTTGAACGCATTTTGATAGAATTGCTCACCAACGCTTGTAAATTCAGCCCTCCGGGGGCGCAAATCACCCTTAGCGCCCAATTAAAATCTCAGAAAATTCAATTTCAGGTGATTAATACAGGTGTGGAAATTCCTCCCACTGAATTACCACTTATTTTCGATAAATTTTACCGCATTCCCAGCAATGATCCCTGGAAGCAGGGAGGCACGGGATTAGGACTGGCACTGGTACAAAAACTTACTCTTTCCCTGGGCGGAACAATCGAGGTTGAAAGTGAATCAAATCGTACCTATTTTACTATCCTACTACCACTGAGTAGTGAAGCTTGATAGGCAGAGGAAGCAGGAGACAACGAGACAAAAAGAAAACTTCTAGCATTACTTCCTTGTCTCCCCCATCTCCCTCATCTCCCTTATCGCTTTTCCCAAATCTAAAGATATATGTTGAAATATGGGCGTTAGCTGACTTTTAATGGCAACTTATTCTGAGGAATTGACTTGCCTGTATTTTACATATTTTAAAAATATGCGTAAAAATTAATACTGTAAGCAAAATTCACTGTTGAAACCAAAATATTTTCTAGGTCTACTATAAACATGGGCAGCCAATTGTGGCACTTTGGATTGTAGTGGTCACAAGCACCTTAGAACCGGAATTAAGGAACTTCCACAATGCTGATTTGCCCTCAGTGTAAATTTGAAAACTCCAATATCAACAAATTCTGTCAAAACTGTGGCACGTCTTTGACGCAAAAGGTCTGTCCGAAATGCAGTAGCTATGTGGCTGTGAATGCAGAACGGTGCCATAACTGCGGCGCGCAATGCGGTACAGTTTGGTGGGCAATTATTGCCAAGGAAGAGACTTTTGCTGGGGAAGTTGGGGAAAGTGGACAAGAAGACAAGGAAGCCAAAAGGCAAGAAGCAGATGATTTGATCAATTCTGCCGTTGTCCCCACACCCGTCACATCCATCGCCCCGTCTGAATTCCCGGTAGGCTCTTATTTAGATTCACAAGAGCGCTATCAACTGTTAGAACCGCTACCAGCACTCTCAGAAATCGCCACCAATACTGAGGTGTGCGTGAGAGTTTTAGACTGCCAACCATATCAAGTGTCGCCCCTGGTGGCAATGTTAGGAAATCAGCAAAAGGGTCTGGGAACGCCATCAGCCGAAGCAGCTAGAATTCCTAGCCTCGCTAAAGTTTATATTGACTTACAACCAGCGTGTCACCTAGGGATACCGTCGATTCACGATGCATGGCAGCAGGGAGATATGCAGGTGGTACTCATCCAAGAGCGCTCAAATTGGCAGTATTTAGTTGACTTGTGGCAGAATGATACGACAACTTCGTTACAAATTTTACATTGGTTTTATCAGATGACCCAACTCTGGGGGCTACTGGAACCACTGAATTGTCGTCAAAGTCTTTTGCAGTTGTCGAATCTGCGTTTGGATGAAGACCAAAGGCTAGCACTACAACAGTTGTACGTGGAACCACTTATAAGCGCTGCGACAAAACAGTTGCGAGAAGATGCAGAAGCTCAAACATCTGTTGCCCAAGGGCAGCCCTTAACTATCCGAGCTTTGGGGGGCGTTTGGCAAGCTTTATTTAGACAGTCCCAACGCACTCAATTTGGCTCGGTAGTGCAGTTGTTGGGGGATTTGGATGTAGGTATTATTGAGACGATCGCACAGCTGATGTCGCGTTTGGAGGCGATCGCCAATGAACTGCAACCAGCGACAACCGCAACTGCTGCCCCAGAAGTAGAAAAATATACTCCATCACCGACTATTTTGCAATTAGACGACCCAGCCGATAGCACTTCTAAAAGCGATGATCTGCCAGCAGTTGTGCTGCCAATGCAGTTAATCAGCTTGGAAGACGCAGGACGCACCGATGTTGGGCGTCAACGTGATCACAATGAAGATTTTTTCGGCATTGAAACAAAAATTAACAAACTAGATCTGCCCAAAAATCGAGCTTTGCAAGCGCGTGGTTTATATATTCTTTGCGATGGTATGGGCGGACATGCTGGTGGCGAAGTAGCTAGTGAGTTGGCTGTCAACACCCTGCGGCAATATTTTCAAGAACACTGGTCTAACCAACTGCCAACTGAAGACAAAATTCGTGAGGCAGTGCTTTTAGCTAATCAGGCGATTTACGATGTCAATCAACAAGATGCCCGTTCTGGAGTTGGTCGCATGGGCACTACCTTGGTAATGCTCTTAATTCAAGGCACTCTAGCCGCAGTTGCTCATGTAGGAGATAGTCGCTTGTACAAGCTGACTCGCAAGGACAAACTCAAACAAGTAACGGTAGATCACGAAGTCGGTCAACGGGAAATTGCCAGAGGAGTGGAACCAAGTTTAGCTTACGCTCGCGCAGATGCCTATCAACTTACTCAAGCCCTAGGTCCGCGCGACGAAAACTTGATCAATCCCGATGTGCGGTTTTTCGAGATCAATGAAGATACCCTCTTCATCCTCGCTTCCGACGGTTTATCAGATAATGATTTACTAGAAATTCATTTTTCTACTCACTTAGAACCCCTGCTCAGTTATGGCGCTAACCTGGAACGCGGTGTCAGAGAGTTAATTGATTTGGCGAACCAACACAATGGTCATGACAATATTACCGCTGTACTCATCCGAGCAAAAGTGCGTCCCAATGTCGAAAGTCAAAAAAATGGTTAGTGGTTCGTGGTTATGAGTTTTTTATCAACCAACAATCAATAATCCCTTTACCCTTTACCCTTTACCCTTTGCTTGATATTGTGGTTAGTCTGACCCTGTTAGAAGCGCAAGAAAAAACGCCGCTCAAGCAGTGGTGCTTTGAAGACTGCTCCGTAATTCGGATTGGTCGAGCGGCAGATAATCACGTTGTTTTAAGTGATAGTTTAGTTTCTCGGTATCATCTAGAACTCAAAAAAATTAATTCTGGCAGCAATGGCGATTCCTGGCAGGTGATTAGTCAAGGCACAAATGGCACTTTCCTCAAGGGTGTCCTGGTGACACAGTGTCTCTTGCCAGATAATTCCCTGCTGCAACTGGCACAGGGAGGACCAATACTGAAATTTGAAATTCAGCCGAAAACATCACCGAATGCTGGGTTGGGTGGAAAAGAAGTTGGCACAACCGAAGAAACTGCCGGAAACTCCCTAGAAGTGCTAGGTGCAAAAACTCCTGCAACTTCACGCTCAACTTGCACCCACGAAGGTAACTCCCCTAACAATCTGTTTTGCATCCACTGTGGTCAACCTCTATCAGTGGAAAAGATAATTCGCCACTATCAGGTGTTGCGGACACTAGGACAGGGAGGTATGGGAACTACTTATCTTGCTTGGGATGCAGCTGGTTGGATTGCTGGACACCCGCAACTGCTGGTGTTGAAGCAAATGAATGCTGATATGGCTAAAATTGCCAAAGCTCAAGAATTATTTGAACGGGAGGCATACACTCTCAAATCCCTCAATTATCCAGGAATTCCTAAGTATTACGACTTTTTTGTCGAAAACGGGAAAAAATACCTGGCAATGGAATTAGTCCACGGTCAGGATTTGGAAAAATTAGTTTATACTCATGGACCAGTAACTCCCCTACGTGCGATCGCTTGGATGATCCAAACCTGTGACATATTAGATTATCTTCATAGCCAAGTTCCACCACTGATTCACCGCGATATTAAACCCGCTAACCTGATGGTGCGAAATTCTAATAATCACATAGTGGTGCTGGATTTTGGGGCTGTGAAAGAAATTGGTACGGCACCGGGTACTCGCATTGGTGCAGAAGGTTATTGCGCTCCCGAACAAGAACGGGGACAACCTCTGACGCAATCCGATTTATACGCTATTGGACCGACGCTAATTTTTCTGCTTACTGGTGAAAACCCTTTCAAGTATTACCGCCAGCAGGGGCGAAATTTTCGGTTTGATTTGGCAAGTGTTCCCACTTTTACTCCCCAATTAAGAGAGATTATTAATCGTGTTACAGAACCACTGCCACGCGATCGCTACCAAACAGCGAAGGAATTAGCTGCGGCTTTAGCTGTTTGCAAATAAGGGAAGTGGTGAGTGGAAAGTAGGAAGTAGTGTTTTTTAATTTCCTACTTTCTACTGCCTATTCCCTATTTTCTATTCTTCGTCCCAAGCTTCTACTGCCAACAAATCACCTATTGGATCTTGCATAGTGAAGCCAAAATCCAGCAGTTCCTGTTTCCAGTACTGCCATTCATTGCCATAAAGCAAGGCGATTTTCCAAATGCTATCAGTTGGCTTGATAATTTTAGATTCTACGAGTGATTGCACGTTACGCTGCAATTTCACCATAGGGTGAATTACTTGCTGCTGAGTCATAACCTCGAGTGAATTCAGATTTTGTATGGTAAATGCTTAATCAAAACTGCTTTCCCTTGGGGAATTTTTGCCGATGCGTAGAGTTGTACTTTGGCAAAGCCAGTCTTAACTTCTTAACTCTACCATAACTAACTCTACTTGCGTGGTGATGATTTCGGTTTAGTACGGTAATCACCACCTAAAAACTCAAATTCCCCATAGCCGTCGTTGTAGATGCAGATAGAAAAAATTAGTCGTCTGAGAATTTGCAGATATAGCACAGGTGAGGACGACTGGTGAAATTTTATTTTTTCTACTAATCAGAATGTGTGTGAGTGATGACCAACTCATACAACAAAAGCTTTTTAGGAGCTTCTTTGAGTTCCGGTGAACTTTCCTGGCAACTGGAAGTATTTACCGTCTACTTTAGGGAAACGTTATCTACAATACCGTAAATACTTGGGCTTGGACAAATTAACCGGACATTTTTAGAGAAATTTAATGTTTTTCTTCAAGACTAAGACCCAAAAGCAAAATATAGACAGGGGTTTTGTGCTTTTGTAGCTCTGATGCCTGATTATAATTTAAAGGTTATTTTACATCATCTGCCCATCGCCGTATTTTTGGTAGTATCAGCAAGAGTTATAGTCTGATACCGAGTTGCGGTCAAAAATAGTAGTTAGGGCTTTTGGGGGGAGGTGGGGGGGAAAGAAAGAAGATGGAGGGATAGGGCGATCGCACTCGCGCGCCCTACCGCCCAAACGCCTTTATGGAGTTTGCCCCGTTCCTCCGGAACGG
>CAXTNZ010000166.1:0-16185 GCA_964245695.1 uncultured bacterium | reverse complement strand
TTCATAAGGAAAAATGAAAATAAAGTTGTGCTGGGGAATGGGGAATGGGGAATGGGGAATGGTGAGTCCAGCGCCGTGCGCGGATTCCCCGCGTTGAGGCGACTGGCGAACTCGAAGGGGGAATGGGTAATGGGGAGTGGCTAATTACCAATTACCAATTACCAATTACCAATTACCAATGCCCAATCACACAGGGCGTTAATCTTGTATTAAGCTTTCTGTGTTTTTATACTTCACGTTAGACAATAATGCTACAAATCCTGTTCCGGAAACATTACCCTAATTATTATGCGAATTTTTAATTCTTCCCCGCCAGCTGAGGCACAAACGCGTACCCGGATTTTAAGCGCAGCACTGCGGTTGTTTGCTTCACAGGGATTTGACGGTACGACTACCCGCGATTTAGCACAGGCAGCGGGTGTAGCTGAAGGTACTTTGTTTCGTCATTTTCCTAATAAAAAGGCGATTTTGATTGAGGTAGCGACTAACGGTTGGGTGGAGATTTTGACAGATTTGCTCACAGAATTGAGTGAAATGGGCAGTTATAAGGCTGTCGCGCAAGTGATGCGCCGGCGGATGTGGAATATGCACAAAAATGTCGATTTGATGCGAGTTTGTTTTATGGAAGCGCAGTTTCACCCAGATTTGCGCGATCGCATTCAATTAGAAGTCATTGATAAAATGAGCTCAGTTGCTGAAGCTTTCTTTCAAACCGCGATGGATAGAGGCATCTATCGCCAGACGAATGCTAAACTAGTTGCCAAAGTTTTTTTAGGAATGTTTGCCGTTGCAGGTTTTTCCAATAATACTTTAATGCAACCTGACGCTTCCCCGGAAGAAATGAAAGAAATGGCAGAAGGACTCGCTGATATTTTCCTCAATGGTGTGTTGGCAAAAGAGTGAGGAGTTAAAAGTGAGGAGTTAGGAATTAAAAGTGAGGAGTTAGGAATTAAAAGTGAGGAGTTAAAAGTGAGGAGTTAGGAGTTCAATTAAATTCATAACTCATGAAGGAATAACTCATAACTCGTAACTCATGAAGGAATAACTCGTAACTCGTAACTCATGAAGGAATAACTCATAACTTATAACTGGTAACTGTTTTTGCTTGCTGACACCACTGTTGCACCAACTCAATTGCCGGACATAAATCTCGTCGCTGCATGGTTGCTACTTGCAAGCGCATAATTTGTTGATGCAATCTGTGCGTGGGAGTTTCAGCCAACTGCGCTACTGAACCAATACCCGCATGAAGCAATAATCCGCAATATTGCGTCCCCACACTCGGAATGCGAGCCAAATCTGCCAAAGCCACCCATTTATTTACATACTGAAGATGGACTTGTAATTTATTTGCCAGCGCTACCTTAGATTGGAGAGTATTTCCTTGTTGAAATAGCGCTTTTGTGGTAAAAATACCGCAGTTTTGCAGTTGTGATAGTTCTTCCTGACTTAATCCCGACAATTGCTCAATCGACCAATCGCCGATTGGCGTGTTGCTCAACTTTACTTGATTTTTAGCAGACATTTTTTTAACCTGAGAAATAGGCTTGTTTAACTATTGTGACAAATCCACAAGTTGATATCTTTGTCAATAGTTAGATAACAAGAGGTGTCAGTCAGAGTATTGTAGGATTAGTAATTCTAACTCCAACAGTTTGAGCCAATGTTGAATAAAAACGGAAACTTATGGAGAAAAGCGATCGCCCGTTTCACCGCTGAGGGGTTTTCCTTCAGAAAACCCCTCCCCCGTTCCTCTGGAACGGGGGAAACGCCCTTTGGGCGTTTGGGCGGTAGGGCGCGCTTCGCGATCGCGGGCATTTTCACTGCTGTCAACTTAACGCTAATCTCCGGGGGTTTAGTCAGCTGCGCTGGGGAGGAGGAGAAGCCGCCAGTTCAAACCCAACAGCAACAAAATTCTCAGTACAACAATCAAAATAACCAAAAGCCTGTAAATTCAGACAAGGACGACGATAAAGACGAAGATAAAAAAGATGACGATGACAAAGACGACGACAAAGACGACGACAAAAACTAGTTGAAGTATTAAATATGAAGAATAAAGCGTGAAATATTTTTTTCATCCTTTGTTCTTTATTTCATTTTTTTAAGTCATGCTGATACAAAACACCTCTACTTCCCTCGCTGATACCCTACGGCAGCGAAGACAACGACTAGCCAGCCTGATTGATTTTCCTGCAATTCTCTGGTCGGGAAATAACAGTCCGCGTAACTTTCCAGCAAATGTCTTTACCTTTCGCGCTAGCAGTCACTTCCTCTACTTTGCCGGACTTCCCTTACCAAACGCGGCAATTCGCTTGGAAGAAAGCGGCAAATTAGAACTATTTATGGACGATCCTAAACCTAGTAGCGCTTTATGGCATGGAGAAATGCCTTCGCGTGAAGAAATCGCCCAAAAAATTGGCGCGGATGCGGCTAAACCAATGGTGGAATTAGAATTATCGGTTGAAGGTGCGGCAACAATTGCTGTGCAAGATGCTGCTACTTGGACGCAACAATCGCAACTGTTGGATAGATTAGTTTTACCGCAAATTCAGCCAGCCGGAATTGACTTTGAGTTAGCCAAAGCAATTGTTGCGGTGCGTCTCACCCATGACGAAGCTGCATTAATCGAGTTAAGGAAAGCTGCTGCTGTCACTGTCCAAGCGCACAAAGCTGGTATGGCTGCTACAACTAACGCCAAAATAGAAGCCGAAGTCCGGGCAGCGATGGAAGCAGTTATCATGGCACATAACATGACTACTTCTTACAACAGTATTGTCACTGTTCACGGCGAAGTTCTGCACAACGAGCATTATCACCATTCTTTGCAACCAGGTGATTTACTGCTTGCTGATGTCGGTGCGGAAACTGAAATTGGATGGGCGGCTGATGTTACTCGTACTTGGGCTGTATCTGGAAAGTTTTCATCTACCCAGAGAGATATTTATGATGTGGTATTAGCGGCTCATGATGCGTGCATTGCCAAAATCCGCCCTGGTGTAGAGTATGAGGATATTCATTTACTAGCTTGCAGCGTCATTGCGTCAGGTTTGGTAGATTTAGGCATTTTGAAAGGAAATCCGGAAGACTTAGTAGAAATGGATGCTCACGCGCTGTTTTTCCCCCACGGAATCGGTCATTTGCTGGGTTTAGATGTGCATGATATGGAAGACTTGGGGGATTTGGCAGGGTATGAAGAGAAAAGAGAAAGAAGTGATCGCTTTGGTTTAGGCTACCTACGTTTAAATCGTCCCCTGCGTCCGGGAATGTTAGTCACAATCGAACCTGGTTTTTATCAAGTTCCAGCAATTTTAACTGACGCAAATCTGCGCTCAAAATATGAGAATATCGTCAATTGGGAGCGTTTATCTCAATTTGCAGATGTACGCGGAATCCGCATCGAAGATGATGTTCTAGTTACAGCAGAAGGTAGTGAAGTTTTAACAGCCGCATTACCGAATGATGCCGACACTGTAGAAAATCTAGTCGCTGGCTGAGTCTGATACCAAGTTGCGTTTATAGGTATCACCTCACCCTGCCTTTAGCTTACGCCAAAGGCTCCCCTCTACGAGCGCTCGTAGAGGGGTTAGGGGTGAGGTAATTGAGCCGCAATTTAGTAATGAGTTCATACTGTCAGGGCATCCCTTGTGGATGCTTGTCACGGCGGTATTGCATCGTACTTCTTTGCCCACCGAAGACAATCCAATGCGTGATACTACGATATTTTATTTTACAATAAATTCATTGATTTTGCTGAATTTGGCTTTTAACCCAGTTACGAAAATCTCTAACCAAATCTAAATAATCCTTTTTACCGGTCTGTTCTAAAAAATTAGCAATTTCTGGAATCGGCAGATTAGGAAAAGCTAAACTCTGTTCAACAGATATATATTTTTTATTTTCTAATATATTTATACTAAAAGTATTGCCGTCATACCGCCAAATTTCAGGTACACCCAGAATAGCATAAACTTCAAAGCGATTTTCCGAACTGCTAGTGATATCAATTTCCACTACTAAATCGGGTGGCGGGTCTTGCTGCAAATTAATTCTTTTTTTGCCTTGAACCGCTTTTAGATTCTGAATGTAGAAACAGGTATCTGGTTCTGCTCCACTCAATTCTGGGCGTTTGAAAGTAGTGGAACCAAAAGGGTCAATACTAACTTCTAATTCTTCAGCTAGGGTTTCGACAAATCGACCCAATACTTGTTTGTAACGTTCATGTTCAGGTGAGGGAACCATGATTTCTAGAGTACCTCGATTGTAGGTGAGCCGGAGGCGGCGACTAGCACTCAGGTCAGTCAGCAAGTTCTCATAGGTTTGCCAACTGATACCAGATAGGTGAATGATTTCTGCGGGTTGGATCAGAGTGTTGCTAGTCATAGCGATATGTGATGTGTAGTTTCGCGCTTACAGCCATTCTTACCCTCACTGTACTTTAACAGCGAGGACTATGGCAGTTGCTCAGAGACTGCAAAAATACTTGAACACGCTAACTTCCAAACCTTTTAATACTTACAAAAGACAAAGCTAGGTGTTCACTTGCTACAGTCGAGGTGAAAAATACTAAGCTGGTAAATAGCACGTTAAAACTCTACGGGAAATTCTGAATGGCATTCATCGGCGGTTCGGACTTCCCTGCTTGGCTAACTACCTGTAATTAAATTATGTTTGATGCTTTATCTGACCGTTTAGAAGCTGCCTGGAAGAAACTGCGAGGACAGGACAAAATTTCCCAATCCAACATTCAAGACGCTTTGCGCGAAGTGCGCCGCGCCTTGTTGGAAGCAGATGTCAATCTCCAGGTAGTCAAAGATTTTATTAACCAAGTCGAAGCCAAGGCACAGGGAGCCGAGGTGACTGCTGGCGTGCGACCTGACCAACAGTTCATCAAAATTGTTTACGATGAGCTGGTGCAGGTGATGGGGGATGTGAATGTTCCCTTGGCACAAGCTGACAAACCGCCCACCGTTGTTTTGATGGCTGGGTTGCAGGGTACGGGTAAAACCACTGCTACAGCTAAGTTAGCTTTACATCTACGTAAATTAGACCGCAGCTGCTTAATGGTGGCGACAGACGTGTATCGTCCAGCAGCTATTGACCAGTTGGTGACGCTGGGTAAGCAAATTGAAGTGCCAGTATTTGAACTCGGAAGTGATGCTGACCCAGTAGAAATTGCCCGCCAGGGTGTTGAACGCGGTCGGGCAGAAGGTGTTGATACGGTGATTATCGATACTGCGGGTCGTTTGCAAATCGACGAAGACATGATGGCGGAGTTAGCCCGCATCAAACAAACAGTCCAACCGCAGGAAACGCTGTTGGTAGTGGACTCGATGACTGGTCAAGAGGCAGCAAATCTTACCCGCACCTTCCACGAGCAGATTGGAATTACTGGGGCGATTCTCACCAAACTCGATGGCGATAGTCGTGGTGGGGCGGCACTGTCGGTGCGACAAATATCCGGAGCGCCGATTAAGTTTGTCGGCGTGGGTGAAAAAGTCGAGGCTCTGCAACCGTTTTATCCTGACCGGATGGCGTCGCGGATTCTGGGAATGGGCGATGTTCTGACCCTGGTAGAAAAAGCTCAGGAAGAAATCGACTTGGCGGATGCCGAAAAAATGCAGGAGAAAATCCTGTCAGCGAAGTTCGACTTTACCGACTTTCTCAAGCAGTTACGCCTGTTGAAGAACATGGGATCTCTGGGTGGAATCATCAAGATGATTCCGGGGATGAATAAGCTATCAGAAGATCAGCTCAAGCATGGAGAAACCCAACTGAAGCGCTGTGAGGCGATGATTAACTCTATGACCAACTCCGAACGCCGCGATCCGGATTTGTTGGCAAGTTCTCCCAGCCGACGGCGGCGAATTGCGGGTGGCTCTGGTTATAAAGAAGCCGATGTGAGTAAGCTGGTAGCTGATTTCCAAAAAATGCGATCGCTTATGCAGCAAATGGGTCAAGGTGGCGGTATGCCGGGTATGCCGGGTATGTTCGGCGGCGGTATGGGCAACCCCTACCCAGCAGGAGGCAATAGTCCCGCTGCCCCAGGATGGCGAGGTTACAATAGCGGCGCAAGTACAAAAAAGAAAAAGAAAGAGAAAAAGAAGAAAGGCTTCGGTAACCTTTAGTCAAGAGTCAAGAGTCAATTGTTATTGGCTAAGGACACTCTCACAAATGACAAAGGACTAATAAGTGCTAAAATTGGCATTTCAGCATCGGAAGTTTCCTTAAGGAAGCTTTTTTGTCGGCGAAGCCTTCCCCAATAGCTAGGAGGCTCGCATAATCGAAGTTCCGATGGGGAGTTGTTTGAAGCCGTTATGCCTCAGACCATTTCCAGATAAACTAGCTGCAAACTGATAGGTCACAATAGGAGAATGTTTTCTCAACCATGATTAAACTGCGCTTGAAGCGATACGGAAAAAAGCGGGAAGTAAGTTATCGTATTGTCGCTATTAACAGCCTCGATCGCCGCGATGGTCGTCCCCTAGAAGAACTTGGATTCTACAACCCCAGAACCGATGAAGTGCGACTCGATGTTGACGGTATCGTGAAGCGACTGCAACAAGGCGCTCAACCAACTGACACCGTGCGTAGCATCTTACAAAAAGCTAATGTTTTTGAACAGCTCAGTGCAAAAGCCGCATCATAACGACGAAACAAAATTGAGGACAGCCAGTCCTGACTACGTTAGGCTGGTAAAGTTTTTAGTGCAGCCGTTTTTGGAATCTCCGCAGTCTTTGAGCGTCGATTGTGAAATTTCTCACATCCTCAAACGAATTTGGATTCGCATAGCCTTTGACAGCGCAGATAAAGGAAAAGTGTTTGGTCGCGGAGGACGCAATATCCAGGCGATTCGCACGGTTATTGCCGCAGCCGCCGAAACCGCTGGACAGTCAGTATACCTTGATATCTACGGCAGTAGTGCCCAAGGTCGGGAGGGTATGTCTTTTGATGAAGATTCCGAAGAGCGATTACCGGCTCCCAAATCGAAAGAAAGACGTGAAAACGACTCGCGACCTATTGTTAAACCCCGTATCCGCACTAGTTTAAACTAGTGCGGAAATGACTTAAGGCATGTAGGTTTGCGATCGTGTCCGATATAAAGGCTGACTCCAAGCCTGCTAAGCGACTTTAAGCGCTTCTTTAAGCGTTTATGGAGGAACTTCGCGCTTTGGAACTTCTGGTAAAAAATCCGGGTGGGCAGCAACAAGGTTGTTGTCTCTTTCGCTATAAAATCAGGGCAATGTCTTTGTTTAGGGCGTTTATCCGATGCCAATTGTTAAAGTTAGGCTGTGAAAGCAGTTGTAGATAAAATCTATACAAGTAAGAGACGCGAGTGTTCGCGTCTCTTGTTTTCCTAAACAGGTCTAACTATTAAAATAATCAGTCTTACTTCAGTAGGTTGTATCAAGTTCTACAAAAAGCCGGGAAAAAAATCGCGCTTTCGCATTTCGGTTAGAAGATATTACCCTTTATCAAGAACAGTTCAAAAAAATAACAAATACTATGGCAGGTGCCTTGACAATTCAGCTGCCGAATGTTGAGAGCGCGATCGCGCTAGCGGGAGAACAAGAAGAAAATCTCAAAACCATGTCCCAGCAAACAGGAGCAAACCTGGTGCTGCGCGGACAAGAATTACACATCTCTGGTACAGAAAAGCAAATTGACTTAGCTTGTCGATTAGTGCGATCGCTTGAAGACCTCTGGACTAAAGGCAATAGTATCGCTAGCGCTGATATCTTAACAGCTCGTCAAGCCCTAGATAGCGATCGGCAAGATGAATTACACGAGTTGCAGCGAGACGTTCTCGCTAAAACTCGTCGGGGAGAAGTAATCCGTGCCAAAACCTTTCGACAGCGAGAGTACATCGACTCGATACGTCGCCGAGACCTCACCTTCTGCGTCGGTCCTGCTGGTACTGGCAAAACTTTCCTTGCCGTTGTCGTGGCTGTGCAAGCACTCCTCGCCAACCAATTTGAAAAGATTATTTTAACTCGTCCTGCCGTTGAAGCAGGTGAAAAACTTGGCTTTTTGCCCGGAGACTTGCAGCAGAAAGTTAATCCTTATCTCCGTCCACTTTACGATGCCATCAATGAATTTATCGATCCAGAAAAAGTCCCGAATTTAATCGAACGCGGTGTGATTGAAGTTGCACCCCTCGCTTATATGCGGGGACGCACCCTCAATAACGCTTTTGTCATCGTGGACGAGGCTCAAAATACTACACCCGCTCAGATGAAAATGGTTTTGACTCGTTTGGGCTTACATTCTCGGATGGTGATTACAGGTGACATGACACAAACTGATTTGTCACCTAATCAAGAATCTGGATTATCGGTAGCATTGCACGTTTTAAAACATGTTCAAGGTATTACCTTTTGCCACTTCTCTCAAAAAGATGTCGTGCGCCATCCCCTAGTTCAGCGTATTGTCGCTGCTTACGAACAATACGAAAAATAATTATTAGTCATTGGTCATTAGTCATTAGTCATATGCTCAAAATTAATGACTAATGTCCCTCCTGCGGACATTCAATCGCAATCTTACTGGAACGGTGCTTTTCAACATCTTTATGCGATCGCACTTCAAAGGAAAAAACGTAGACGCGCTTCCTCGGCTTGCACTTGTGCTACCGCACTCTTACGCGCAGAGGACAAGGAGAAATAAGAGTTTCAGGAATGAGCGTTTGCGCTCACTACAAAGAAGGCAGTTGCTAACCACCTCCTTTGAGATTACAGCTTGGATAAATGAGAAATACTCTGACAGCAAGCTAAAGTGCAGCTAACTGCCGGTCATAAACAACGTAACAACCACTCCCAGGATAATCGCTCCACTACCGACGATGAATGACCAGAAGCGATGGTAACTGTTGACAATAGTGCCACTTTCACTCTTGAGTTGGATAAGATCCATCCACGGGGCGACACCTCGGCGGAACCAACCGACAGCGCCAACAGATTCGCCAATCAAGCTTTCAACTCGCTTCATCCCAAACAAGAAGTTACCAATGGGACCAAAACGCGAAGCGTAATGTAGATAAAGCATTCCACTCCGGTCTTGGATTTTCAAATCGGAACCAAATTTGTAACCTGAGTCGCCACGACCAATTAATGTACCTTCGAGTTTCGCCGGTCTTCCACGCAACGGACTAGCATAGGGGTCTGACATCAGAGTGAGAACGTCAGTTTCTGGTGCTTGGCTGTAGCTAGGGAACATAACGAAGGCTTTGATTAGCATTCCTACGCCTAAGCCGATAAGTGGCGCACCCAGCATCAAACCTGGATTTCGGGAACTCGACCAAAGGATAGCGCCAATTGCTAAGCCCGCGACAAACCCAATAGTTTCGGCACCGTAAAGCACAACATCTAACAGAAAGCTGCCGTAAAGCTTATTCTTATTCAGAGTTTTGCCTTCGCCAATAACTCGCCCCATATCGAACTCAGTTGCTAAACCTAGCTGTTCTGCATAGGTGCTGAGGGCGCGGACTCGTTTACCAGTCAAGGGGTGAGTAGAATTTAATTCCATCCACCAGCCCCAAGGGTTAAACATATCCCACAGAAAGACGCGACCGATTTTTTGCGGTTCGGAAGCAATGCGGTAGGCGGTTCCTGTAGATGCAGCGGCTTTATGGTCATAGATACCCAAGGCGCGAGTACCTTCAATCAAGCGGCTGGGTTCTTTTGTTCTGGAACCTTCTTCCAAAATCCCGTAGGCTATCTTCACTAAGGCGCGGGATAGTCCATTGGGGTTGCCGGTGGTTTCGGCTGCAAAGTGGTCAGCAAAGTATTCTCGTGTGCGAGAGAGGTATAGAACTAGGTATGTACCGATGAAGTAAAACACATAGGCGGCTAGGGCAGCAGCTTGTGCCGCATCTTTGATTTTGCTATCGCCACCGCCACGACCTAGCCTTCTGGCTGTGATGTAAATCAGATAGCAGATTTGCACTAAGGTGGAAGCTACTGTCATCACCGCAAAGTCCCAGTGGACTATGTGTCCTAGTTCGTGGGCGTAGACGGTAGCAATTTCATCATCATCTAAGTAGGTGAAAAGTCCGTGACTGACGACTAAACGGGCGCTATTGGGTAATGCGCCATAGGTAAAAGCCGTGGGGTTTTCGTCGTCAATGATTCCCAATCTGGGAATTTTCAGCTTTTTCTGCTGACAAACGCGGCGAATAACTCTGGCTGTTTCTGGACTGAGAATTTCAACTTCTGCCAAGTCAACCCAACGAGTATGGTAGAGCCAACTTTGGGTTAAATCCATCAAAAAGGGAGACAGAAAGAAGGCAGCGAGGTTGAAAATAACAGTGATAGCTAGAGCGATCGCTAATCCATTTACAGGTGCATCGCTATTTACAATAAATACCAGGGCTAAACCTAAGACAAACACCATGCCAAACAGCAAGGTGAGGGTGACTCCAGAAGCTAATGCTAAACTACCACCCACGCCCTTCATTGCTAATTTGACCCCAGCAGTAGCAGCGCGACCGGTTTTTTCGATACCGCTAGATGCAGTTCCTAAGGGTTGCGGTAAAGTAGGGTGAGCTTTTTCAGCCCAGGTGCGTACCTCTAAATTATCGCTGCTCATTAACTGCTGACACAGTTCGCGAGCTTTTTCAATTTCTCCTGTAGCTTGATACGCTTTCAGCAGCCACATCTGCGCGTTCAGATAGCCAGGAGAAGTGTCATCCGAACTATTCCGGCAGAATTCTTCTAGTAATTCAACAGCTTCTTGATAACGTCCGATTTTAAAGGCATCTAATCCAGATTGCAGTGACATAGTATCTCCCTTTAGGAGGAGTGGTATTCATCTATCAATACTCAATAGATCCAGCGATCGCCACCGCAATTACGGAAAGTTTCTCAACACATATATAAATAGGTGTTTTCACAACTACCGCCAACTTTCTTTAATTTTCTTAATTTCTCGGAGTTAAGTATTGACAAAAAAAATAAAATATGTATATAAAAGTGTGATTAAATTAGGTTGCGATCGCCGCCCATAAAGAACCGCAAAACGCCATCCCCAAGCGCTTAGGGGTTGGGGGTGGCGTTTTGCCGGACTTAATATATATCAGTGCTAGTGGGGAATCTTGCTTAACTCGAACCAAGTGCGGTCTTCGACAATGCCATCATGAGGCAAAAGAGTGCGTTTTTGCAGGTCTTTCACCGCACGTTCTAGCTTAGAAGCAAATTCACCGTCGATAGCACCGTTATAATCTTTGCTAGACTTGAGAATATTCTGAACGGTTTTCACTCCTTCGCCTTTGCTGCCTTTCTTCAAAATTGGCATATCGACTGGCGCACCTTTAAACAACGCTCGCCAAGTAGTATCGGCAACAATTCCATCTTCTTTGAGAAATACGCGATGTTGAAAGGCTATGACACCTTTTTTCGTCAATGGACCAAATTCGCCATCAATAGCATCTGTGTAAGTATTGTATTTTTTGAGAAGTTCTTGCAGTTCTTCAACGTCTTCACCTGTGGAACCTTCTTTCAATACAGGTTTGTTGAGTTGAGCAGAGACATCATTGGTAGTTTGCATTCTAGTTACTCCAAAAAAAGTGAATGTTTCGCGAAAATAGTTTTTAAGGTGAGTTCGATAATGTTAAAAGACCGTATCAGCCACAAGCCAGCGACGGGTGAAACCAAAACCTTGCTCTCTATCCTTAATAGGTCTAAGTCACATGAAGTTATGCAGTTATTCGAGAAGGCATAGTTGATAGGATTGGGAAAAGGCAAAGATTATTGCCATAATTTGACGTTATGCGTGTGTTATGACTACTTCCCAAAATGATTCCTCTAGTCTGATTTCCGTCGCCCAAAAAACGCGACTGGCTGCAAGTAAGCTGGCGGTTCTCTCTACTGAGGCGAAAATAAAGGCGATTGAAGCGATCGCTCTTGCTTTAGAATCGGCAAAAGATGAAATTTTACAAGCAAATGTTAATGATTGTGAAGCTGCTGCGGCTGAAGGAATTGCCAAACCGCTTTATAAGCGCTTGCAGTTGGATGAACATAAGTTAAGGGATGCGATCGCTGGGGTACAAGATGTAGGCAAGCTAGCAGATCCCGTGGGTGCAGTGCAAATTCACCGCGAAATTGATACTAACTTAATTCTCAAGCGAATTACTTGTCCTTTAGGTGTTTTGGGCGTTATTTTTGAAGCGCGTCCGGAAGCAGCAATTCAAATTGCAACTCTTGCTATTAAGTCGGGAAATGGTGTTATTCTCAAAGGTGGAAAAGAAGCGATTCGTTCTTGCGAAGCGATAGTCAAAGCAATTAAACAAGGATTATCTCAAACTGCCGTTAACCCCGATGCGGTGCAGTTGCTGACAACAAGAGAAGAAACTATCGAACTTTTAAAGTTAGATAAATATGTAGATTTAATTATTCCCAGAGGTTCTAATTCTTTTGTGCGGTTTGTGCAGGAAAATACCCGCATTCCTGTATTAGGTCATGCAGACGGAATTTGTCATCTGTATGTAGATAAAGCTGCTGATATTGCCAAAGCTGTGACGATTACAATTGATTCTAAAACTCAATATCCGGCTGCTTGCAATGCGATTGAAACTTTGTTAGTTCACTCTTCAATTGCGACAACATTTTTACCAAAAGTTGCTGAAGCTTTGCAAAAACTCAATGTGGAATTAAGAGGAGATGAACTCACCCGTGAGATTTTGCCTAATATCGTAGCTGCTACAGAAGAAGATTGGGAAACTGAATACAGTGATTTGATTTTGTCGCTTAAGATTGTGGATTCGTTGGAGGAAGCGATCGCACATATTAATGATTATGGTTCTCGCCATACAGAAGCGATCGTCACTGAAGATTCAGAGGCTGCTGAAACATTCTTGGCGTTAGTAAATGCAGCTGGAGTTTACCACAACTGTTCTACTCGCTTTGCTGATGGTTTCCGCTACGGTTTCGGCGCAGAAGTAGGAATTAGTACTCAACAAATGCCTCCTCGCGGTCCGGTCGGTTTAGAAGGTTTGGTAACATACAAATATCAAATGATTGGCGATGGTCATGTTGTCGCTACTTACACTGGGAAGAATGCTAAATCTTTTACTCATAGAGATTTGAAATAATAAGTAGCGAAACTTTAAATGTAGGGTGTGTTAACGTTGAGAGTACGGCACCACAATTGATTTACAAGGTGCGTTAACGAAGTAACGCACCCTACTAAATTAAACTAATGCTTTCAATAACGCCTGAAGTTTAAGTTGAATTTCTGCTAGTTCTTTGTTGGGATCGGAACCGGCGACGATACCTGCACCTGCGTAAAGTCTAGCGCGATCGCCATCAATCAATGCCGAACGAATCCCGACAATAAACTCACAGTTCCCGTCAGAATCTACCCAACCCAAGGGTGCTGCATACAAACCTCTCTCAAAGCTTTCGTGACGGCGAATTTCTGCACAGGCAATATCTCTGGATGCACCGGCAACGGCTGGTGTAGGATGCAATTGGGCGATTATTTTTAACGGGTGTACGTTAGCAGGAATTATAGCGCTAATTGGTGTCCATAAATGCTGAATGTTAGATAATTGTCGCAGACGCGGTGATAACATTTGCGGTAATAAACCTAGTTCAGATAGGCGCTGAGTGATAAAATCAATTACTAGCGAATGTTCGTGCCTTTCTTTTTCACTATTTAGCAGGCGATCCGCATTGGCTGCATCTTCCGCAGGTGTTTTACCTCTGGGTGCAGAACCCGCTAAAGCATCAGTGATTAATTGTTGCTTGTGAATGCTAATTAACCGTTCTGGACTTGCTCCAATAAAGTTTTGTCCTTTACCATTACTTGTAGAAAATACATAACAATTAGGATGTAATTGTCGAAGATTACTTAAAGATTGAACTAAGTTAAATTCATGACTTGATTTAACATCTAGTACATCCGCTAAAACAACTTTGCTCAAGTGATTAGAGCGGATTTTTGATAATGCAGATAAAACCGAAAGTTTAAATTTATCAGGGTTGGGTAGAGTTTTTTTACTGTATTTACGTCGGAAATAATCAATATTTATCGCACTTGCTTCTAAAGATTGAATTTTTTCTACTTGTTCACAGAGATTATGTAATAATTTTTGAATATTTACGCCTGCATTAATAATTGTATTAGCAACTAATATACAACGTTCATTTTTTACAGCTACTTGCCAACGGGGCAGAAAAATGGTAGCGGCAGGAAATGGATAATCTGCTTGGGCATTTTTATCAAAAAAACTGAAGCAACAAAAAAAGTGAGATCCAGAAAAAGGTAAATTTGCGTTACCAAAATTAATTATATTGTTGCGACAATCTTTGATAAACTTCTCAGCTATAATAAAACGCTCTTTGCCCGCAATTTGCAATTTGGCGACAGCATCAATGGCAGCGATCGCCTCTTTTTTACCTCTGTTCTCAAAGTAAAAATTTATTTCATTTGCTTGATTAAGTTTATCAAGTACTATCAAAGGATCAACATAGTCAATCTCCTGCGAAATACTGACAATTTGCCGACAATTATTTTGACGGCAATCATCCTGAACCGCTAACAGAAATTGGTATAGCTCTTTATTATATACGCTTAAGTTGGCGCGACATGGTGAAACTGTCATGGATCTAAATTTAGTAAACTTTTTTGAAGTTATCTTCCTAAAGTGCAATTATTCGTGGTCGTATTTTTACAGGTAACATATTCAGTCGCTGTTTAACCAGCGTAGTGGCTTTGGCAAATCAGGGTGTTGCAATACCCAGAAATGTCATGTCCAGTTAAGGGGTGCAATTTAAGGGTGAGTGTTACCACAAAAAGGTGAATCAGCCACAGAAAAAATGGCTGTGTTTCATATCTCACTCTTGTTTTGGTGTCTCTCCAAACCATAAATGCTCACACAAAATGACTACACTGATTTCATATCCCAACAAAAAGTTATGGATGGCGGCAATTAAACCGCCGATGTACAGCGTTGCCATTATGCCCATTTGGGTAGGAACCGCTGTAGCTTTTGCAGAAACCAGGATTTTTCATGGAGCAGTTTTTTCTACTTTTTTAGCATCTGCAATTTTAATTCTGGCGTGGGAAAATCTCAGTAATGATGTCTTTGATTCCGAGACGGGGATTGATAAAAATAAACACCATTCTCTGGTAAATTTAACGGCAAATAAACCATTAATATTTTGGTTGGGAAATTTGTGTTTAGGTTTAGGTTTGCTGGGGATACTAGCAATAACCTTGTGGCAGCACGACCTAACTGTGATCGGGATAATTTTGCTGTGCTGTGCCTTGGGCTACATGTACCAAGGACCTCCCTTTCGTTTAGGATATCAGGGCTTAGGGGAAATTCTTTGCTTTTTTGCCTTTGGTCCCTTAGGGGTGACGGCAGCATACTACAGTCAAACCCAAAGCTGGACTATGACAAGTTTAGCAGCTTCGGTATTGGTGGGGATTGCCACGAGTTTAATTTTGTTTTGCTCACACTTTCACCAGGTTAAGGATGACATAGCCGCCGGCAAGCGATCGCCTATCGTCCGTCTCGGTACAGCTAGAGGTGCAAAAGTTTTAACCTGGTTCACAGCCAGTATTTATCCCCTCAGCTTGCTGTTTGTGCTTTTGGGGATGTTCCCCGTGTGGACGTTGCTGAGTTGGGTGAGTTTACCTTTTGCGTTCAACTTGTGCAACCACGTTCTCCAAAATCATAACCAGCCAGAAAAAGTCAGCAACTGTAAATTCATCGCTGTAGCCGTGCATTTTTGGAGTTGCTTGCTGTTCGGTTTGGGTTTTATGCTTTAGCGTCATTAGTCCTTTGTACGAGTGTCATTTGTAGTTACACTCGTACAAATGACAACTTCTCAGGAGTTAATTAAAGTTTCACGAGTGACTTACAGATTTGAGTTTCGTCCTTATCGGCGAAGGTTTGTGCGCCTCGCTACCAGTCACGGTAGTTGGGATATCCGCGACGGCATTATTCTCCGCCTTACCGATGAAACAGGTAAAGTAGGCTGGGGAGAAATTGCTCCCATCAGCTGGTTTGGTTCGGAAACCACAGAACAAGCAGTATCATTTTGTCGCAAACTACCGGGGGAAATCACTGAGGAGACGATTTTCTCGATTCCAGATGAGTTACCTGCTTGTCAATTTGGTTTTGAATCGGCGCTTCGAGGAGTGGGAGAGTGGGAGAGGGGGAGAGTGGGGGAATGGGAG
>CAXTNZ010000165.1:0-16245 GCA_964245695.1 uncultured bacterium | reverse complement strand
CGGGAAAGTAATGTTAAGCTTTCTCAATTGCAAGATAAACTTGCACCGCAACTTTGGCAATTGCTTAACTTAGCATCAAAAGAGGCA
The DNA here is from genome assembly GCA_964245695.1 of uncultured bacterium. Lineage (GTDB taxonomy): Bacteria > Cyanobacteriota > Cyanobacteriia > Cyanobacteriales > Nostocaceae > Hassallia. The sequence goes on along the minus strand of CAXTNZ010000165.1, from coordinate 16,158 downwards.
GAAAAACGCGGTTGGCATCTTTATTTAGTTGGGGGTGCAGTGCGGGATTTACTATTAGCTGAAGCAGCCGCAGGCACTTTGATGATTAAAGACATTGACTTAGTAGTTGATGGCTTTCACAAATGAGCTGATGTGGGTGCTGGTGTAGAATTAGCAAAAGCACTTCAACAAATTTACCCAGCTGCACGTTTAGAAATTCATGGCGCTTTTCAGACTGCGGCTTTGCTGTGGCATAAAGACCCAGAATTAGACTCTTTATGGGTGGATATTGCTACTGCCAGAACAGAATTCTATCCTTATCCGGCGGCGAATCCGGAAGTAGAAGCGAGTTCGATTCGTCAAGATTTGTATCGACGAGATTTTACCATCAACGCAATGGCACTGCGACTTACGTCTCCTCGTGCTGGCGAATTACTTGATTTCTTTGGTGGGTTACTGGATTTACAAGCGAAGCAAATTCGGGTTCTACACACCAACAGCTTTATCGAAGATCCTACGCGCATTTATCGCGGTGTGCGCTTTGCTGTGCGCTTTGGATTTCAAATTGAACCGCAAACAGAAGCATATATTCGTTATGCGATTAATAGCGGCATCTACGATCGCACTGCACAACAAAATAGCAAAACCCCGGCTTTACAAACTCGCCTCAAAGCTGAATTAAAGCATATCTTAGAAGCGCCTTATTGGAAAGCTGCGTTGGAGTTACTGAACGATTTGGGGGCGTTGCAGTGCATCCATCCCACGCTAAAGTTAGATGAAGAATTATTGCGGCAATTACGTTTGCTAGAACGCTGTTTGCGGCGATTTGACCCAGAGCAAACCCTGATTCACTGGCAAATGCGCCTAGAAGCTATAATCGCCCACCTTACACCAGAATATCGCGATAAGATAGCAAAAAATCTGCAATTTCCAGAAGATAGCATCAAAAGGTTAGAAAACTTACCACAAGCTGAAGCTGAGGTGATGACATTAATACCAACTTTCCAGCGTCCGAGTCAAGTAGTGCAGTTGCTGCGAAAGTATGACTTACCAATGTTAATTTTAATTGCCGTGCAAAGTAAGCGATCGCTAAGGCGTAAAATCTGGCAATATTTCACAGTTTGGGCTAACGTTCAACCTATTTTGAATGGCAATGATTTAAAAAGGTTGGGGTATAGACCGGGACCACAGTATCGGCAAATGTTGGATGATTTACTTGCTGCTACATTGGATGGGGTTGTTAAGGATAGGAGTGAGGCTGAGGAGTTTTTATTACAACGTTATCTGCGCGTGAAGTAGGAGAGCGATCATATCCTATTAACTACTTTCAAGGACAGTGGTAATATTTAGAATTTTAAACCTTTAAAAAATGATTTCAGCCCAGAAATAATTGTTAGATTAGGAGTAATCATTGGTGAAGTCACAATTCTTTGTATATCCTCCAAAGCCTGTAAAACTTCTGTAGCTGATTGATATCTTTCCCTGAAGTCATAGCACACCATCTTATCTAAAATAGCTCCTACTTCATCGCTAACTTGTGCATTGTCCCGCCAAAATATTTCACCTGCATTAGAATTTGGCCGTAGTTCGTGAGGTGATATTCCAGTGAGTGCTTGGATAGCAATAATACCCACAGCATATATGTCGCTGCTAAAAGATGGTTTACCTACCATTTGCTCACTAGGCATATAGCCTGGAGTGCCAATAACAATAGTCTCTTCAATAGTTGAGTTTTGAATTTGCTTTACAGCACCAAAATCAATCAAAACTAACTTTTGGTCTTGCTTGCGTCTAATTAAATTTGAGGGTTTAACATCACGATGGATAATATTTTGCTGATGAACAAACTCCAAAATTTTCATAATGTCCTGTAAAATGGCAATAACTTGAGTTTCAACTAATCGCTTTTCCGGGTAAATTTCTTCGCTCAAACTATGACCTTCAATAAATTCTTGAACTAAATAGAATTCTTGATTTTCCTCAAAGTAAGCTAGAATTCCCGGAATTTGGTCGTGTCTTCCTAACCTTTCCAGAACTTCTGCCTCTGTAAAAAATAATCTTCTTGCCACCTCCCAATAACTTGAATCGTTTATTACAGGATTTAGTTGCTTAACAACACACCGAGGTTTACTTGGTAAATTTATATCTTCAGCGATAAAAGTATTCCCAAACCCACCTTGACCTAAGCTTTGTATAATTCTGTAGCGTTCATTTAAGAGGTTTCCTTTTCCTATTACTGTAGACCTGCCTGTATTAGAAACCTGCGAATTAATTGAAGTCGTTGGTCGAAACTGAGTTTTAGACTGAATTGCTGGTAATTGCGACTGGGTAGTAGGTAAAATGATATTAGTTTCCCCTTTCAAACATTCACCACAGTAACTACAAAAAGAGTTTTTAGGATAATTTTCATGCCCTTGACTACAAGTAATTGAAAGTTTTATCGACTGCTGATTTAAAGCTTCGCCACAGTGGATGCAAAAACGATTGTCAGAGGAATTTTTATGACCTTTGTTACAAATAATTGTAACCTTCTGCACCCTTATTGGCGGCGGTGTTGGTGGGGAGAAATTGCCAACCTCAGTTGTCAACCAAGCTATCGAACCTTGGCTAGCGATGTTTGACTCTTCACCCAAAACATCAAGCTGATTGGATTGCCTTCCTATTTCCACACCACCAAGCGATCGCCAAGTTAACGGTGGTTCTGCCGGATTCTGAAAAGTCATTGGCAACCAAGTAGCACCAGGAAATTGATTTTCCAAACGATTTATCTTTTCCCTTGCTCTTCGCACTGCTAGATGTAAAGGCTTTCCTGCGGCAAATGCTTCTAGAAAACGTTGCAAAAACATCTGTGCTACTTGATCCGGCACAGGCTCTCGCATAACAATAATATTGGGGACGTGCAACTGTGCCAATTGCCGTGCTATTCCCAATCCATCACAGGAGTTAAAAATTGCCAACTGCAAACCCCGCTTGACAGCTTTTCTCAGGTCAGGTTCTAAATCATCAATCGTTATACTTTCCTCGTCATTAAGGTCAATAAAACCACTTTCTCCATCATCTTCACTATGACTGTGACCAGCAAAAAAGAGTATCTGGGGTTTATGTTTATCAATCTGGTCACATAAATCGTCTAATTTAGGCTTATTTATATTAATTAGCAAGGCATTGGAATCTTGAGCTAATCGTTCTTCCAACATCTGCCAGTCTTTTTTAGTGTTAATTCTAGTATCTTTGCCGAAAACTGCTAAAACTTTGACTTTATCGGTGTTAGTCGCTATTTGCCCTTTTTTCACTGGTAGAGACAAAGCAACCTCAGCCCGATGGTAATGCTTAAAAAAATCATCCCAAAGATGCCAAGGCAAACGTTGTAATTCCAGATTTTCAGTTTCAAATATGACCCGAATTTCCTCAGATTCATCCTTTAAATTTTGGAACAGTTTCTCTCGAATAGGACTAAAACTAGAATCAGCTTTGAGCCAGTCATTAAGACTCAACTTTAACTGTTTGCTGGCTTTTTGAATATCACTGATGATAGAAGCGTCAGTACCTCCCGTAACGCTGATTCGAGTAGAATTTCTGCCCGACACATGCTTGCGATAATGCGACTGCCAAAGCGTATAGTGTTTATGCAACTCTGTCGCTGGAGACAGTTTGCCCTTGGCAGCACCAATCCATTGGCGATCGCCTTCTGTCCAAATCTGCAAGGAGACAGAAAAACCCGTCTCAAAATTGCCCTCTATTAAATTGATTACAACTAACTTGCCCATTGCTGACCTCTTGCAGGCAGTTAAATTACAAAATTTCGTATAATATTGGCTTCACCAAGCTGAATATGGAGACTAAACTGCTCTCCAGGTTTGCCACTAATATTTAATTCAATCCTCTTATCAGTATTTTTTGTTTGAACTTCTAGAAGAGTTTTTCCTGATATATCAAGCACAACAGATTTAAGACTTTGTGGTAAAGTTTTACCATTAATTGGATGTACTTGCAGCCGTATGTTTCTTTCCTGATATTCTTTTGACTGGACATCAACAACCAAGGCTAGCGAGTTACCTATCGGTTGCGTTTCCAGGTAAATCTGCTGTGCACGTAAAACTCCTTCTGCACTAGCACGACTTCTCGCAAAAACCAGCTTATCTGTTTGTTCACCCAAAACCTCTTCTAATGTTTGCCAACCAGCATCAATAATATTTTGCAGCCATTGGCTCAAATTCACTACTGACTGACCAAGTGTAACTTCAGAATCTACATTCCGCACATCCTGTACAGGAATGCCCAATATTTCTGTTAATTGCCCTGATTTCAAAAGAGCATCAAGTTTCTTAAGACTTTCCGTCTAGGTTTCCCTCTCTGTCAGCGAAAATACCTAAAAAATTTTGAATTTGAGAAATTATCGATATTGATATCCGTATTTACTACATTACAGCAAGAGTTTTGGTTTCGCCTGCTTCCGCTAGCCATTAGGATATAAATAAGCTCTCCATTCGCCTTGGTATTTGATAAGCAATGCTATCTTCAGCAGAAGTGTCCAACGCTAAATCTCTCGCTCCGCAAAAGCCCAGTACTAAAAGCAGAAGCAGTAAAGCAGGCAGGCAAGCTATAATTCTCTTGCGGATGAGCGTAACAAAAATTTATGAGTAACCCCCTTGTGCAAGCCTTTTTCGTCGGTAGAGCGGTAGCAGAAATCCTGAATGAGCGCGTAGAAGTCGCTATAACCGACGCTTTGAGTGAACTTGGTAAATTTGATGCTGAAGCTAGAGAGCAGTTGCGCTCATTTACAGAAGAAGTTCTAGAGCGGGCAAATCAGGCAGCAGAAGCAGCTGGCGCTAGTACATATACTACAGGAAGTAATCAAACCGGTTCTACTTCAGTTGATGTGCAAGCAACAATTGATGAACTGCGAGCAGATATTGCCATGTTAAGAGCCGAATTGCAACGATATCGCAGCAATTTTGCAGGTTAGTCGTTAGTCATTTGTTCGTGCTTGTTTGTTGGTAGTGAGCAGTGCGGGGGTGAAGCAGCACTGCGGCGGGAAACCCGTCCGCAGGTGACTGCTAAAAAAGTTAAGCGATCGCGCTGTCGTCAACTGGGGACGTTGTTGAGTTGATTGGAAGAAACAACCAACAACTAACAATTATTAAAAAATAGTTTAGGAATTAGAGTGTCTTTTCTTCCTGGTAATTCGGTCAAAAACCAGCGGTACACACGGCATATGGAAAAGGGTTATTCAGATAAAGCATACCGTTGGAATCGCGAGAACTACTCTAGTAGACGGCGCTTTGTGGACATTTGGGGTTTTGTCTTGACCTTAATGTACAAGCTTTGGCTTTTCAACAAATCTTGGAGTTATCCGGGTGGAGTTACTGAGACAAAGCAATCTGCTAGACGTAAAGCGCAAGCGATTTGGATTCGCACTACCCTGCTAGATTTGGGTCCAACTTTTATTAAAGTTGGGCAACTTTTTTCTACCCGTTCTGATATATTCCCCAGCGAATATGTCGAAGAACTGGCAAAGTTACAAGACAGAGTACCTGCCTTTAGCTATGAGAAGGTAGAAGCGATTATTGAGGAAGAGCTAGGCAAGAAAATCCCCGAACTCTTCCACAGTTTTGAGCCGATTCCCTTAGCTGCTGCTAGTTTGGGACAAGTTCATAAAGCTGTGTTGCATTCGGGGGAATCTGTTGTTGTCAAAGTGCAACGTCCTGGACTCAAGAAGCTGTTTGAAATTGATTTACAGATTCTTAAGGGCATTACGCGTTACTTTCAAAATCATCCTAAATGGGGGCGTGGGCGAGATTGGCTGGGTATTTACGAAGAATGTTGCCGCATTCTGTGGGAAGAAGTTGATTATCTCAATGAAGGTCGCAATGCCGATACTTTTCGCCGCAACTTTCGCGCCTACGACTGGGTGAAAGTACCGCGAGTTTATTGGCGCTACGCTTCGCCGCGAGTGCTGACTTTAGAGTATCTCCCTGGTATTAAAATAAGTCAATACGAAGCTTTAGAAGCGGCAGGTATAGACCGCAAAGCTGTGGCTCGTCAAGGCGCGGAAGCTTATCTGCACCAATTGCTTGATAATGGCTTTTTCCATGCTGATCCCCACCCCGGCAATATTGCTGTCAGTCCTGATGGTTCTTTGATATTCTACGACTTCGGGATGATGGGGCGGATTAAGTCCAACATTCGTGATGGACTGATGGAAACGTTGTTTGGTATTGCTTCTAAAGATGGCGATCGCGTTGTCAAGTCTCTCATCAATTTGGGGGCATTAGCGCCAGTCGATGATATGGGACCTGTGCGGCGTTCTGTCCAGTATATGCTAGATCATTTCATGGATCAGCCCTTTGAGAACCAGTCCGTCGCGTCAATTAGTGACGACCTTTACGAAATAGCTTACGATCAGCCCTTTAGATTTCCCGCAACTTTCACTTTTGTGATGCGTGCTTTCTCAACTTTGGAAGGCGTCGGTAAGGGTTTAGACCCAGAATTTAACTTTATGGAAGTTGCCAAACCTTATGCAATGCAGCTTATGACTAATACGAATGGTTCTGAGGGCAATAGCTTCCTCAATGAATTAAGTCGCCAAGCAGCGCAAGTAAGTAGTACCGCATTAGGACTACCACGTAGATTAGAAGATACACTTGAGAAACTAGAGCGCGGAGATGTGCGCGTCCGCGTCCGGTCACCAGAAACGGATCGCCTGCTGCGGCGGCAGAGCAATATTCAGATAGGAATAAGCTATGCTCTGATTATCAGTGGATTTACTGTTTCAGCTACGATTCTATTAGTGAATCATTATGTATGGTTGGCACTACTTGCAGGTTTAATTGCTACAGGAGTGTCAGCGGTGCTGATTCGATTGCTTTTACGCCTCGAACGTTCTGATCGTATGTATTAATTATTGCAAAAGCTTTATGAAACTTAACTCTACGGGTGTTAGCGATCCCGGACTTATTCGTGCTAATAACCAGGATGCTTACTATATTGACCCAGAAAGGCGATTTTTCATCGTTGCCGATGGCATGGGTGGTCATGCGGGAGGCGAGGAAGCAAGTCGCATTGCAACTGGGGAAATTCAGGCATATTTGACAGCCAATTGGCATTCTACCCAGACTTCCCCACAATTGCTAGAGGAAGCTTTGAGCCAAGCTAATAAAGCGATTTTGCATGATCAGCAAGATCACCAAGAACGCGCTGACATGGGCACAACGGTTGTAGCGGTGATTTTTCGCTCCGGGGAGCCGCCTTGGTCTGCTCACGTTGGCGATTCGAGATTGTACCGCTTCCGCGATTCGCAATTAGACCAGTTGACTGAAGACCATACTTGGGTAGCACGGGCGATAAAAGTTGGTGACATCACTCCAGAGGAAGCGCGGAGTCATCCCTTCCGTCATGTCCTGTCGCGCTGTTTGGGGCGTGAAGATTTGCATCAAGTTGATGTGAAACAATTGGATGTTCAGCCAGGCGATCGCTTGCTATTGTGCAGCGACGGTCTGACAGAAGAACTTATCGATGAAAAAATTGCTTACTACCTCAAAGAAAGCCCCTTGCTTGACAAAGCAGCCCACTGTCTAGTTGAGGCTGCCAAAGAGCAAGGCGGTCACGATAACATTACCATCATCATCGTCGCACTCGACTAAGCTGGGGACTAGAGAAGCTGGGATTAGAAATTAGCGAAGCGGGGAATAATCTTTCTTACCCAGTCCCCAGTCCCCAGTCCCCAGTCCCTTAGTAAATATACTCAGCGTTTTGTTCAGCCTGAGCATTTTTTTTCTTAACAACTTGATACAAATAAATTTAGCCTCCAAAGTCACTTTCAAAGGAGGCTAAATTTATATATTTTGGTAGATTGACATCTTGCCCCTTATCTGCTGTCTCAACAAATATAATTCCCGCTTACACTCGTTCTTTCTCCCGTCTCTGGCAGTGAAAAAAGGGAATTTCCTGGTGGTGAATTACATCCTGAAGTTTACCGAAATCTGCTTCAACAGACTTGGGTTATATATCAGTGGGTTTAGCTGCAAGATAGTCAAGCCGAAAAAATACCCTACTTGGAGTATGGGCAACTTGTCAAACAATTGTTATCTTTTTTAATACGAGGAACAAATGTAGGACAGTTACATGTCCATCTCCTAACCGTCTAGGACTTCTGTAAACGACATAACCTTACCTTTACTCGTTGTCTTTTGGAGTTAATTATGAACCAACCCATCGAATTATCCCTGGAACAGCAATTCAACATCCGCTCTTTTGCTACTCAAGTGCAGCACATGAGCCACGAACAAGCTCAAGACTTTTTGGTTAAGCTCTATGAGCAAATGGTTATGCGTGAGGCTACTTATAAAGAGCTTCTCAAGCACCAGTGGGGCTTAGATTCAGGTTCCGCTATGGCATAGACTAGTTCTCGTGTCGCAGTGGGCGACCTCCTTCTCTTGCTCGGTTCCAAAAAGGAAAAAAGCTGGGGATGTCGGGGCGTCAACTCAAGAAAAGCGATTCAAATCGGAAAATTTAGTTTAGAAGAGAAACCTCGAAGGAAGAACTTCGACTGCTTAGATCTAGTCGCAACTAGCTGCCGCCTTAGTTAAAGTTGCTTTGTGGTTTAGCAAAACTCAGCAGCAATTAGCTAGCCTGAAAAATACACAAGTGGATATATATCCATCAGCTGGACTATCTCCAGAGTAAATTCTGCGTAGATTCAACCACACCCTGCATTAGCAGTTTTTAGTTTCACTATTTATATTTTTTATATCTATATCTTGCGACTGACATATTTTGTTAATAAAAGTTTACATATATTCAGATTGATTCTACAGAGGTTGAGATCTAACGCCTATAGACTCACGCATAGTCAGAAAGGTCGAACGGGGAATCTGTATCAATTACTTCCAGCTTTGCCAGAATTTGGGGCTTAATCTTTTCGTACTCGCTTTTGAGTAAGTTTTTACTAATTTGGGGATTGAGTGAGGACGCGAGTGTGTTGCTGATTGTCAGCCACTGTTGCAGTTGTTGGCGTTGGGCTGGGGCGATAGTTGAAAGTTGGATATGAGCACAACTTTGGGGAGCCTCCCGTGCAAAGAACAACAGGTGGTAGTAACCTGTATGTCCCAGTAGGCGGACGATTTCTTGACCAAGACTTGTTTTGAGATCAAGGTAGTAAGGCAGCCATTTAGCACCATGTTGGCGGTTGTAAATGACGGTAATCCACAAGAGCATGGGGTGAGGAGCAGTGATAAAAAGAAATTGGTTGTAACGAGTACAGACTAAGCGATTTTGAATTTCCTGTTTTGGTAGCATTCCCCACAGAGCTGGAAAAACATTGCCATTGATATTGATGTGTTGGGGGAAAACAATATCGGCGATCGGTTTATTTTGTGGCCAAGAAGTGACGCGAGCAATTTCATCGCTTGACGAGGATGGGCGCGAATCCACCTTAATCTTCTGCTCCAACGAAGCTAGAACTGTAGGGGCGTTAGTCAGATCCTGAGCGTCTAGACGAATGCCTGTAGCGTAACTCTGTTCTAGGGATGCTAAAACCTTGAGGATTTTACTGATATTTTGGGGGCGCGAACTGGCTTTTTTGGCTAGACAACTCATAATCAAATTCTCCAACTCCTTCGGTATTTGGAGGTTTGGAGCAACTTCAGCGAAAGAACGCGGTTGTTGATAGTGATGTACTTTATACCATGCCCCAAAAGAGTGGGTTGGTGCCACCAGTGGCATCTTAGCTGTAAGCATTTCAAACATCATTACGCCCAAACTATAAATATCTGAGCGTTTGTCTACTTCTTTGCCCTCGATCTGTTCTGGAGAAGAATAAGCCAGCGTACCCAAATAGTAGTTAGTATGATTGCTATCTGGCTGAAGTAACTTAGCAATACCAAAATCGAGAATCTTGACTAACTCCCCAAAACTGGGGTCAGCAGTCACCAGCGTATTGCTGGGCTTAATGTCCCGATGGATAATCGGGCAGATTTTGCCATCAACCGGGATGCCATCATGAGCGCACTGTAACCCCAAGCAGATTTGTCGCGCCATGCTCAAGAATCTTGGTAAAGTCATCTGCTGCTTGCGGATGATATAGCTCAAGTTTCTTCCTTGCAGGTATTCCATGACGAAGAACGGGCTGTCGTTCTCGTCTACGCCATAGTCCATTACTCGAACAATGTGGATACTTCTTTGCCCTAGTAAGGCACAGGTTTTCGCTTCTCGCTCAAAGCGGTCTTGCAATTGCATGTTTTCATTTTCGATTGGCACTGTGAGAAACTTAACAGCAACGGGTACGCCTCCCAACAAAATGTCCTTAGCATGATAAACCCGACCCATTGCTCCAGTGCCAATTAACTCCTGAAGCTGGTAGCGTTTGCCGAGTAAGCGACCTATGTTGAGGTCTAACATAGAAAATTCGACTCCAATGTTCAAAAATTGGGTGTAACACCTGTCGAGTGGACAGGGTTGTAAGTATATGGGGAAAGAAAGTTGAATCAAAGAAACTGGATTAGTATATTTACTTCGATGTTTTGTACTATTCCCAACTTTGATTCAGATTTATTTTGCCCAATCACCCAATAGTTATTAACAAACCTCTCCCAAAAGCACTTCTTGACTTGCGCCTGTGGCTGCTGGTAGGTTGCCGGGAATGCCCAGATGTCGCCAGTGTGCCAAAACTGCGAAAGCGATCGCTTCTTTAAAATCGGCACTCAACCCGACTTCATCTGTAGTCAAGACTGGCACTGATTCCAACAGCATCTGCAACCGATGTTTTAAATAAAAATTGCGACTACCGCCACCACATAAAAATACTTGCTGGGGCATTTGCGGTAAGAAAGTGCGGTAACTATGAACAATTGAAGCAGCAGTCAGTTCTGTAAGAGTCGCCAGCAAGTCAGCAGAACTAAGTTGGTATATTCGTGCGTCTTTTAAACACTGATCGAGATAAGTAACGCCGAATAACTCTCGACCAGTGGATTTGGGCGGCGGTAAATGAAAGTAGTCTTGGCTTAGCCATTGTTCTACCAATGGATCGCAGGGTGTGCCACTCGCTGCCCACTTGCCATCTTCATCGTAGGTTTTAGCACCAGCTGTTAAATGCTGCACTACCAGATCCAATAGACTATTTCCAGGTCCTGTATCCCAAGCGCGAATTTTTTCTAGCCAGTTGTCACGACGTGGTGGTATGTAAGCAACATTACCAATACCACCAATATTTTGAATACAACGCCCCTCTTGAGGATGACTAAGCAAAAACGCATCAACTCTAGGCACTAGGGGCGCACCGTGACCGCCAGCGACGATATCAGCGACGCGGAAGTTACTTATAGTGGTAATGCCTGTCAGATGGGCAATGACAGCACCACGTCCGAGTTGCAGGCTGTAACCGATTTTGGATTGAGAATTCTCCCCCACTCCTTTGCCAGGTGGTCTGTGATAAACTGTTTGACCGTGAGAGCCAATCAAAGTGGCTGGAGGATGACCAATTTGAATATTTTGGGCGGCTTGGGCAAAACAGAGGGCGATCGCATCATCTAATTCTGCCAATTCTGCCATTGAGATAGCTTCCCCACCGCAAACTGCTAAGATTCTTTCTCTGAGTTCGGCTGGGTAGGGATATGTTTCTCCTGCTAGCAACTCAATTTTGAGATCGAAATCTCTGCCGGAAATGTCTACTATGGCAGCATCTATGCCATCTACAGAGGTGCCACTGATTAAACCGATTACATGAGTCATTCGATAATTAATTTTTTTGAATTTTGTAAAAAGTGGAGCTTGCGTGCAAGCGAGTTGTTGGCGCACTCGTGATGGTCATTCATCATTCGCGCCTAGGACTGGGGGCATTGTTTTTATCAGTGGCAATGATATGCAAATCGACGTTTTTAAGTAAGCGCACTAAATTTTGCGTTAAAGATCCTTTGAGAAGTATTTGCCAGCGCGATCGCTGACTTTCGCCGATAACAATTTGGGTAATGTGGTATTTTTTCGCCACTTCTGCGATCGCCTGAGCAACATCATTGCTGGTGACATGAATAAAAGTACCTTCAAATTCTTTACAAAGCTTCTCACAAGTTTCGATATACAAACTTTCCTCCTTGGTGAGGAAGCGGTCTTTTTCTTTGACAAACACAGTAAAAATAGGGGCATTCATGTAGCCAGCAAGCCTAGCTCCCCGACGCAAGAGTTGCACGCTCGTGGGATAAGTGGATACGCATACCAAAACCCGCTCGTGAATATTACAGAATTGCCCTGCGGGGGTGGAGGCAATAGCATCTTCTTCAACGTTGTCTGCGACTTCCCGCAGTGCCAACTCCCGTAAAGCTATCAAATTGCGGCGTTGGAAAAAGTTATCCAGCGATTGTTGGATTTTTGGCTGTGCATAAATTTTGCCTTCTCGCAAGCGTTCTTGCAGCGTTTCTGGTGTTACATCAATTACCACTACTTCATCTGCTTCGTCTAAAATGCGGTCGGGTACGCGTTCTCTTACCACTACACCAGTAATTCGTGCTACCAAGTCATTGAGACTTTCCAAATGTTGAATATTCATTGTGGAGTAGACATCAATACCTGCTGCCAAAATTATTTCCACATCCTGATAGCGTTTTTCGCGCTCGTGACCTGGGACATTAGTATGTGCTAGTTCATCGACTAACACTAACTGAGGACATCGCGCTAAAATTGCATCCGTATCCATTTCCGTCAAAGTCAATCCACCGCGAAGAATTTCCTTGCGGGGTATTATTTCCAAGCCTGCTGATTTTTGCGCCGTCTCCTTACGTCCGTGGGTTTCCAAAAGCCCAATGACGACATCAATTCCTTCGTGTTTGAGCGCGTGTGCTTCTTCCAACATCCGGAAGGTTTTGCCTACGCCAGGAGCCATACCAATAAAGATTTTATGTTTGCCCCGCCGCGCTGGACGAATCGGGTAACTTGCAGAAGTCAACGGTCTAATGCCATCTGAGCCAGTGTTAGTATGACCGAACATCTCATTTTCATTAATTATATTAGGTACTGTTAATTGTTAGTTGTTGGTTGACAAAAACCCCTTACCACTAACCACTAACCGTTATCCTTTATTGATTTTGCTTACGATTAATGTCTTGAAGGTCGAGAGCGTAATTCAATCTAAGAACATTGACTCCTGGCTCTCCAAAAATTCCTAAAAATCTTTGATCAGTATACTTATCAATTAAAGGACGTATCTCATCTTCTCGTACACTACGGGCACGAGCAACCCGATCCAACTGCTCCCGCGCCGCTTTCAGTGAAATATGCGGATCTAAGCCAGAACCAGAGGTGTAAATTAAATCGGCGAGGGGTTGAATATTCTCGTCTTTGAGTTCATTTGCCTGCTCTACAATTCGTTTGAGCAATTCTGGATTACTGGGAGCAAGATTGCTTGCGCCGGATATGCCTGTTGGCTTGGCTTGTTTTCCTTGGCTATATCTCACCGTACTGGGACGAGGGTGAAAATAGCGTTCATTTCTAAATTGTTGCCCAATCAAAGCCGAACCAATTGGTTCATCTTTGAAATTAAATATGATGCTGCCATTAGCCTTTTCTTGAAGGAAGGGAACCTGAGCTATCAAGAGAATAAACAAAGGATAAATTATTGCTGTCAGCAACCAGAAAACTAAAGTAATGCGAATTGCTCTGATAGCTTCTCGAAAAATAGACATATTTTTTGGAAAACCTCTGATAATTACTTTAAATCATCAAACTTTTATTAACGCAGCCAACTAGTAACGTTCTGGTCGAAAAATGACATCAAATAAGTAAATTACAACTGCCAGAGTCACGAAGCCTAAAATGCCGATCGCCCAAGCTGAACGACGTTCCAAACTGTTATCACCAGCAGCGTAAACAACTGGAGCAAGTATCAAATTCAAACACATTACGATAAAAACAATGAGTGGCAATTTTTGTTTGCACCATTGCGACCAAACATACAAAATCGCCTGCACTGCATCCATTGCTAAAAACTTATATTTTAAATTAACTCTTTTCATAACTTTCTTATTTCTTTGCGTCCTTTGCGCCCTTCGCAATTCGTTTTCTTAATATCACACTTAATCGTAGAGACATTAACTACAACATCTCTACAATCAAAAAATCAAGCCTCACGCTAATCCAACCGCTGTAATCAATATGTCAATTAATTTAATAGCGATAAACGGAGCAATCACCCCACCTAAGCCATAAATTAAGATATTACGTTGTAGCAACTGATTAGCAGTTAGCGGTCTAAACTTCACACCTTGCAACGCCAAGGGAATCAAAGCGGGAATAATTAGAGCATTGTAAATCAGCGCCGAAAGTATAGCAGAATTGATGCTGGTCAATTTCATAATATTCAAAGTTTGCAGATTAGCGGTGGCAAATAGCACCGGGATAATCGCAAAATATTTAGCAATATCATTGGCGAGAGAAAATGTAGTCAACGCCCCACGAGTAATCAGCAATTGTTTACCAATGGCAACGATATCAATTAGCTTTGTGGGGTCAGAGTCTAAATCCACCATGTTTGCCGCTTCTTTTGCTGCCTGAGTACCAGTATTCATCGCTACTCCGACATTAGCCTGGGCTAGAGCGGGAGCATCGTTAGTACCGTCCCCCGTCATCGCCACAAGTTTCCCTTCCGCCTGTTGTTGTTGAATCACGGAGATTTTATCTTCTGGTGTTGCTTCGGCAATAAAGTCATCGACTCCAGCTTCTTGGGCAATTACAGAAGCGGTAATCCGGTTGTCGCCTGTGAGCATGATGGTACGCACTCCCATGCGTCGCAACTGATCAAAACGTTCGCGGATACCAGGTTTAACAATGTCTTTGAGATAGATGACGCCGTAAATTTCGTGATCCAGACAAACTGCTAGGGGTGTACCTCCGTGTAGGGAAACTCGTTCGTAAGCGGCGTTAAGTTCCGGGGTATCTTCTCCATTTCGCGAACGTACAAATCCCTGAATTGCTCCCACTGCTCCCTTACGCACCTGACGCCCACCAGGTAAGTTGGTGCCACTCATGCGCGTTTTTGCGGAAAAGTCAACTCCTTCTGACTGGTTGCGGTCGAAATCAACTTTTGCCCCAAACTTTTCTGCCAATCGGACAATTGATTTTCCTTCTGGTGTATCATCAAACACGCTAGCCGCCAAAGCTACATTTGCAATTTCCTCGATTGAGTGACCGTTGATCGGGATAAATTCTTCTGCCAAGCGGTTGCCAAGGGTAATTGTACCTGTTTTGTCAAGAACTAGGGTGTTGACATCACCGCAGGCTTCTACGGCTCGTCCTGAGGTGGCAATAACGTTAAATTGGGCAACTCGATCCATGCCGGCAATACCGATCGCACTGAGTAATCCGCCAATGGTTGTCGGGATTAATGCTACCAACAAAGCAATTAAAATTGGTACGCTGATTGAACTTTTGACATAAAAGGCGATCGCGGGCAAAGTTGCTACGACAAACAAAAATACTAAGGTTAGAACCGCCAGTAATACCGTCAGGGCAATTTCATTTGGTGTTTTGCTGCGTTCTGCGCCTTCCACTAAGGCAATCATCCGGTCAATAAAGCCTTTGCCAGGGTCGGCTGTGATGCGGATAATTAGTTCATCGGAGATAATGCGTGTGCCGCCGGTGAGTGAACTGGCAACGTCCGAGCCTGATTCCTTCAGTACTGGTGCGGATTCGCCAGTAATTGCCGATTCATCCACTGAGGCGACACCCATAATCACTTCTCCATCAGCGGGAATGATATCGCCAGCAAGCACATACACGGCATCGCCTTGTTTAAGGCTGGTGGAAGGTACTTCGGTAATTGAGCCATCGGGGGAGAGTTTTTTGGCGATCGTCTCTGACTTGCTTGATCGCAAAGCATCAGCTTGAGCTTTACCGCGGCCTTCGGCGACGGCTTCGGCAAAATTGGCGAACCAGACTGTAAAAAATAAAATCCCGGTAATCAAGCCGTTGAAAAGCTGTAAATTCTTGCCTGTAACTGGTCCAAATAAGTAGGGATCAATCGTCACCAAAAAAGTGATAATTGTGCCTACCCAAACCAAAAACATCACTGGGTTTTTGATTGCATACTTGGGATTGAGCTTGACAAAAGCGTCCTTAACTGCTCTAAGGTAAAGCCCTTTATTGCTAACGAGCGCCTTTTTCGGTGATTGGCGGCGATCGTGAGGACGAGAACGT
>CAXTNZ010000164.1:0-16260 GCA_964245695.1 uncultured bacterium | reverse complement strand
ATTTTTAGGACTGGTATTGGAGATTGAGAAGTTGATGAATCAATTTAGACTGGAAAAGCAAGCTGATTATTTATAGTTACCAGTAATGAATATTCAATATTTACTGTCATTAAATTAGGACTAGAAGAAATATAATCGGTATTTTAGACGACATTTTTTTTCTAGAGTTATAGAGAATAATTAAGTTGACAAAATAAATTGTTTTTGAGAAACTGAAAAACAAGTTTGTAATTTTACCCAAGTTTCTCGCTCGTCATTTTCTCGGCGCTACGTTCAAATTGATATTTAGGTTTTTTGGTAACGCGATGTCTATCGACAAGCCCTTCGGGTTCAGCAGTCGCTCATGGGGGAAACCCCCAAGACCGCGCTGCTTCACCGCTCTGCGTCTACGCGCTTTTGGGCACATTTTTTTATCTAATACAAACTTAGGATAAAGTTGATTGAGACTTTGCGATAACGCTCTTCTTCATTTTGCCGCCAATATACTACTCTGTAGCAAATGCGGTTTTGGCGACAAGCTACGAAATCAAGATGCTGCCTTGTCTACGTATACAACAATGCATAAAAATAATCTGACATGTACGTAAATTAAGCTAAAAACCAGACAATGTAAGCTCATAAAAGTTAATTTCTAGATTAGTCGATTTCAATTAATTGATGTAGCCATTTAGGCTATTCTCTGGCGTAGCAAAATTGGGATGAAAATATGTCAGTAGACAAAGAAAGCCACTTATTTAAAAAACCTCAAAGTCGGTGGCGAGTGATTTTGGTAGCTTCAATTGCTGCAACAACCGGGCTAGTATTTTTCTATAGTTCTTCAAGATTTGCATCTGAGTCTAAGGTTAAAAGCCCAGCAAATCCGCCAAAAACTGTGCCTGCGAGAGTGGCTATTACTGCCTTAGGTCGGATAGAACCTGAAGGTGAAGTGACTTATTTGTCTGCTCCCCATTCAATTAATGGTGTCCGAGTTGAAAAACTGCTAGTGAAAGAAGGAGACCAGGTTAAGGAGGGGCAAGTATTGGCATTGCTGGAAGATTATGCTCGCACTAAATCAGCTTTGCAACAAGCTGTAGACAAACTTCAAGTTGCTCAAGCCAAATTAGCGCAGGTAAGATCTGGAGCTAAATCTGGAGATGTCGATGCTCAAAAAGCAGCGATCGCTAATTTACAGTCGCAATTAAAAGGAGAAGTTGCAACTCAACAAGCGACCATCGCTCGCATTCAAGCTCAAGTAGAAAATGCGGAAACTGAGAACAATCGATACCAGCAGTTATACAAAGATGGTGCGATCGCAGCTTCAGTATTAGATAGTAAAACTTTGCAACTTAAGACAGTACAACAGCAGCTTGAAGAAGCTCAAGCCACCCTCAACCGCACTACCAACACTCTCAATGACCAGCTAAAAGAAGGACAAGCCAAACTCGGAAGCATAAAAGAAGTGCGTCCTGTAGATATTCAATTGGCACAAAGCGAAGTCAAGAGTGCAATGACAGCGATCGCCCAAGCAAAAGCCGACATGGATTTAACTTATATTAAAGCTCCCATAGATGGAAAGATTTTGAAAATCCACACCAGAACGGGAGAAGTGATCAGCACTTCCGGATTTGCTGAGATAGGCAAAATATCTCAAATGTTTGTCGTTGCAGAAGTGTATCAAACCGATATTCAAAAAGTGCGTCTCGGTCAAAAAGCCACCATTACCAGCACTGCATTTTCTCAACCATTACGGGGAACTGTGAGCGAGATTGGCTGGCAAGTTGACAAACAAAACATCTTCAGTCTCAATCCAGGATCAGATACAGACCGGAAAATAGTTCAGGTGAAAATTCGCCTTGATAATCCAGCAGATAGTGAACGGGTTGCTCGTTTAACTAACTTACAAGTGGATGTCTCTATTAAAATCTAGCATTGGTCATTGCTCATTGGTTAGTAGTTATTGTTTGACTGTTGACTATTAACAGTCAACCTACAATTAACAACTAACAATCAACAAATAACAACTAACAATTGAAACGATGGCTTTCAAGATTCCTTTAGCATGGCTACAGCTAGCCCAACAAAAAGTTAGGTTTCTAGTGGCTGTAGCAGGTATTGCTTTTATTGTGCTGCTGATGTTTGTTCAACTTGGTTTCAAAGACGCACTCTATTCAAGTGCTACCGCAGTGCATCAAAGTTTGCGAGGAGATTTATTTTTAATCAGTTCTCAATATAAAGCTTTGACCTCAAATCAAAGCTTTTCTCGAACTCGTTTATATCAAGCACTTGGGTATGATGGTGTAGAGTCAGTTAGCCCGATGTATTTGCAATTTGCCAAATTGAAAAACCCCGAAACAGGTGAGAAATACTCAATATATGTTATTGGTTTCGATCCAGGGCAAAATGTCATGAATATACCGGAAGTTGAGGAGAATTTAGATAAACTGAAAATTCCGGATGTGATGCTCTTCGACCGACTTTCTCGACCTGAGTTTGGACCGATCGCGGAAAAATTTGAGCAGGGAAACAAAGAGCAAGTAATTGAAATATTTCCCTTTAATGCATTAACTGGTTACAGAGTCAGAGTAGGTGGTTTATTTAGCCTGGGTCCTTCTTTTGGAGTAGATGGCAATTTACTTGTCAGTGACTCAACTTTCCTGAGAATAAATCCAAATAGTCGTCCATCAGAAATGATAGATGTGGGTGTCATCACCCTCAAACCTGGTGTCGATGCGGAAACAGTTTTGGCGCATTTGCGAGCTAGCTTACCTAATGATGTCCAAGTATTTACTCACCAAGGGTTTATTGATTTTGAGAAAAATTATTGGTCTATTAGAACACCGATTGGTTTTATCCTTAACCTCATGCTAACAATGGCTTCTGTTGTAGGTGTGGTCATAGTTTATCAAATTCTTTACAGTAATATTGCTACTCAATTCATTGCTTATGCCACTTTAAAAGCTATAGGTTATGAAAATAATTATTTACTGAAAGTAGTGTTTCAACAAGCTTTAATCTTGGCTATTTTAGCTTATATTCCAGGATTTGCTTTTTCTTTAGGCTTATATGATTTTGCCATGAAAGCTACTAAATTACCAATAATGATGACTTTTAATAATGCAATGGTTGTGTTAATCTCCACAACTTTAATGTGTATAACTTCTGGAGCGCTGGCTATAAATAAACTCCGCTCCGCAGACCCGGCAGATATTTTCTAGCCTGGTAATTGTTTGTGCTGCTATTTAATTTTTAATTTCTCACAAAAAATAGGGAACGCAAATGGAAATACAAAAATCGCTCCCATGTTCCGAAAAAAAGGTGGCGGTGAATATTCTCACCGTCCGAATGGGTGGAGGACACTATGCGGCATTAAATGCCTTAAGTTCGATGATTGAGCAGAAAAAATTACCCTGGGAAATTCGAGTTACCGATATAGACGAAGTGCTAGACTACGCAACTTCAGAAGGCGGTAAACTCGTAGATCCCTTCAAAATGCTCTTGGGAATTCCCGGATACGAACTGTGGAACCAAATGTTCCAAAAGGGCTGGACATGGTTGCAACCACTGATGTTGTCCATAGCCAAACTAGTTATCCAGTTCTATCACGATGTTTCCATCGGCATATTTGAGGGATATTGGCGCGAGCAACACCCGGATTTAGTAGTTTCTCTAGTGCCGTTGTATAATCGAGGACTTTGGGATACCTTACAGAAGGCAAAACCAGGAACCCCTGTAGTCACTATTCTGGTAGATTTTGCCGATTCTCCGCCGCATTTTTGGATAGAACCAAAAACGGGAAGTTATGTGATATGTGGAACCGAACGAGCAGTCGAACAAGCTCGTTCTCTAGGAGTAAAGGAAGAGCGGATTTTCCCGACTTCAGGAATGATTATTCACCCTCGCTTTTATGAACCTATTCCAGGCGATCGCCGTGCTGAAAAACAACGCTTGGGTTTAGATCCAGATCGCCTTACAGGACTTGTATTATTTGGTGGTCTGGGGTCTATGGTAATGCTAGAAATTGCCAAGCGTCTGGAATGCTTCAAAGACGAACTACAACTTATTTTTATTTGCGGACACAACGAAAAACTGGCAAACGCTCTAAATCAAAGCAAAAGTCAACTACCTAAATTTGTCACCAATTTTACTAAAGACATTCCCTACTACATGCATCTTTCAGATTTTTTCATCGGCAAACCAGGTCCTGCTAGCATCAGTGAGGCGATAGCTATGAAGCTACCAGTAATTGTAGAACATAATGCCGCTACACTAATAGCCGAAAAATATAACTCAGAATGGATTCAAAAGAAGCAGGTTGGTTTAGTAATCCCCAGTTTTCGGAAAATTGATCGGGCTGTTAAGGAGTTACTTGAACCTGCTACTCTGGCTCGGTATCGTGCTAACGTCGCTGCTATTAACAACCGAGCCGTGTTTGAAATTCCTGATATCCTGCAAAAAATTATTGAACTTAATATGCAGCAACGCTAGCAAAGTTAATGAAAGGAAATAACGCTCCTTATTGCTCATAAACTGGCTTACAAGCAAGCCCTGTTTGTGAATGCTTTAGAGCCTTTCAACCTCTCCAAAAAACATCTCTATACATGTATTTCCCGATATGAATCTCAACAACAAAACCATCCTCATCACCGGTATTGACAACTTTATCGGCTTGCGTGCTGCGGAACTAGCCATAGCGCAGGGAATGAAAGTCCGGGGATTGCAAAGTTCTCCAGATAACTTGAAAAAAGTGCAACAATTGGGCGTTGAAGTGATGGTAGGCGATGTCAAGCAAGCTGCTGTTGCAGAAGTGGCTTGTGAAGAAGTGGACATAGTTTTCCATACAGCCGAACTTGCCAAAGAAGCTGGTTCAATCGAGCATTTTCGAGAGATAAATGTTAGCAGCACCGTCAACATGGCTAAAGCCGCAAAGAAAGCTGGTGTTAAAACCTTTGTGCATCTTTCAAGTGGTATGGTCTACGGCTTTAACTATCCCGATCGCGTGACAGAAGACGGACCACTTTGCGGTGAAAATAATGCCTACTGTGAAACAAAAATAGAAGCAGAAACAGCACTTTTAGAACTGAATTCCCCCCCAGATTTTGGCATCATCATCATTAGACCGGGTGAAGTTTATGGACCGGGAAGCATTCCTTGGATTGTTCGACCGCTTTTATTAATGCGTCAAAAACTATTTGCTTATGTAGACGATGGTCAAGGAATCATGAATCATGTATATCTAGATAACCTGATTCATGCCATCTTTTTAGCTATAGAAAAAGAAGCACATGGAGAAATCTTTAATATCACCGATGGACAAGAAACTTCTTGGAAAGACTATTTCACGCATTTAGCGGAAATTGCCAAAGCCCCTGCGCCCTTTTCTATGTCAAAAGATGAAATCAAATTGTTTGTCAAGTTGCGCTGTCAAGGACAGAAACTGTTTCGCAAAGAACCAGATATTCTGCCTGAATCTATAGACTTTATGAGCCGTCCTTATGCTTATTCGATTACCAAAGCACAAAATCTGTTAAGTTATCAACCGACAATTGACTTAGCAGAAGGAATGCGACGTACACAGGAATGGATCGAAAATACGGATCTCAAAAAACTCGTGAAATAAGCGAATTTCAAACAATAAATTATCCCGTAGGGTAGAGGACAGGCAAGATACCTATCCTACGGATTTATTGCATACTCTTTCAATTGGAAATCTCTGAGCGTATATCCTATGACCACAAATCACCCACGATTGAGTATTGGACTACCTGTATATAATGGCGAGAAATTTCTCAAAGAAGCCATAGATTCACTTTTGGCTCAAACCTTTGATGATTTCGAGTTAATTATTGCCGATAATGCTTCAACCGACAAAACGGAGGAAATTTGTAAGGCATACGCGGCTCAAGACAAACGCATCCGTTACTACCGTAATCAAAAGAATATTGGGTGCGCTCGTAACTTCAATTATGTCTTTGAATTGTCTTCAGGCGAATACTTTAAATGGGCAGCTTATGATGATTTACACGCTCCCGATTTTATCACAAAGTGTGTTGAAGTACTTGACAAAGACCCTACAGTAATTTTGTGTCACTCTCAAGCATATTTGATTGACGAAAACAGTGATATCTTACGCACCTACGATATCAAACTGAAAACAGACTCACCAAAACCCCAAGAGCGTTTTCATGAACTGATGACTAAGCACCTATGCTATCAATGTTACGGTGTAATACGTGCCAGTGCTTTGAAAATAGCACCGCCTATGGGCAGCTACGGACTTTCCGATGGAATTTTTTTGTTAAGACTTGGGATAATTGGCAAGTTTTATGAAATCCCCGATCGCCTATTTTTTGCCAGAATCCATCCGCAACAATCAATGAGTATGTTTTTTCCCGATTACCTATCATTTACTAACAAAAATACACAATACTCATTGAGTATGAAACCTGATTTTTACAGTTGGGCTGTGTGGTTAGATTCGGCGAATGAAGGACAAATTATGTTTCCTCATTGGAGAATATTATGGGAGTATGCGCGTTCCATTTGGCTATTTAAACTGAATCTTTATCAGCGAATATGTTGTCATATCAGCTTGTACAAACATTTGATTGGAAATGAATCTTTCTTAATCAAAGATTTGATTAATGCAACTCGATTATTTTGGAGTCGTTTGCCAAAAGCAGCAAGGCTAAAACAGAAACTAAACTATTTCAATTAATAGTAAGCTGTCTGGTAGTGTCCCGTAACTGCTCACAGCTTATTCCACAAAAGCTTTCTATTGAAGGCGAATACGCGGGGCATAACATGTTATGCCCCTACTTGATAACCGCCAGATTTATCAGTTGGAAAACAATAGCAAAAATTACCTCTTGAGCCGTCATATCTTATGTTGAAGTTAGCTAAAATCAGTTCCTTGTTACTCGCTACTTTAGTAAGTATCAGCTTTACTAAAACAGTGAATGCAGAACCTACTACAACACTTACTGTAGTAGTCAATGGAATAAAACACCAAAAAGGTCAGTTATGCATAGGAATTTACCCTAATGAACAAGGATTTCCTTTGAGTACTAAGAATGTTGTAAAAAGCGCCTGCACGAACATCACAGGAAGTTCACTTAAACAGCAGTTTTCTGGCTTAAAACCGGGAACTTATGCTGTCGCCGTAGTTGACGATCAAAATGGCGATCGCAAACTCAACAGAGACTTTTTCGGCATCCCAAAAGAAGGTTTTGGTATTTCCAATAATCCCACTGTATCAATAACAACTGGTACGCCCAAGTTTAGTAAAGCTAGTTTTTCAGTCTCGAAAAATACCACAGTTAACATAGACATGAAATATGGACTTGATCCATAAAACAGCAACTTCTTCATAAATCAGCCGAGATTCCACCGAGGGCGATAAATTTAATGATACTGGCGACATTCCTGTCTAAATCTTTGCTGAGTTGGCTGGCTATTCAGATGTTTTTAGCGCTTGTCTTTGTGTTTTACCTGCACTTAGCGCGCAAAAACTCATTACCAGATGAGCAGTTACCCAAAACTGCGGTGATTCTTTGCCTACGCGGAGCAGATCCGTTTTTGTCTGAATGTTTGCGATCGCTCTTAAACCAGAACTATCCACAGTATGATTTAAAGTTGATCGTCGATAGTTACGAAGATCCAGCATGGAAAATCGCCACTGAGACCATCGAAGAACAACAAGCAACCAACGTCCAAATCAGCCCTTTAAGGATGCTGCGCCAGAATTGTAGTCTTAAAAGCAGTTCCCTTGTGCAAGCTATCTCCGAGATGGATGATTCCTACAAAGTGGTTGCCTTAGTCGATGCTGATACGGTAGCCCATCCCAATTGGTTACGTGAATTAGTAAGTCCTCTGGCTCATCCCAAAGTCGGGGTAACAACTGGGAATCGCTGGTACGTACCCACAGGTAGCTATTGGGGTTCTTTGGTGCGGTATCAGGGCAACATATCTACCGTTGTGCAGATGTTCCTCTTCGGGATTCCTTGGGGTGGTACTATGGCTGTGAAAACAGAACTATTCCGCCAAACAGGACTGTTAGATAAGTGGGGGCAAGCTTTAAGCGAAGATAAGCTGCTATGCAAAGTTTTAAAAAAACAGAGAATGCACGTCAAGTTTGTCCCTTCTTTGATGATGCTGAATCGGGAAGAGTGCGATTTACCCAGCTTACTCAGTTGTCTTGAGCGCCAACTACTTTCTTCTCGACTTTATCATCCCTTGTGGTCAACGGTGATTGGTGATGTTATTTCCAGTATCCTGGTTCCTACTCTCGTTATAGTATTGGGTCTGGTGGCTTTGTTGACCGGACAATGGGATGCTGCGGCTTTGTCCTTCAGCAGCTTTGCTAGCTATACCATCGGATTATTCTTTCTCATGCTCGGATTTGAGCTAGGTATACAGCCAGTAATTCGCTTTCATGGTAAGGCAACCAGAAAATTATCAGCTATCACACTCTTGAAATTGTTGATAGCGATTCCCCTGACACAGTGGGTTTATGGGTTAGCGTTTCTATCGTCTGTGCGAACACCAACAGTCAACTGGCGCGGTGTCACCTATCAGATTAAAGGACCTTGGAACATCCGCCTAGTTAAGTACCACCCTTATCAATTGTCAAATCAATCTGGCGATAGCAAACTTTCTCTTTAAGGACTTTGGTAGTAAGCACGGAGAGTGCTTAAAATAGGCGTTGAAACGCCTACTACAAAAAAACCTATTTTGCATAATTTAGCCTATTTGTAAATCCGTAATTTATAAATCAAAATGTATCTGCGATAACTACAGATACAATCATCAAAATTTTCATGAAATATTTGCTGCGTAAATCCTAAATTTATCCGCAGAAAAACCAGCATTTTCATGAAATATTTCCTTCTATGAAAAAGCAATCTCTTCGCACTGCGATTTTTACGGGATTGGCTACTCTTTTGTTATTGGGTATTTACATCGCTGTACACCAATGGATTTGCTGGTTGCTACAGTCTTTTCCCAATTTTTCGGCTGACGCATTGACAACAAAGCCGCTAAATATCGCCGATTTAGCTCACCTCTCAAATTTAATTGCCTAGAAGTGATCAAAAATGTACGAATTGGCGATATTGCTATCTAAAAATTTGTTGGTATGGCTGCCTATTCAGGTGTTGTTATCGCTAGTGTTTTTGTTGTGTTTGCGCTCTCGGTTAAACCAAAATTACCCAGAATATGATTTCAAGCTGATCGTTGATAGTATACAAGACCCAGCAGGGAAAATTGCTAGCGATATTATTCAGGAGTAACAAGCAACCAACGTCCAAATTAGTCTTTTGACAATAGTACGCAAAAATTGCAGTCTCAAATGCAGTTCAATCGTACAAACAGTCTTAAAATTAGATAATTCGTACAAGGTATTTGCCTTTTTAACTGTACTGCTTCCTACTGTGGTGGTGGTGTTTGTAAGAAAGTTTTTCTTTAATGTAGTGAGCGCTTCAGCGCTCAACTAAGCCCTAAAGCGCTTATTACAAGGGAGCAGAGTATAAATACTCTGTACAATTTTGAATCTGTGTCAATGCGTAAATCCTAAATCCAACTTCATCAGGGCGAACTTAGTTTTTGCTCGATAAAAAATACCCAAATTCATTGGAATTATGAAAAAGCAACCGCTACGCATTGCGCTGTTTTCAGGATTGTATGCTCCCTTCTTGACCGGAGTTTCAGTTGCAGTACACCAGCGAGCTCGCTGGTTGCTACAGCAGGGACATGAAGTCTTTCTCATTCACCCAGAATTCAACGACAAGTACCCCAAAAATGTTGGCAATTGTGCTTTGCCTGGGCTAGATGAACTAAAATCTTTCCCCAAATTTTCCTCTTATGCATTTCCATCACAACCGCTGATGTTATACAAGCATCTTCCTCAACCGATGCACAATCGGTATTGGAGCGATACCAAATTGTTGGAGAAGTTTAAGCCTGACATTGTGGTAGTTGAAGAAGCCGCGCAGATGAGAGGGTGCTATTCAATGTTCTTACAAGGTTATGGTCGCCCAATTGGCAGCGAATATGCCAAGAAAACTGGCACTCCAACAATATCTATTTTTCATACCGATATTGTTGCCTATATCCGATATTACTTTGGAGATCAATTGTTCAATTTGATTCGTCCGATTCTTCCTATTTTGGTCAAGCAGTTGAGTGCAGCTTATGACATCAATTACTTTCCTTCTCACGAACAGCTTGCTAAGTACAAAAGTTTAAAATGTCAACGAAGCGAATACCTTCCCTATCAAGGTGTCGATTGTGAAAAATTTCATCCCCGAAACATTAGTTATAACCCAATTCCTAATGACGACAGACCGCTGCTGCTTTTTGTTGGACGTATTACCCCAGAAAAGAATGTCAGCGAACTTTTAGATGCATTTCCACTCATCGCTGCGAAAATTCCTAATGTTCATCTGGTCATCATTGGTAGCGGTCCGGCTGATGAGGAAATCCGTAAGCGTGCCCAAAAGTTTAAATCCAATGTTACCGTGTGGGGTGAGTCTCACGCCACAGAACTTTTGGGCTGGTACGCTCGCGCAGACATATTTTTAAACCCCTCGGTCACCGAAAACTTCTGCACCACGAATATGGAAGCCCTCGCATCAGGAACCCCAGTTGTAGCAGCCGATGCTGGGGGAAATCCAGAGCAGGTTTTGTCTGATATCAATGGCTTGTTATCCGAACCTAATAATCCAATGGATTTAGCCGAAAAGGTAATTGCCATTCTGGAAAATCCTACCCTCAAAGCAGAACTTACTCAGCAGGCTCGCTCCTCCATACTCAAATTTGATTGGTCAGCATGTATGGAAAAATTTGAAGATAAACTCTACGAGCTTGTTATGGTATCGAATGAAATTGAGGTAAAAGCTGCTTAGGGAGAGGGAGTAGGGGCGGGGTTCCCCCGCCCCTACAAAAGTAGGAAAGGAATATTCCCAAGTCTTGAGTCAAGAGTTAAGAGTCCTGTTACTTTGACAGCTTTTGAATCTGCTCGGTAAAATAAGCTTCGTCATGCTTGAGTTGTTGGGCTAATTCCAGCCCTTTTTGAAAGGCTGCTAGTGCAAGAGTCGGCTCTTTGCGTTCTAGATAAATTTGCCCAATTTGGTCGTAGCCTTTCATCATGCCGTAAAAGTTGACGGCTTTCTCTTGTGTCTGCACCAAAATTTGCCCAGTTTGCAAAGCTTCTTCTGTTTGTCCTTGGGCACGGTAGAGCGCGATTAATTTTTGTAAAGCTTCGCCGGCAGTAACGTATTGTTGCTGTTGCCAAGCTGTGGTATATGCTTCTTGATAGTTTTTGAAAGCTTCTGGCAGTAAAGTTGGATTTACGAGTGCTAGGGATTGGTAATCTGAGCCGATCGCTAGCTTTAATTCTGGTAACTGAGTAAGATTGTTTTCACTCTGATAAACTTCTAGCAACTGATTACGTATTTTTATTGATTGCTGTGGTTGTTTTCCCTGATCGTAAATGTAAACTAGCTGTTGCAGGTATGCTAACCGATTAGCACCATCACCACTTTTTGGCGCTAAATTTAACAATTGTTCATAAGTGTCGGCGGCTTTGGGATAGTCAAACCAACTCATATGCACTTCCCCAATTGTCTTGAGAGTTTCGACAACGGCAACAACATCATTGTTCTGTCGGACTGCGGCTAAAACTTGATCGTAAGCTTCGACGGCTTCTTTAGGCGATCGCAAATTAGTATACGCTTGACCTAGCGATCGCCAAAGTTCTACATCAACTGTTGTAGATGGTATTGTTTTGGCAAGTTTTTTTTGCTTTTGAAAGGAAGATGTTTGAATTTTTTGCAATCGCTGCATAATATAAAATATTTCTGGGCGATTGTTTTCATTCCAGGCGATCGCCCCCACCCGCGACAGCGCTTGCACTTCTGCCAGTGAACCTAAATAGCGCCGCAAACGCAGTTCCCGGTTCCAGATATCAAACGCTCCCACCTTATCCCCGGCTTGCTGTTTAGCCGCAGCTTCTTGATTCAACTTATCTAACGCCGCTGCCAAATCTTGCTGTTCAGTGACAGTTAACGGCTGTTTGTCAGGTTTACGTGGTAGCAGTGGATCGGGTATGCTAATCAAGAGCGGATTAGGCGGAAACTTATCCGGCTGTTGGGGCTTTTTAGTCTCTGCCAAAGTCGAAGAACTGCAAAGCTGCCAGAGTATAGCGGCAGTAATTATAACACTTAAGCGCCTTAGCATAGTTGTTTGATCTTGCCTTCAATAAATTGTATGAGAATTGGCGATTAGGGATTGGTGATTGGCGTTCTTCCGGGAATAACCTTGTTACCCAGTCCCCAGTCCCCAGTTGCCAGTCCCTTGATATTGACGAAAGTCGGCAAAAAATTCTCCTCTCTATAAACATGGGCAACTACAAGCTTTACAAAATTGAGTTAAGAATCTGGTTGGATGAGGGCAGCGGAGTGTCAAAATAATTGCAGAACTCGCTTTCTTATTTTCAAGCAACTGATTTATCATCTGTAATGACTCATTCTACTGATATTGCCACCTTAGCTCGCTGGATGGCGGCTGATTTTAGTAATCAAGAACAAGCTTTTGAAAATCCGCCTTTTTTTGCTCATATTCGCGTGTGTATGCGTCCCCTCTCCTTGTCTGTGTTATCAGGGGTAAGTTTGTTTGTCGAACAAGCTTACAATTATACGCTCAATGACCCCTATCGCTTGCGGGTGTTGAAGTTGCTGAATACAGGTTCGCGCATCGAAATCGAAAATTATACCGTTAAGCAAGAAGAAAAGTTTTATGGAGCCTCCCGTAACCTGCAACTCCTCAAAGAGTTAACCGCCAACGATTTAGAAAAATTACCAGGCTGTAACATGATTGTTGAGTGGACTGGTAACAGCTTCAAAGGTAAAGTTGAACCCGGTAAAGGCTGCATGGTGTTTCGCAACAACAAAAACACTTATCTTGATAGTGAATTTGAAATTGACACCGAGAAATTTATTAGCCTTGACCGGGGACGAGACCCTGAAACTGATGAGCACATTTGGGGGTCTGTCGCTGGACCATTTCACTTTGTCCGTTGGGGCAGTTTTGCGGATGAAGTGATTTAAAAATGAAGGGTGAAGTGTGAAGTAGTAAAATCATATTTTTACTTTTACCTTCTACCCTTCGGGTTTTTCCTCCAAAGACGCTACGCCAACGCCACTTGCTTACTGAATAAGGAAACTCCGAAGTTATAAGCGCTCTTAGCCTCCGCTTCGAGCCTTCTGCCTTTCATAATAAACCTCACGGAAGGAAAGGAAACCCAGAGGCTTTTAACCCTGGGAGGAAAAACCTCACGGCAGGTTTTAACTTGCTGTCCATCTTTTCTTTTTTGCAATCGAGTAGTTTATAACGCTCACTTAAGTAAGTGCCAATCAACTGTACTGCTTCCTTACCCATAAAGTCTAGTCATTCGCTGACTGTGCAATGTAGCGCAGCGATCGCCTAATTCTAGCAAAGCAACTAAAGTCAGTTTGTAGTCAATAAAACTGAGGTAGTTTACATCCGGCGATCTGAAAACAGATAAACGGGTAAAAAACCCCCCCCAGAAGTTTTCTGGGTATTTAGCCAAGCTAGAATGCATTTATGTTAAAGTTTACCTTACGTGTAATCCCTGATAAGCAACGCCGATAAGAGTAAGGAGCAACAATCAGGCATGACAGCACACCAGAAAATCCGATTCCTCATAGGCATAGATGATACCGACAATGTAACCACTGGTGGTACAGGTAACTTAGCACGGGATTTGAGAAAACAGATTGTAGAACAAAAGTTAGCTCAAACTATCGGCATTACTCGTCACCAACTTTTCCTGAGTCCGGAAATTCCCTACACTATCCCATAATAGTTCTGCCTGTATCATGCTTGAAGCTTTACCGGCAATACTCAATATTATTACTGAGTATTGCCGCGAGTATCTTATTAAATACAGTGAGCCAGGGTCAGATGTAGGACTATGTGTAGCAGAGTGGGATAAAGTCAATTCAGCAACGCAGACTTTCGGCAAGCAGGCAAAAGAAAAAGTTCTCACTCAAGCAGAAGCACTGTCTGTGGCAAAACAAGCAGGGCTATTCCTAGAGGGTCTGACTGGCACGAAAGAAGGAATTATCGGGGCGCTGGCTGCTGTAGGTTTGCGGAAATCAGGCAATGATGGGCGATTCCTTTGGGTGCCTGGTTTGTACGAAGTTTCTAGTATATGTACAGTTCGCCAACTTTACCAAACAGCCAGCATCGATCGCATTCAAGATTTAGAAGGTAATCTAGTGTCAGAAGATACTAAGATTAAAACCAGTCCCTGGCCTCGTCCAGTCTTGATAGACGGGCAAGCTGTCATGTTGGTGGTCAAAACTATTGACAATTCACATCAGGTAGGAGAGAAAAACTATGAATACGAGATGGCTCCCAAAAACGTTATCCGCAGATATTAAGCATTTACGCTACGTCAACTGGCTAGAAATTATTGCGTTAATCGCGTTGGGGTTGGTAATTGCCATAGTCCAAGCAAATCTGCATTTACCATTTGAAATTTGCGTAAACTGAAATAGGTTGAATTGGTTGGTAAACAATACCCACTTGGGGACTAAATGCGTCACTAGAATTGCTTGTATTCGTTCCTCTGAGATTATCCTTGAGGTCAAAATCGACAGCATCAAAACGTCCACCAACCAGTAACTTTAAGTTATCTGTAAATGCTATAAGGTCTTGCAGATAAATACCAAACAGATTTGTTTGTTCACTTTGTTCAACGTTTTTTGTCAGATTGCCAACAGAGAACTGGTACACAGGATTATAAATATTAAAACACCCTGCATTAGCATTAAAAGTTGTTACCTGTCTTGATTCTTTACCAAATTCAAAACCAATTAAAGTTGTGTGTTTAATTGTCCCTGTCGTAAATTTACCGATTAAATTAGTTTGAAAAGTATCTGTACTAGAGGATTGATCGCTATTTTGAGCAGTTAGAGGTACTAAGTTATTTCCAGGCGATCGACACTGCGATGCACCTGTACCCGTGCCTGTGCCTTGTCCTGTACCCGTGCCTGTGCCTTGTCCTGTACCCGTGCCAAGTCCTGAACCAGAACCGGAACCAGAACCGGAACCAGAACCTGTGCCAAGTCCTGAACCTGTACCTGTGCCAAGGCCTGAACCTGTTCCTGTGCCAAGTCCTGAACCTGTTCCCGTGCCTGAACCTGTACCTGTGCCTGTGCCAAGTCCTGAACCTGTTCCCGTGCCTGAACCTGTGCCAAGTCCTGAACCAGAACCTGTACCCGTGCCTGTGCCGGGATCTGGAGCTTGGGGCAGAATTGGACTTTGGGGCAGAATTGGACTTTGGGTTAAAATTGAACTTTGAGCCAAAATTGTACCTGTACCTGTACCTCCACCTCCACCTCCACCTGTACCTCCACCTGTGCCTGCACCTTGACCTCTAGCAAAAATAGCAGAAAAGTACTGGTCACTACTAGTGGTACGAAAAGCACTCTGTAACGTCCAATTGTCACTAAAGCGATGCTCTATAGATATATAACCAAGTCGTTGATAAACATCATTTTTCCGGGACGGATCGCCGATAAAACGACTAATGGGAATGTCTGCAACTTTATTACCTACGGCAATTAAGCCAAAATCTACAGGACGACTGTCTTCGAGATATTCTCCAGATATATTGAGTGTGGTCTTGGGACTGATAAAAAGCGAGAATTTGGGTGAAATAAAGAAGCGATTAATTTCTACGCGATCGCGGAAGCTGTCTGAATCTTGGTAGGCAACATTCAAGCGGTATTTGGCGTTGCGTGCATCATCCAACAATCCTGTAAAATCTAACGTAGCACGATTCAAACCATAACTACCAGCTGTATACTCCGCAGCATAAAATAGTTTGGCAAGTGGCTTTTTCGTAACTAAATTAACAATACCTCCCGGCTCTGCCTGCCCATATAATATTGATGCGGGACCCTTTAGAACTTCGATCTGTTCTAAATTTGAAATTTCTGTTCCCACTCGATTAGAGTTGTTATTTTCACTGAATCCATCTCGAAACTGGTCAGCAGTGAATCCCCGCGTCAAAAGGGAAAATTCACCGCGTCCACCTCCCATTCCTGAGCGAGTAAAACCACTGATATTCCGTACCGCTTCCGGGACTGTAAGCGCTCTTTGCTGTTGAATCACTTGTTGCGGAACTGTTTGTACGTTTAAGAGGCTGTCTCTAAAGAAATGTAAAGCTAGCTAAACTAGGCGATCGCTTCATCG
>CAXTNZ010000163.1:2668-16356 GCA_964245695.1 uncultured bacterium | reverse complement strand
TTCCCTATGAGGGAAGGGGGAGTAATCTTGCTCCCCTCTCCTTGCAGGGGAGGGGTTGGGGGAGAGGTCAAAGTTGTGTATTTCATTGCCCACCCTCCGCATATTTCCGATAAGTTCGATAGCACAGTTGCATCAGCTTCCGAGGATGTCCCTTACTTTCTTGAACAAGTTGAATAATTTCCTCTTCTGCAAAACTCACATAAGTATTTATCAAACGAGCAGCAATAAAATCACGCATGATGGCATCCTCCCAAGGTTGGATATTTTCCTCTAGGCAAATACCTGCAAGCGGTGATGTTCTGCCATCGTTGTGACTATCGTTAAACAAATCTTCTAGAGGTTGATTAGCAGCTAGAATCAAACGCAGAGGAGCATCACCCCCTTCAGCTAAAGCGCGCAGTCGATCGCGAACGTTACGAGAAAATCCTTTGCAGGTAATTTTGCCGACATTATCTAAAGCTAAGAGTACTTTTTTACTGCTTTTTCGCAAACTGTGGCTAAAGCTAAAATTTTTACTTTTGGGAATACCAACCTTCTCACCCAAAGTAGTGTAAAAGTCATTTTCATCACCAACGTCATTCAAATCAAAGAAAACTGCTTGACGCGACTGTTGAAGACGATCTTCTGCGACTCGGCAAATCTCCCATAACAGAGAAGACTTGCCTATACCTTCTTTTCCGATTAAAGCAACGCTACTACCACTATTTAACACCTCAAATACTCTTTGGATTTCTCGCTGTCGTCCAAAAAACTGTTCCGGCTGTTCTACTCTGCCATTTTGGGGAACGAAAGGATTAGGAATTATTTTTTTAACTCTCGGCTTTGCAGTGGGATTTACATAAATAACTGGTTTGAGATGCTCTGGAAGATTATATAGTTGAATTTCTACACAGCCAAACTTATAAGCCTCTTCAATTGAACGGTTTGCAGCTAATGCTTTATAAAAACCAACAGAAAAGGCGATCGCAGCTTTATCTCCAATCGCTTGATTCATCCCAATTACAAATCTAATATGTTGGGCGATCGCTTTCGCTTGAATCTCAGAATAACAAGCGTTCAAGACTACACAATCGATTTTCTCTGCTACCAGTTTAAATAAATTTGCTAAAGCATCGGCTTGTACAAGCTGCGATTTTCCTGTTAAACTCTCAAAATAAAGCTCACCTGTGCTTGTTCCATGTCCGGAGAAATGCACAATTTGCGGATCGATATCGAATATTGCCTGTGTTATATCCGCGACGCGAACCGATTCACGGGACTCTAATTTAAATCTATCTCTCTCTTTGGATAGTTGCAGTGTCTTGCGAATATCTCGCAATTCTTGCAATAAACGCAACCGACGTTCGTCACTCGGATCGGCTGCTAAAAACAGGATTTTTACAGGAATATCACTGTTATCCACGCATTGTATAAAGGTTTAATTAGGAATAAGTATACCAAGTACAGCGATTTGGGGTTGTGAACAATATACTGTTTAACGAACCGCAGAGGCGCAGAGAGCGCAGAGAGAAGAGAAAGATTTTGGTATGAGTGTGTTTAATTTCACTTTAGAGGATGTGCGATCGCTCTTTTAAATCCTTAGTAATTTTCAAGTATTCATAACGACAGCTTACAGCTATTTTCAGGTAAATAAACCACATCTTGTTATCTCACGCAAAGGCGCAAAGGCGCAAATAAGAATGTAAAAGTGTGGTCTAAATAAATGAAAACTGATGTAAGTTGTGTTAACAACAGCTTGAATTTTACTTGTAACACTTGAAGTTGTGGTAACGACAGCTTCAGTATAACTTTCTCTTGTAGAGACGACGATTTATCGCGTCTCTACATCTTTGATTAATATCTAATTCGTGGATCTATATAAGCATTTAAAATATCAATCAAAATGCTTGCACCCACAACAATCGCTCCAAAAAATATCATGATTCCCTGAACTGTGGGATAATCACGCTCGGTAATCGCTTGATATAACCGGTTCGCCAATCCGGGCCAAGAAAATGTTACTTCGGTTAAAATTGCTCCACCCAGCAGAGAAGCAAAGGTCAATCCTAAAACTGTAATCACTGGTATTAAAGCATTTTTTAAAGAGTGGGAGACTAAAATCTTGTTTTCAGGAATGCCTCTTGCTCTAGCTGCTTCTACATAATCTGCTTTCATTGTTTGCTTTAAATTTACGCGGACAATTCGCTCAAAAATTCCACTCAGCAAAATTCCTAATGTACAACTAGGAAGAATCAGATAATACAAAGCAGTAAAAAACTGAGTTAAATTGCCATGTAACAGACTATCTATTGTGTATAGCCCAGTAAGATTTTGCGGTGTGGGAATAGTTGCGGGAAAGCGGGTTCCTAAGGGCAACCAATCTAGTTGAACTGCGAAAATTAATTGCAGAATCATTCCCGCCCAAAACATCGGCAGTGAGTAGGTGATGATGCCAAATAAGCGTCCTCCCACATCAAGAGGTGTGCCAGGACGGGAAGCAGAAATAGTACCAACTGCAATGCCGACAATTAAAGCGATCGCAATACTAAATACTGCTAACTCTACCGTTGCTGGGAAGTATTGCCAAATAATATCCCAAACTTTTTGTCCCCGACTGCTGATGGAATTTCCCATATCAAAGCGCAGCAAGTTTCCTGCATAATTGAGGTATTGCAGCCAAATAGGAAGGTTTAAACCGAGTTGTTTTCGCAATTCGGCTTTGGCACTTTCTGGCGCACGACCACCGAGAATTGCATCAGCTGGATCTCCTGGTGTTGCTCTTAGTAAAAGAAAGACGATTGTGATAATAGTCAAAAGTTGAAGTGGAGCTAAGAGCAGACGGGAAGTTATGTAATATGTTATGGCTTTGGAACGAGACATAGTTAGTTAATAGTCAAGGGTCAATAGTTAATAGTCAAGGGTCAATGGTCAATGGTCAATAGTTAAGGGTCAACAGTCAATAGTAAACATTTTCTCTTTTGACTTTTGACTCTGGACTACTAACTACTTTTTGATTGTTTTGTATACAAGATTCTGTGTGGGGTCTAGTTGCACACCACTCATACCTTTTTGGGCAAAAACAAAGTCTTTACTTTGCCACAAGGGAACGTAAGGTACATCTGTTGCTACCAGTTCTTGAATTTCTGTAAAGATTTTTTGACGAACTTCGGGATTTTGCTCTTGGCGTTGCTGGTCAATCAGTTTATTCATGTGATCGCTATAGTAAAATGACCCCTGTGACTGACTTCCGCCGTCTGCACATCCCTTTGCTGTTGAGCCTTTATTGCAAGAAAGAAACGGTTGAATGTAATTATCTGCATCCAAAAAGTCAGGATACCAATCAAGCAAAATTGCTGGATATAAACCTTTGGGAATTTGTTGAAAAAATGTTGTGGAATCTACAGCAACCACTTCAAATTGTAGGATTCCATCCATTGTTTTCTTCGCCAGAGCCTTAAGTACTATAGCTGCCAAACTGCGAGTAGGAGAACTAGAAGGATACCAAATTTCTACTTTGGCTGGATTGGTTTTTGAGAAACCAGCTGATGTTAGCAGTTGTTTTGCCTTTTCTGTGTTGCCATCGCCATATTGTTTGTCAAAAACTGGCTTGTAATCTTTCAAAGTAGTTGGTATCATGCTGTAAGCCGATTCAGCTTGACCATACAAAACTCGCTCTTTAATTTGCAGACGATTAATCATTGAGGCGATCGCTTGTCTGACACCTGGATTATCTAAAGGCTTTTGATTACGATTGAGAGCCATATAACTCATTACACTACCCTGATTAGGAATTGCCTGCCAATCGCCGTCTTTTGCTTTTTCTTTTAAACTGCGAACTTGATCCGCGTCCATAGATAGGTAAGCCACATCTACAGCTTTTTTGCGGAAGGCATTATACAAATTCACGCCACTGCTAAGAATTTGCACTTTAATACCGCCATTGGCTGGCTTATCTCCCCAATACTTATCAAAAACATCAAATTGCACCGAATCAGTCCCAAAATTCGCCAATTTGTAAGGACCAGTCCCAACAAAAATATTCGGCTTAAATTTCCCTTCTCCAATTTCGTAAGCTTTAGGCGAAACTGGACAAACTCCAGAAAATGCTAGCAGTGAGGGAAACGCTGCAAAGGGTTTTTTCAGTTTGATGGTTAACTCATACTCACCCGTGGCTTTCGCTGATTCCACCACATCTGCTAGTAAGAAAGATGGTTTACCCTTATTTTCAATAAACCGGCGGAGACTAAACGCCATTGCTTCCGCGTTAAAGGGAGTTCCATCGTGAAAAACTACTCCTTGACGTAAGGGAATAATGTAAGTTAAACCATCCTGACTGCTTTGCGGTAATGCTGTAGCCAATTGGGGTTTAATTTCCGTGCTTCCTGGTTCGTAGGTGTAGAGGCGATCGCTCATGTTATACACCAACCACAGTGACGCCAACTCATAAGCATCAGATGGATCTAGAGTGCGTGGCTTCTGCGTCGTACCTATAGTAATCCGACCATCGCCGTTTGTGGAGGTATTCCCAGAACCAGCTGGTGAAGTCCCTGTCTGTTGGGGATTACCGCAACTAACAACCAACAATAAACATAAACAAAACAAAGAAAGGAATTTTGTCATCCCACCCCACGGCTTTAGTGACAAGGAAAACCAGGTCATAGCATTAAGATTTTTGATATTAGCGGTGAGCTATTTTACTACATGTGTGGCTAAATACTTTATTTAAATTTTTCTTTTCCGCTTAATAACTAACCTCTTGTGTTTAAACGTTCGCAATATACAACTTAGCCATAGTCATCTGATGTGATTTGAGTATCTCCATATACCCAACTTCTTAAAGAAGTCGGGTATCTAGCTTTTCACGCTCTTATGCGCGGATTGCTATATATTTTGATATTTTCGGAAAACTTAAAAAGTTTTATTGAATTAAAATTTATGACTAACTTGGTCATAAATTAATATTTACTATAGTTGAGATTTGTTAAGCTTTGACCGTAGTCCCAGAGGCTCACGGAAATGGTGTTTTTGCATAGCTTCATTGAGAAACTGCATATTGATACATAATTAACAACCGCAAAAGCGATATTGTAAACAGCAAGTTGATAGTCTGGGGAGCGAGACTAAGAGCGTGAAGTACTTCTTTTTATCTGAGGGATGGACAGTTGGCAGAGTTTGGGCATCTGAAGGATTGTGGCAGATAACCGCATGGCGACGCCAACCAGATATTCAGCAAATGAATATTTGCCTAGTAGAACAAAACGAATTGTTATGGCTTTATCGAGCCGAAGAAGCCGTTTTAACCGTCGAGGTGAAGCCAATAGCACCAGTACAAGTAGCCCCCATCGGTCAAGTAGTGCTGAAGCGCTTGATGAGCGCCGATCAGGTAATCGAGCGCTTGGGTAGTGCGGAAACGAGGTGTCAACTGCAAAACATCCAGTTGGTTGTCCAGTAAAGACGCTTGGACTGGGGATGAGGGAATAGGGACTGGGAAGAAAATCTTCTCCTCCTTGTCTGTGTTGTTTCTGTTGTGCCTTGTCTGCCAGTCCAAGCGTCACCCCCCAGTCCCCCGTCCCCAGTACCTAGTCACCATTCCCCATAAGTGATGCTACGCGATCGCATCTACTTACACGCTTGCAAACATTTCCATCGAAAGTTACACTTTTTAAAACATTCTCATTTTTGCGCTAGCGATAGCGAAGCACTCCCAACCGCCCAAACGCCTCAAAAACGTTTGTTTTGTTCTTCAGGAAT
This sequence comes from uncultured bacterium, assembly GCA_964245695.1. Taxonomy (GTDB): domain Bacteria; phylum Cyanobacteriota; class Cyanobacteriia; order Cyanobacteriales; family Nostocaceae; genus Hassallia. Next base: position 10,626 of record CAXTNZ010000163.1, on the reverse strand, counting down.
AAAAGAGGAATTTTATAATGGGAAAATTCCCCTTGGCGGTGTTACGGGCGATCGCCACCCTACGGGGTAAGACTCCCGAAACGTGTAACCATTGCCAAAGCATCCACACTGTCTGACTTCTAAGACGCTCGCTGTGGAAAATCTGGCTCTGGCAATAACAAAAAACCGAAAAATTGCTTGTAAACATAATTCATCCTGGAGGATCGTAGTCGATGGGACTACCCTGGTACCGAGTACATACAGTCGTTCTGAACGATCCGGGACGGCTTATTTCTGTACACTTGATGCACACAGCCCTAGTTGCAGGCTGGGCAGGTTCAATGGCTCTGTACGAGCTAGCTATTTTTGATCCCAGCGATCCAGTACTCAACCCCATGTGGCGTCAAGGCATGTACGTGCTGCCCTTCATGTCACGCTTGGGTGTCACCCAATCTTGGGGTGGCTGGAATGTTACCGGCGGTCCATCAACAGACCCAGGCTTCTGGTCATTTGAAGGTGTAGCCGCTGCTCACATCGTTCTTTCCGGTTTGTTGTTCTTAGCCGCCGTTTGGCACTGGGTTTACTGGGATTTGGAACTATTCCAAGACCCCCGCACTGGTGAACCTGCTCTCGACCTGCCAAAGATGTTTGGCATTCACCTGTTCTTATCTGGTTTACTCTGCTTTGGTTTCGGCGCTTTTCACCTCACGGGGCTATTTGGACCGGGGATGTGGATTTCTGATGCCTACGGCTTAACGGGTCACGTTGCACCAGTCGCGCCGGAATGGGGACCTGCTGGTTTTAACCCGTTTAACCCTGGTGGCGTTGTGGCTCACCACATTGCCGCCGGCGTTGTTGGTATTATCGCTGGCTTATTCCACCTAACAGTGCGACCCCCCGAACGGCTTTACAAAGCTTTGCGGATGGGGAACATCGAAACTGTACTTTCAAGCAGTATTGCCGCAGTATTCTTTGCCGCATTCGTGGTAGCCGGTACTATGTGGTACGGTAACGCCACCACCCCAATTGAATTGTTTGGTCCAACCCGCTACCAATGGGATCAGGGTTATTTCAAACAAGAAATTGAGCGCCGCGTACAAGCTGATGTTGCCGATGGTGCAAACCTAACTCAAGCTTGGTCGCAAATTCCCGAAAAACTCGCATTCTACGACTACGTGGGCAATAGCCCCGCCAAAGGCGGTCTGTTCCGCGTCGGACCGATGAACAAGACCAATGGCATTGCGCTATCTTGGTTGGGTCATCCAGTCTTCAAAGATGGCGAAGGTCGGGAATTATCCGTGCGTCGTCTGCCGAACTTCTTTGAAACTTTCCCAGTTATCTTGACCGACGACGATGGTGTTGTCCGGGCTGACATTCCTTTCCGTCGGGCAGAATCAAAGTATAGCTTTGAGCAAGCTGGCGTGACTGCGAGCTTCTATGGCGGTAACTTGAATGGTCAAACATTCAAAGATCCGGCTGATGTGAAGAAATATGCTCGTTTAGCACAATTGGGTGAACCATTTGAGTTTGACGGCGACCAAAGTACCAGATTTGGTAACTTAGCGCTCGCTAAACCCGATGGAGTCTTCCGTACCAGTCCCAGAGGTTGGTTTACCTTCGCCCACGCAGTATTTGCTCTGTTGTTCTTCTTTGGTCACATCTGGCACGGTTCTCGGACAATCTACCGAGATGTGTTTGCTGGTGTTGATGCGGATCTTGAAGAGCAAGTTGAATGGGGTCTGTTCCAGAAAGTGGGTGACAAGTCAACCCGCCGGAAGGAAGCTGTCTAAACCTTTGTAAAAAACTGTTAAGAATGGTCAACTAAAGTTTGAAGTATGAAGGCTGAAGGCTAAAAAAATGTTGGCTCGCATTAAAACTGTAGCTTGTACTTTTTCTGACTTCATCCTTTAGCCTTCATTCTTTTTTGAGACCATTCTTTCCTGTATCTTGGTAGACTATTATTACTGGCTGGATAGGCAGGAACTTGTGATATGGAAAGCGTTGCATACATTTTGATTTTCACTTTGTGTATAGGAGTTCTTTTCTTTGCGATCGCATTTCGCGAACCCCCCCGCATCGAGAAGAAAGACGAGTAGTAGATTGTCGAAGCTACCAGACTTTTAAGGACAAAATATAAACCTTTTATCCGCTGCTATCGCACTCGATAGCAGCGGATATTTTCTTTTTATTACTTTATCAGTGAGCAATTGTTTCTTTTTTTATATTTAACACTGAGTACGTCGCGGCAAAAATAAAGCTACCATTCAAAATTAATGAAAAACTTGCTATACAAGCATTTTGAATGAGTGAATGAGCGTATTCCCAGAAAGCCGTACTGAATACTTAGTAACTAAAATTAATTAATAAATCAATCATCACAGGTATTGATGTGTGATACAATGTTCAATCTGGAAGTTGATATGTGTTAAATCCAGCTTTTCTGCGCTAGGATGAGAAAGGATGTAGGTGTAGACAGCCATAACAAAGCCGCGTGCATATACATTCGCGTTTGAGCAACACCTTTACGGAGACTAAAACCAGGTAAAAAACAGCATGGTCAATCAGAAATTAACCGCTACAGAAATTGGCTTCACTCACGAAGATTTCGCTGCTCTATTAGACAAATACGATTATCATTTTAGCCCTGGTGATGTTGTACCAGGAACAGTTTTCAGTATAGAGCCGCGCGGCGCTCTGATTGACATAGGTGCGAAAACTGCCGCATATATACCTATACAAGAAATGTCTATTAACCGGGTCGATAGCCCGGAAGAAGTTTTACAATCGAACGAAACGCGGGAATTTTTCATCCTCACAGATGAAAACGAAGATGGTCAACTAACTCTTTCCATTCGCCGCATTGAATATATGCGGGCTTGGGAGCGAGTCAGGCAACTGCAAGCAGAAGATGCTACTGTTCGTTCTGGCGTGTTTGCTACTAATCGTGGTGGAGCATTGGTGCGGATTGAGGGATTGCGTGGTTTTATCCCCGGTTCTCATATTAGCACCCGCAAACCCAAAGAAGAATTGGTAGGCGAAGATTTGCCGTTAAAATTCTTAGAAGTAGACGAAGAGCGTAACCGCCTAGTTCTATCTCATCGTCGAGCGCTGGTTGAGCGTAAGATGAATCGCTTAGAAGTCGGCGAAGTAGTCATTGGTACAGTTCGCGGGATCAAGCCTTACGGTGCATTCATCGATATTGGCGGTGTCAGTGGTCTACTGCACATCTCCGAGATTTCCCACGAGCATATTGATACACCTCATAGTGTATTCAATGTCAATGATGAAGTAAAAGTCATGATCATTGACTTAGATGCAGAAAGGGGTCGGATTTCTCTGTCTACAAAACAGTTGGAACCAGAACCGGGTGACATGATTAAGAATCGCGATTTGGTCTACGATAAGGCAGAAGAAATGGCTGCTAAATATCGCGAACAGATGTTAGCCAAACAGCAAGGTATTACAGCAGTTGCTGAAGTTGCTGAAGCTGATGTACTGGCTGAGGAAGATATCCCATCAGCAATGGAAGAAGCGGAAATCCCCGTAGCGGTGGAAGAAGCAGAAATCCCCGCAGCGGTGGAAGAAGCGGAAATCCCCGCAGCCGTGGAAGAAGAAGCACTCGCAGCGGTGGAAGAAGAAGCACCCGCAGCGGTGGAAGAGGAAATTCCCTCGGCTGTAGAATAATTGTGAAGCTATATTTGTAGTCAGTTATAACTACTAAAAATGTGAAAGCTTTGGATAAAGAGAGAGGGATTTTCCTCTCTTTTTTTATAATTAGTAATGTGTGAAGTCTGATGTCTTTAATATTACAACATGAGGCGATCGCCAATTTTTCACTTTATGGGAATTTTATGGCAACTATTAAGTGTAGAAACATGACATTTCCCAATATCCAGGGAATTTTGTTTGACAAAAACGGTACTCTGGAAGATTCAGAAGCGTATTTGCGATCGCTTGCACAAAAAGCAGCACGCATCATAGATGCTCAAGTTCCAGGAACTGGGGAACCTTTGTTAATGGCATTTGGAATTAATGGCTCAAGCCTAGATCCTGCTGGTATAATAGCCGTAGCAAGTCGTCGCGAAACAGAAGTAGCAGCAGCAGCATATATCGCCGAAACTGGAAGAGGGTGGTTTGAGTCGTTAAAAATCGCCCGTCAAGCCTTAGACGAAGCAGAAAAATATATCGGCAAGTCTTCTTCACCGTTGTATGCCGGCAGTTTAGAGGTGTTAAAGTCTCTGTCGTCAGCGGGATTGAAACTCGGTATACTCTCAGCCGCCACTACAGCAGAAGTTAATGAATTTGTCAAGTATCACCAATTAAGCGATTACATGCAATTGTCAATGGGAGTGGATGAAGGTCCGGGTAAACCAGATCCAGTGCTATTTTTGCAAGCTTGTCAAAAATTGGGAGTAGAACCCAGCGCTACCCTGATGGTAGGCGATTCGGTGGGTGATATGCAAATGGCGCGTAACGCCAAAGCCGCAGGTTGTATTGGAATTACTTGGATTGGTAAATCAGATAATGTCCGAGGTGCAGATGTGGTGATTAATCAACTCGATGAAATTCAAGTTTTAGAAGCTTAATCTGTATTTTCCCCCACTCTCTCAAGGCTATTGTCTGCTAACAAAAGTGCCGCTCAAAAAAATACGAAAAATACCAATTAATATCGACGGATGAACCGCGCGATCGCTCTTTTCATCAAATCACAAGCGATAAGCAAAGCTTTCAAGAATGCGGGCGATCGCTTCTTTTTCCTAACTTACTTCACAAAAAATTAATTATGTCAATAGCACAGAAATGCTACGATATTAAATAATAAGAGTGCAAGCTAAGCTGAATAATCTCCACATTTAATACACAAGCCATGCAGAATACAGATACCAGCTTAAATGTTCGCTTGTGGACAGTTGCGGACTACCACCGCATGGCTGAGACTGGGATTTTAGATGAAGATGAGCGAGTGGAATTGTTAGAAGGAAAAATTATCTGGAAGAGTGCCAAAAGTACGGCACATTGTTCTGCGGTAGGGAGAATAAGTAAGTTCCTGCACAACTGTTTGGGAAATCAAGCTTCGATATCAATTCAAAACCCGATAACACTCAATGATTTCTCAGAACCCGAACCAGATGTTGCAGTTGTGCAAATAGACCCACTCGACTATGCAGACCATCATCCTACCCCTAGCGAGGTTTATTTAATCATTGAAATAGCCGATAGCAGCTTGAAATTTGACTGTGAAACAAAAGGTAAAGCTTACGCACAAGCAGGAATTGCAGATTATTGGGTGCTAGATGTAGTCAATCGTCAATTATATGTGTTTCGAGAACCGAATGAAGAAGGCTATCAAAGCAAAGTGATTTTAGGTGAAGATGCAAGAATTTCGCCTTTACAGTTTGCTGATTTGCAGATTGTGGTTTTAGAAATGTTACCGCCAATTATTGTATCGTGAAGGCGATCGCATAATCTCTTGACGATTTTACAGCAATTTTCATGTATTTAGACCACACTCTTATTTCTTCATTTCTTCCTTTGCGTCTCTGCGACGGCAGTCGCTACAACGGGGGGAACCCCCGCAACGCGCTGCCTCGACTTTGGGTGAGATAAAAATAATGTGGTTCATTTACCTAAAAAATTAAAGGTGCGTTAGCCGAAGGCATAAGACACCCTACGAACTCATCAGAAAATCGAACTGAAACCGCATTATCACTCTGCATCAATCCCATCCCACATCTCACTAATTGGTCTAGTTTGCCCGATTTTTGCCTGATGTAAGGCTCTTCTCAAGCTGGCTTTAATCTCCTCAATGGGTGTATCATCTGGGTCAACCTCTTCCGCTTCTGCCTCTTCTGGAACCAAGACAATCACCCGAACCTAATGAGGATAAGTGTTTCCCTGAATTGGTTCATCCAAAACCAGATTTCCCTCTTGGTCAATTTTGCCAGTAACTTCGATCGCTTTCATCTGTTTTACACCTCATTTTGTTGGCGATCCTAACATTCCAGCAAGCGATGTCTACGACAAGCCGCATTGCGTCTACGCCTGAACTCTTGATCAACCAAATAGCGATCGCGTAGCGTTCCGCAAGAATCGCATTACTGGAGAGTTAGAAGTAACATTTGCAAGAAAACGGCTTTAAATCTACGCATTTTTATTGCTTAACACGATAACAAACTTTGACAATCTTTGCTATAAGTGGCAGAATCAAAGCTATAAACTCAAATCAGCACAACGAACTCATGAACGTATCGCTTACACCTGAGCTTGAGCAGTTAGTTCACGAAAAGGTCAAAAGTGGCAGATACTTGTCTGCGAGTGAAGTTATTCGAGAAGCATTGCGGCTTTTAGAAGAACGCGACAAAGTGCGTGAAATGCGACTCGAAGCGCTTCGCAAGGAAATCGCCGTTGGTATAGAACAAGGCGATCCCGCTGATGTGATTGATGGTGAAGAGGTATTTAGAGAATTACGTGAAGATATTCGCTTCATATCTCAAGATAAGCAATGAGTCGCTACGTTTTTACTGTCCAAGCAAGACTTGATATTAAGGAAATTAACAAATTTATTGCTCGTGAAAATCCACAAGCAGCAACTCGCTTTGTTGATGCTGTCGAGCACCAAGTGCAAGGTTTGAGCCGATTTTCCAAATATGGGACGCAGTTTCGATTATCTTGCACCCTCATTAAAAGGTTTTTCGATTGGCAATTACATAATTTTTTATCGCTCAATTGAAGATGGAATTGAGATTGAGCGGGTTTTGAGTGGATATCGTGACCTTGATACTCTTTTCCCAGAAGATGATAGTTGAGCGATCGCCTAAACTTTGGACATCGCTTTACTCTCCGGCTAATTGTAGTAATTCTGCATACAATTCTTCCCGAATCCAGAAGCCATTAGCAATCAAATCGTCTAATAATGGCTGTATGAATGAAACTAATCCCTGTTGTTTGGCTGCTAGCAATATACCCAATATTCCAGTTACCCGAAGACCTAACCTAATTGCTTCCTTTCTACCTCTTCGTTCATCTACAATTAAGCGATCGGCATTTAATTCCACAGCAAGGGTAATCGCTTCAGCCTCACCGATGTCTAAATTATTCTGTAAAGTTTGAAACAAAGTATTATTCGTGATACTGCTTTTTTTGAATCCAATGTACTGATTTAATTGCTAAAACAGCCGGGTCTGTATCACTAGAGTGAAGAATCTCCTGATAAACTGCTGTAGGAATAATTACATTGCCGTAAAGTTTTTGCAATAATTCTAACTGACCAATTGCAGCTAAATTACTAATAGGTGATGTATCACTAACTATAATCATCGCCAATTATTTGCTGACAAACTTTTGACATCCTCCCTGAGTTCAGCAATATCGTAGTGCAAAGGTATTTGACGACTTGCAAGTAATCGTTGAAACTGGAGTTGATTAATTTTTGCAAAACGGCTTGCTTGACCTAAAGTAAATTTCTCCTTTTGAAACAGCATAATAGCAATTTCAGTCAGCAACTCAGCCTCTGACATTTGGGTTGTTTGCAATACTTCATCCGAGATAATGATACTCATAGGTTTCGGGATTAATGGGGGATTATAAATATTAGGATAGGCAAACGACTCTCGTCGCACAAGCTTTGCACTTCCAAAATTATCCCAAATAAAACGCGATCTACTTCAACCCTAGCTGTTTGCGAAACTCCTCATCGTATATTGCTTTGTCCCAATTCTTGGCAGATTTAACTTGCTCACGAGTCAGGTTTTCGGCACCCCTGAGGTCGGCACCCCTGAGGTCGGCATTACTGAGGTTAACATCTTTGAGGTTGGCAAACTTGAGGTCGGCATTGCTGAGGTTAACATCTTTGAGGTCGGCATGACTAAGGTCAACAAAGCGAAGGTTGGCACCACTGAGGTTAACACCAGGAGCAATTAACCGCATTAGCTGGCTACCAGGGTCATAATTCTCAGGGAATTTTGTTTTTATGTTGTAAA
>CAXTNZ010000163.1:0-2658 GCA_964245695.1 uncultured bacterium | reverse complement strand
TTCCTAAGGTTGGCACCGCTGAGGTCGGCATCGTTGAGGTTGGCACCGATGAGGTCGGCATCGTTGAGGTCGGCAAGGCTGAGGTTGGCAGCGTTGAAGTCGGCAAGGCTGAGGTTGACACCGCTGAGGTTGGCACGGCTGAGGTCGGCACCGATGAGCTTGGCATCCCTGAGGTTGGCATCCCTGAGGTCTTCACCAATAAAACTAGGACACCCTCCAAACAATAGAAATGTAACATTACTAGGAATTATCCATTGCAATTGCTTTGTTTCCCAACATCCCTCTGTCAGCAACTCCAGTGCTGCACGCTTTCCTTGTTTTTTATCTTGACTTCTAATAACTTCCCAAGCTCTGTCGTAGCTTTGCTGTCTTTGATATGGGACAACAGCAAAAAGGACAACCAAAATCGGAATTGTTAGAAGACTGGCAGTTTTGAGTGAACTAACCCACCTTTGTTTCAAGCTTTTGCTAATAAACTCTTCCGCAAGGTTAGATAACGCTAGATTTCCATCTTGCTGCTTCTGAAATGCCTTAGCATCTTGCAAAGGTTTTCCCTGGAGCAAATAATCCTTTGCCTTCCGCTTTTCTCGCCACTCCTCTGCTGCCGCTTCAATTTTGCGCTTTTGTCTTAACTTATCTCGGTTCTCATCCAGCCATTTTCTTAACAGCGACCAATGGCGAATCAGTGCTTCATGGGCAACATCCACCACCGCCACTTTAGCTGATTCTGCTCCTTTTTCAATCAAGGTACTGGTCACAACTAACTTCGCATCCGCTAGCTTTTGAATCACCCGCTCTACATTATTTGATTGCTGCGATGTAACCAAATCTTGTAGCAAAACCCGCCGGCGAGTATCTTCGGTTTCCTCTCCTAACTGTGTCAGTTCTAGAAAAATCCGCTTTGCTGCTAACTGTTCTTCTGGTGACAAACTCTCATAAATCTCAGTGGCGCGTTTTTGCAGCGTTCCCTTCACCCCACCCAACCGCGTGTAAGCCAAAACTGTTAACTTTTCCTCGCTTCGTTGCTGCCAAAGCTCAGTTAACGTGTACTGTAATAACGGCAAACTTCCCGGTGAACCTTCCACATCGACTATCATCTGGTTAACTAGCTCAGGCTCGACTTGCAAACTTACCTGTTTCGCTGGTTCGGTAATTGCCTGTCTCAACTCCTCCTCTGTCATTGGCGTCACCGTCACCAGATTTTCCTGAATCTGCTGTGTTAGTTTGCCATATTCAGCACACTTGCCAAAAAAATCTGCCCGCATCGTCAGCACCAAGCAGAGTTTATCACCACACCGCTGCAACGCATCCAGCAAGCATTCAAAAAACTGCTGTCGTTTGCCGATGTCTTTGCACAGAGTAAAAACTTCTTCAAACTGATCCACCATCACTATGACTCGCTTGGTGTCAGCAACGTCGATCAGTTGTCCTAAACCAACAGAACTCTTAGCAATCAATTCCTCAGCTTTTGCTAACTGGGATGCTCGGTCAATATCTGATAACCCCGAATCCAAAAAGGCTCGTGCTAAACTTTCAACGGGATGCTCACCCGGTCGAAAAATCCTGATTTGCCAAGTGTCACTACCCGACAACCGCCGCCCCAAGGTAAGCTGATAAAGTAATCCTGCCCTGACAACACTAGATTTACCACTTCCTGAAGCTCCCAACACGGCAAGGAAATTCCCTACACGCACTTTTTCTAATAACTGGTCAGTGAGCGCTTCCCTACCGTAGAAATACTTAGCATCTTCCTCTGTACAATCAAAGTATTGCAACCCGCGATAAGGGCAAGTCGTTGTAACAACTGAATTACTATCAGGGTTCGGTGCTTGCGAAGTGCGCGTTAAGTTAATTGCACCACCGGAGTTAGCAAATATGGGACTCTGGGGAAATGCCTGCAAACGCTGATTGAGAACGTCAATTAAAGTGTAGTTTGTCACCCATGTGCCGGAATGTCGTCTGGGGTCAAGCCCTTGCAATAGAGCCTCTGTCAACACGCTATGCTTACTATCGATCGCTTCATAAGCGACCTCAAATTCTCGTGAAGCTGCTATAAAACAGCGATCGCGTCCTTTTCCCCTATCCCCCGGATCAGCTTCACCAAAATTCAGCAATTCACCGCTATAACAACAATCCAGCCAAATAATCTGTTGCCGTACTGGGCTTTCTTGCAATAGTTCCCGCAGCCATTTTAAGCGAATACCCCAGTTGCCTAAATCGGGGTTGACATCACTGGTAGCCAAATACCCTTCCTGAATGCCTCGGTCTTTACGCAGTCCATGCCCGGAAAAATACAGAAGTGCCGTGTCGGGAATATTTCTGCCCTCTGGCTTAAATAATTGGACGATCGCCTCTTCTAACTGAGTCAAAGTAACTTGAGTTGTCTTTCCAACGCGAATCGTGTTATTCTGCTTATCCTTAACCCCAGGTAGACGCTTGACCTTAAACTCGCCGGATTCCAACAGTTGAGCGATCGCCTCTGCATCTTGTGCAGGCGCTGATAGTTTCGTCAAGCGAGCGTAATTATATGTATTAATTCCAACTACCAAAGCATCGCGGCTCATAGCAGAAAGTTTTACTCTAGCTTAAAAGAGCGATTATTTTAGGACTTACGCATTGACAGAAAATAAACTATGTGCCTTCAAGCCCACCTTCTGT
>CAXTNZ010000162.1:1188-16391 GCA_964245695.1 uncultured bacterium | reverse complement strand
GGAATTGCTGCAATTCCCTGACGCTTGAAAATGAGGAGCGATCGCGGCATATGCATCGCAGAAGTCACCAGTAACACCCGGCGAATGCCACGGGCATCAAGGATTTTCCTGACATTTACCGCATTTTCATAAGTGTTGAGTGATAATGGTTCTTGTAAAATCGCTTCTGTCGGTACACCTATCTGGGTAAGAATCGCTGCCATATCCGCCGACTCTGAAGGTCCACTGCCGCGCCAATCAATGCGACCACCGGCAACAAGTATTATGGGAGCTTTCTTTTGCTGGTAAAGCTGGGCACCGTAGAGAACGCGATCGCCCTCTTCAGATAAATCTACCGATGGGCGTGGTGGAAAAGCTGGTTTTGTTGCACCACCCAAGACGACAATTGCTTCTGCATTTGGAAGTTCAGCAGAGGGGATATTTTGCCACTCCAGCGATCGCACCAAGGAGCGCGAAACCCAAGCATTACTTCCCACTAGCAAGACAATCAGCGCCAGCGCGATCGGCGCTGCCGCCCAGCGAGGTCGTTTCCACAAGGTCACTAAAGCTACCAGCATTAGCAAACACGCTAGCCCTAGAGGATAGAGAAATAAGGGCAGCAGTTTGTAAAGATACAAAAACATGGAGAGGGGGGGATAGGGAGAGGGGGAGCTTTCTTGAGATGAGGGAGATGGAGAAAAATAATTGTTCACTTCCTCCACTCCTCCCACTCCCCCAGTCCCCCAGTCCCAAGATACAGGCGAAAGTTGCCAAAATCAGCTAATCTAGCTGCATTGAATGGAAAACGCATCTCGCCAACATGATGGGAGTCAGCCTGTGAATCTAGGACAATGGATCGGCTTAATCGCCCTCGTTATCTCGTTATACATATTGTGGCAAATAAGGGAAGTACTTTTACTGATGTTTGCCGCAGTTGTATTAGCCACCACCTTAAATCGGTTGGCGAAACGTTTGCAACGCATGGGGATGGGACGTGGACTTGCCGTGATTCTATCGGTGGGGATTTTTCTTGCGGTCGTCGTGGGCTTTTTCTGGCTGATTGTACCGCCTTTTACACAGCAATTCCAAGAACTGACCCTTCGGGTTCCCCAGGGGTTTCAACGCCTTAATAGTTGGCTTGACCAAGCAGAAACTCGCATTCCGACTCAACTGACACCATATATACCAGATGTAAATAGTCTAATCCAACAAGCACAACCGTTAATAAATCGCGCACTAGGAAGTTCTTTTACCCTTGTCTCTGGCACTTTAGAAGTAGTTTTAAAAATTTTGCTGGTGTTAGTTTTAACAGGAATGTTTTTAGCCGATCCCCCAGCTTACCGCAAAGTATTTGTACGGTTGTTTCCCTCATTTTATCGGCGACGGGTGGATGGGATTTTGGATAAATGTGAAGTCTCATTGGAAGGATGGGTAGTAGGCGCTTTCATTGCTATGAGTGTAGTGGGATTGTTAAGTGTAACTGGCTTATCAATTTTAGGTGTAAAAGCGGCGCTGGCATTAGGAGTTTTGGCAGGATTTTTGAACTTGATTCCCAACCTTGGTCCAACAATGAGTGTAATCCCAGCAATGGCGATCGCACTTTTAGATACACCTTGGAAACCCCTCGCTGTATTGGCTCTCTACTTTGTTATTCAGCAGACAGAAAGTAATTTCATCACGCCTGTTGTCATGGCACGTCAGGTGTCATTACTACCAGCTGTTACCTTAATTGCCCAACTTTTCTTTGTCACATTCTTTGGCTTTCTGGGATTATTCTTAGCGCTACCCTTGACTGTTGTCGCTAAAATTTGGGTGCAAGAAGTCTTAATTAAAGATGTTTTAGATCAATGGGGTAATAAATCTAACACAGAGAAAGAATTAGTCCTTGTTTCTGACCAGCGTCCGGTAGATGCTTTCCAACAAACTGAAACACGTGCCTCAGAAAATCCGAAAAATGAAGATAAATAAAGTGTGGCGGCTATAGGCATTAACTTTATACATAATTGCGTTGAACCTTAACACTTAAGGTTCAACCAAGAGTAAGAGGAGCGTTTCCACCATCCTCACTTCAACTGAGATTCTAGCCTAGAGGGAAATAAAATTTTTAAGCGGTGATATCCACAAGTTCGATCTCGAAGATTAGGTCTTCTCCAGCTAAGGGATGATTCGCATCTAAAATCACCGTAGAATCAGAGATATCCGTGATTGTAACTGGAATAATTTCTCCAGAGGGTTGCTGAATTTGCAACTGTTGACCTACTTCTGGCTCCATTTCTGGCGGCATTTGGTTGCGCTCAACTTCTACTACCATTTCTGGACGATGTGAACCGTAAGCCTCTTCTACGGGAATTTTTGTAGTTTTTGATTCGCCAGTGTTCATCCCCAAAACCGCTTGTTCAAATCCGGGAATGATTTCTCCCGCACCTATGGTGAACTGCAAAGGGTCACGTTCAGTAGAAGAATCAAATACTGTCCCATCTGTCAATTTGCCTGTGTAGTGAACCATTACGGTATCACCATTTTTTGCTTGTGCCATTACTTTTCTCCTGAGATTTTTTAACAAAGAAAGCGTTGTCGTATAAATCAAATACCATCTTAACGACCGAATATCCGGTAAGCGGTGGTTTATTTGACATCCAACGCTGACTTCCTTCATTAAAGGGTATAAGCGACTGGCAAATAAAAAAGTCTGCCAATTGGCAGACTATGTTTGCATGTCTGTCCTACGTGATGATTAATGGATTATCTGCCGTGCAGTAGTTGACTAATCGCTTGTAAGTGTAACAAAAAACTAAAATTTTTCTACAGCAGGTCGCAAATCAAGTTCTAAAGTCCAGGCGGTTGCATCTTGGTTGTAGAGTTGCCAATAATTTTGAGCGATCGCCTGTGGTGAAAGTAGCGTGTGTTCTTCCCTTTGTGATGCCATTCCCCGCACTCTTTCAGTGTTAATCATACCATCAATGACGATGTGAGCCACATGAATTCCTTGGGGACCAAATTCCCTCGCCAAAGACTGCGCCAGCGCCCTCAAGCCGAATTTACCCACCGCTAATGCAGAAAAACGGGCAGAACCTTTGAGTGCAGCAGTAGCACCTGTCAGCAGAATAGTTCCCCTACCTTGTTCTACCATCGCGGGTAAAACTTGCTGTGCGGCGAGAAAAGCGCCAAAACAATTAACTTTCCAGCTATTCTCAAATTGCTCTGGTGTAAGTTCTAGAATACCAGCCATTTTAAAAGCTCCAGCATTATAAACTAGAACTTCCGGGGCACCAAGTTGCGATTTTATCTCTGCAAACGCATCTTTTATAGATGCAGCGCTACTCACATCAGCCGGAAAAATCAAAGCCGTCCCCCCACCAGCTTGAATTTCGCTTTGAATTTCGCTAAGTTGGTCAGCGTTTCTTGCGATCAATCCCACTGCAAAATTTTCACTTGCAAATTTGTGAGCGATCGCACTTCCTAATCCTGGACCAACACCGACAACGACTGCAACTTTTGCTTGGCTCATGTTAGGTTCCTACAACGCTACACCCTCAAACTACCTTACTACCAGATTGGGAAAAGCGATCGCTTCGCAGCAGATAGTTAAGAGTCTCGGAATTACTCACATCATTATATATACCGAGCTTAACTACTACTATAAGTAAATTTACTGCTATTTTTTTTCATATAGATAAATTTGTTTACAGTAAATTTCAATCTAGTGTCTTCGCTAATTTCACCGATATGATAATACAAAATAGTTGGGAATTTGGTGATATTTCGGAGGGACAAATAGCCACCTAAGAGCTAATTTTGTCTTTTAGCTTTTTTAGGTAGTTGACATTGGAATTGCAAGAATCTATCTACAATTGTCTCAATTCGCTGCAAAAACTTCATAGTCTTGAAGCGCTGAAAAAACTATTTTGGAGTCACCTAAACTACGACCGTGAAAGTAAACCGCTTTCGCGTCGGGGCTGGAATGACAGAATTTCCAAACAAGTTTTGGACGACCCATTGCTGCTGGCGACTGGAGGAAAAGATTTTCGCGTCATTTACACACAACTGAAGTCAGAATACTTATCAAGACAGCAAGAAAGAGAAGTTGTTAATTCACTTTTACAAGATAATCCCTACGCGCTATTTATCTTTTCTAATCAACAGCAATCTCAGTGGCGTTTTCTCAACGTCAAATACGACGAAACACCCGATAAACGCAAACTTTTTCGGCGCATTACCGTTAGCGAAGGTGAACAGCTACGCACAGCATTGATTGCTCCCAAACCTCAAGGAGGTGTAGGAGCAATTAGAGATGAAATAGTTCGTAAATATAGAGAAGCCAAAGCTCTATATATGAGAGCGCATCAAGGAGGTGAAAAGAAGAAGTTAGAAGAAGAAATTACCAATTTTAAGACAGAAATTGCTTTGTTAACGCATGGTGGTAATCAAATCTCTGGCTTCGATTGGGCTGTAGAATTTGCAGAAGTTATTGCCGATGGTGGGTTTGATATTATTGTGGCGAATCCGCCTTATGTACGAATGGAATTATTCAAAGATATTAAGCCTACTCTGAAGAAAAACTTTCCTGAAGTTCATAGCGATCGCGTCGCCGCACTTTATGGACTGTAATAATTCATAATTACTAATTCATAATTCATAATTGTGGGAAGATAAAAATGCAACAAAATAATCAGATATCAATTGCAGAACGAACTAAACAGTTTGCAATTAGAATAATTAAGGCTTGCGCTTATCTGGATGAAAATCCAGGTATATGTCGTACATTAGGTAAACAATTGTTAAGAAGTGGCACTTCTGTTGGGGCAAATGTCCGAGAAGCGCAAAGTGCAGAATCTAACGCTGATTTTATTCATAAGCTGCAAATTAGCTTAAAGGAATGTAGAGAGACTCAGTACTGGTTAGAAATTTTAATAGAATCAGAAACAGTAGAATTGAAAAAGTTTGACAACTTATTACAAGAAGCAAACGAAATCGGCAAAATCTTAGTCACCTCTATTACTAAACTCAAACAGAAAGGTAAAACCTAACTCCCAACTCCTAAATTATGAATTATGAATTATGAATTATGAATTATGAATTATGAATTATGAATTATGAATTTCCACTCACCGTTGAAGAATACCTGCAACTAGAACAAACCAGCGAAATTCGCCACGAATACCTTGGTGGTCAAGTATTCGCCATGTCTGGCGGTAGCAAGGAACACAATACAATTACCTTAAATATTGCTAGTAGAGTCCGTTCCCACCTGCGGGGTGGTTCCTGTAGTGTCTTCATGGCTGATATGAAGGTCAGGATACAACTAGCCAGTCAACGTAAAAGCATATTTTACTATCCTGATGTCATTGTCACCTGCGACCCCGACGACCAAGACCGCTTTTTCTTAAATTATCCCTGCTTAATTATAGAAGTGCTATCACCAAGCACAGAAACTATCGACAGACGAGAAAAACTCCTAAATTATCAAACATTAGAAAGCTTGCAGGAATATGTATTAGTTTCTCAAGACAAAATTCAAGTATAAATTTATCGCAAAGACTCTCAAAGTAATTGGTCAGTGCAAACTTTAAATAACAACGATGATAAAGTGCGCTTAGAATCTGTAAACTTAACACTAACAATGGCAGAAATTTACGAAGATGTTATAAAAATATAATTATCATGCCTCACCATGACATAGTTGATAATCGCAAGCAAAAATTAGTAGACCAAATTAACTGCATTCTCGACTCATCATCAGCCGCTCATTTCGCTGTTGGATACTTCTTTCTTTCCGGCTTTACCGCTATTAGCGATCGCCTCACCAATATCAAAGAATTACGCCTACTAATTGGTAACACCTCCAACCGCGAAACCATCGAACAAATCGCCCAAGGATACCGACGATTAGAACTAATTACCGATAAAATCGAAGAACAAACTTATCCCAAACGCACCGAAGTAAAACGGATGGCGCTTGTTACAGCAGCCAATATCCGTTCTAGTATAGAATTAATGGATCAAACCGATGAAGCCGAAACACTAGTAAGAAATCTAGTGCAAATGATTGAAGAAAAAAGGCTTCATGTGCGAGTTTACACCAAAGGAACATTACACGCCAAAGCTTATATTTTTGACTACGGTGCTGTTTTTGATAGCAAAGGTAAACCTTTAGAACGTGCAGAAAAAGGAATTGCTATTGTTGGTTCATCTAATCTTACCCTTTCTGGCATCACCCATAATACCGAACTCAATGTCATAATTCATGGCAACGATAATCATCTAGAATTAACACATTGGTTTAATGAACTTTGGGATGAAGCGGAAGATTTTAATGAAACTTTAATGCACGAAATGCAGCAGTCATGGGCGGTAATTTCCCTACGTCCCTATGACATTTATATGAAAACTCTTTATGCTTTAGTTAAAGACCGCTTAGAAGATACGAACCCAAAAGAGATTATTTTAGAAGATGAAATTACTAAACAATTAGCAGACTTTCAAAAAGTCGCAGTTAATCATGCTGTGCAAAATATTCGAGATTATGGCGGTGCATTTGTATCCGATGTGGTCGGGCTAGGTAAAAGCTTTATTGGCGCAGCAATTGTTAAAAGATTTGAACAAACAGAACGCGCCCGTCCCTTAATTATTTGTCCAGCTACACTGGTAGAAATGTGGGAACGTTACAACGAAGTTTACCAACTAAATGCTCGCATTCTTTCAATGGGGATGCTCAAGGAAGACAAAGATAATGTAGATTCGTATTTCGCGTCTCTACTAGAAGATTTCAAATATAAGAATAGAGACTTTATATTAATTGACGAAAGCCACAACTTACGAAATAATTCCACCCAGCGATATAAAGTATTAGAAGCATTTTTAGCAACTGGTAAACGTTGTTGTTTATTAACAGCAACTTCGCGTAACAAAAAAGAAAAAATTAACATTTTAGAAAAAACATTTCGCGGTTCTATGACTCAAGCTATTAACCGCGAGTTAAATACGCTGCGACGCAATGGTATAACAGGTGAGAGTTTATTTAAGCATCTGGTGCAGATTTATCAACAGCATAATATGAAGGATTGGTCGAATAATAATAGTTTGTCTGCACTATCAAATCCCATCCCCATGATTATTTGCAGCGAAGCTTTAGTCTAATTTTTCTGACTTTATTATTTTCCTAATAGGAATGCTTCTACGACGCTACACATCAAGCTATTTTATCTTATATCTTGCACCCGTCCCGAAAATGCCCTGAACGCTCATTTCGGGATCAAAGCTCAAGTTAGTAAACTATGATTTAAACATGACAGAGGAAAAAATTATGCAACCCGCTTTACACATTACAGCCAAAGTTTTACCAGGAAACAAGATAGAAATTCAAGTTTCAGAAGCTGCGATCGGTGATACCGTCGATGTCTTCGTCATTTTGCCAGAAAAAGCTGAAGTCAAACGACGTTCTGTAATAGACATACTCAATGAGTTACCTGGAAAGCGACTTTTTAAGACTCCTGAAGAAGTAGACAAGTATCTTCAAGAGGAACGAGAATCATGGGAACGCTAAACATTCCAGCATCTAGCTTGGTCTATGTAGATACATCAATTGTTATTTATAGTGTAGAAAAATTCCCTGAATACTTACTATTACTAGAACCCTTGTGGTTCAAACTACAAACGGGTGAAATTGAAATTATCAGCAGTGAACTTATATTAATGGAGTCTTTAGTCATGCCTTTGCGAAATGCTGATACCCTTTTAATTAATGCTTATGAACAGTTGCTAGTTTCATCAGAAATACGGCTTGTTCCTATTAGCCAATCTATTCTAAGACAAGCAGCAAATCTTCGAGCTACTACTAATCTAAAAACACCGGATGCGATTCATGCTGCTACAGCCTTGTCTGTAAATTGCAACCAATTTCTTACTAACGATAAAGGCTTGCGTAATGTTCCAGGTTTACTGTCGTCGTCCTCAGTGAACTTTTAGAATCTTAAACTTAGGCGGTTCTTTTCAATTCTTTGTGTCGGATAATATAATTATGCCTACACATAAGATAATCGACATGTAGTAATCGGGATGACTGGATTCGAACCAGCGACCCCTTCGTCCCGAACGAAGTGCGCTACCAAGCTGCGCTACATCCCGATAATTTACCCACATCACTATAAAACTACCACAAGTAAAACTTATTTACAACGCCGCATCTATAAATACATCCAACAAGCATGAAGCTTGCTACGATAAACGCATGTATATCTCAAGCAGTGAAAGCGGATTGTGAGTGTTAAACCAGACTGGTTGCGGGTAAAAGCGCCTCAATGGGAGCGCGTCGGTAACGTTAAAGAAATTTTGCGGGATTTAGCCCTCAACACAGTTTGTGAGGAAGCATCCTGTCCAAATATTGGTGAGTGCTTCAGCGCTGGTACGGCGACGTTTTTGATTATGGGACCTGCTTGTACACGCGCCTGTCCTTACTGTGATATCGATTTTGAGAAAAAACCCCAAGCTCTAGATCCCACGGAACCAGCACGATTAGCGGAAGCTGTCCGCCGCATGAACTTAAATCATGTGGTCATCACTTCTGTAAACCGAGATGATTTACCCGATGGTGGTGCGTCTCAGTTTGTCCGTTGTATTGAAGGAGTTCGCACCGTTTCACCTCACACCACAATTGAGGTGCTAATTCCTGATTTGTGCTCTAACTGGGATGCTTTGGCGATCATTTTACAAGCTACGCCAGAAGTTCTCAACCACAATACAGAAACAGTTCCACGTTTATATCGCCGGGTGCGTCCCCAAGGTAATTATGACAGGACGTTGGAATTAATCAGGCGATCGCGTCAACTTGCACCGAAAATTTACACCAAATCCGGTATCATGGTTGGACTCGGTGAAACCGACGAAGAAATCCGCGCCTGTATGCAGGATTTACGAGATGTAGACTGCGATATCTTGACAATTGGACAATACCTCCAACCCAGTCAAAAACATCTGAAAGTAGATAACTTCATTCATCCAGAACAATTCGCCGCTTGGAAAGCTTTCGGCGAAGAAATCGGATTTTTACAAGTTGTTTCCTCACCCTTGACAAGAAGCTCTTATCATGCTGAGGAAGTCAGGGAATTGATGCAACGATATCCAAAGGGTGAGGAGTGAGGATTTAGTTTAGTTTTTGGGTATGGGGCGATCGGGCTTACTCCCCTTTCTACGGGAGTATCGCGCTTTATAACGTCACAGGTCAGCCGCCGCTAATAATCTCAAAGAACCCAAACAAAGGACTCTACACCGTCGGCTGCACCGCATTGCTCCCGCTTGCTGTCTACGATTTCGGATTGATTTCAAACTCTGACTTGGAACGATAGAAGCAAACATCAAACTCAAGAAAAAAGTTGGTTTGACCGAGAATCAGTGGTGCATTCGGACTGCGTACCCAAGCAAACACTAACTCAATTGGTGCAAAATCTCCAATTTCAACAGTTGCGGAAAAGGGCATTGCTAGCTGATTAGTAAGATTACCTGCTAACTGAATAATGGCTTTGCGATCGTCCCAAACAGCACCCAACTGAAGACCGAGTTCATGAGATAAGACATTAACTGTCGCTCCGCTATCTACCAAGCCCATCGCTTCAACGCTCCGATCACCTCGCCGTAATACCAGTGGAAGTCTTGGCAGGCTGTCAAACTCGTTTTGAGTTGGGCTAGTGATGGAATACTGGAATCGCATAGGTTATCACTGATCTGCATCTGACCGCTTGAGTGCTTCCATTAAAACTGCACCTGCCCCAAAACTATCGTATGGAGTCGGCAGGTTATAGGTTTTGAAAGGTTCTAAGGGTGAAATGTCCTCTGCTACGTCCAAATCTTCCGCCAAAATCCGAATCAGTTTGAGTTTTTCTATCGCAGAAAGCCGTCGGACGGCAGGCAGCACTTCAGCTAGTGTCATGGGGAGTGCCTCCATAATTCAATAATCTATATTCACAGCTTACTTGATACCAGGCACAGAGGCTATTTTAGCCCACACCATTTACGCATCAAACCAAAAAATCACTCTAAGATGATTTATACTCACGTTCTTAATCGTGGCGGCAAAGCTGTCCGCAGTCCTCTAGATTAGAGATAATATTTTTAAAGCAATAATTCTCAAAACCTATGACCCAAGCCTTACCCAAGCTAATAACCTTCGAGGAATTTGTTGATCGCCTACCGGAAAATTCGGGAGTACGCTACGAACTTCATAATGGGGAAATTGTTGAGATGTCACAACCAGTAGGAGAACATGAAGAAGTAACAGGTTTTTTAACGATAAAGCTTAGTGTTGCAATCGACCGATTAGACCTCCCCTACTTTATCCCCAACCAAGCCATAGTTCGACCTTTTGAAAAAGATTCTGGTTACTTCCCAGATGTGTTAGTGCTAAACCGTGCCAACCTAAATAATGAAGAGTTGTGGAAAAAAGAATCGACAGTCAGCGATAATGCCTCAATTCCTTTGATTGTCGAGGTTGTATCAACCAACTGGCGCAGCGATTACTACCTAAAGTATGCTGATTATGAAGAGATGGGCATACCTGAATACTGGATAGTAGATTACGCTGCGTTGGGTGGACGTAATTTTATCGGCAACCCCAAACAACCGACAATTTCTGTCTGTAACTTGGTTGATGGGGAATATGAAATAATCAAGTTTCGAGAAAACGATCGCATTGTATCCCAAACCTTTCCCGATTTGAACCTCACTGCAAACCAGATTTTTCAAGCTGGTGTGGTGTAGCGTTTAACCCACCACGAAAACTTAAAATCCAAAGTTGACTAATCTAAAATCGACTAATTCAAAATCAATTGCTGTTCTCGGTGCGGGTGCATGGGGGACTGGTTTAGCCGCGATCGCCTCTTCAAACGGTCATCAGGTAAATATTTGGTCGCGTAATGGTTCGCTATCTTTGGCGGAAGTTGTAGAAAATGCCGATATGATTGTTTCGGCGATTTCCATGAAAGGAGTACGAGAAGTCGCAACACAATTACAGGGTTTAGCGATTCCACCAAAAGCGGTTTTTGTGACTGCGACAAAAGGTTTGGAACCGGAAACTACATGCACACCATCGCAAATTTGGCAAGAAACTTTTCCCAACAATGCAGTAGTTGTTTTGTCGGGACCGAATTTATCGAAAGAAATTCAACTAGAATTACCAGCAGCAACGGTAGTAGCTAGCAGAAGTAAAGATGCTGCTGAGTTAGTGCAGTTGGTATTTTCCTCAAGTCGTTTCCGAGTTTATACGAATTCCGACCCCTTGGGAGTAGAACTGGGGGGTACATTAAAGAATGTGATAGCGATCGCAGCTGGTGTGTGTGATGGATTGCAACTGGGAACCAACGCCAAAGCCGCTTTAGTCACTCGTGGTCTAACAGAAATGGTTCGCATTGGCAACTTCTGGGGTGCCAAGACAGAAACATTTTATGGTTTGTCCGGTTTAGGCGACTTGCTAGCAACCTGTAACAGCCCCTTAAGTCGCAATTACCAAGTTGGCTACCAAATGGCTTGTGGTAAGACACTTACAGAAATTCTCGCTCAGTTAGAAGGAACCGCAGAGGGAGTCAACACTTGCCAAGTTTTGATGCAACGAGCCAAGCAGCGAAATATATCTATGCCGATTACCGAGCAAGTTTATCGTTTACTCCAGGGTGAAGTCACACCCCAACAAGCGCTCGATGAACTGATGCTGCGAGATATCAAGCCAGAATACAGCTATTAACTTTTATAAATTTACAATTGATTAGTGGTTAGTCGTCAAAAAGTACCACTAACCACTACCCATCAGCAATTATCCATTACGAATAATCTAAGGGTGAAAAATTGGTAAATCTTCAGGAAACCACTCAGATACCTATGTAGATAGGACTATGCGTATGATAAACGTAATTTTCACTGACCTATGTTTATACCACGTTACAAAAGTTACAGTCAAGAGAAATTCAGGTGGAAATCTTGACTAAGTAGTTGCTAATTTAACGACCAGCTGAACACTTGAATAGATATTGGTTCAATCATATTTCAGCTGCCGAACAAGTTACAAGAGACTGTGTAAAATTAAACCAGTACAGCTATTTCAAAAAAAAATTGCTAACGGAACCTTTTACCGTGTTAGTTCATCGTTAATCACGGGAACAATAGCAACAGTTGATTAGCTGACCAAAATCTATTGTTACCTGGAGCCATTGAGACGATCCTTATGCCAGCAACATCTTTTTACGCAGATGCCGCCTACGATACCCAAGAGTCCTCCCAGGTTTTTGACCCCGAACTCACGATTGATGAGAGTGAATTGCCAATAGAGGAACTGGAAGAACTGGAAATGGCGGCAGCTGTTGAGCCTGCTAGCTTTTCTAGCACAAACCGTCGCAGCACAGACCTAGTACGTCTGTATCTTCAGGAAATTGGTCGGGTTCGGTTGTTAGGACGGGATGAAGAGGTTTCAGAAGCTCAAAAAGTCCAGCGCTACTTGCGGATGCGGACAGTACTTGCTAGTGCTGCCAAGCAAGGAGATGCAGTAATTTCCCCTTATCAACGGTTAATAGAA
The DNA here is from genome assembly GCA_964245695.1 of uncultured bacterium. Lineage (GTDB taxonomy): Bacteria > Cyanobacteriota > Cyanobacteriia > Cyanobacteriales > Nostocaceae > Hassallia. Next base: position 3,859 of record CAXTNZ010000162.1, on the reverse strand, counting down.
GTTCAGGAGCGTTTGACATCTGAACTAGGACATCGCCCGTCTTTAGAAAGATGGGCAGCCACTGCTGGTATAAACTTGTCGGATCTCAAGCCGACTTTGGCAGAGGGCAAACGGCGCTGGGCAGAAATTGCCAAGATGACAGTGGAAGAACTGGAGCAAGTTAAGACCCAAGGACTCCAGTCAAAAGAACACATGATTAAGGCTAATCTTCGCTTAGTCGTGTCTGTAGCGAAAAAGTATCAAAATCGCGGCTTGGAATTGTTGGATTTAGTCCAAGAAGGCACATTAGGCTTAGAGCGAGCAGTCGAGAAGTTTGATCCCACCAAGGGTTATCGCTTTAGTACCTACGCTTACTGGTGGATTCGTCAAGGAATTACACGGGCGATCGCTACTTCTAGCCGCACAATCCGCCTACCTGTCCACATCACCGAAAAGCTCAACAAAATCAAAAAGGCTCAACGCAAAATTGCCCAAGAAAAAGGTCGCACCCCAACCTTGGAAGATTTAGCTGTAGAGTTAGAAATGACTCCGGCTCAAGTACGGGAAGTTTTGTTACGAGTGCCTCGCTCTGTTTCTCTAGAAACTAAGGTGGGTAAAGATAAAGACACCGAGTTAGGCGAATTGCTCGAAACCGACGGTGTTACCCCAGAAGAGATGTTAATGCGAGAATCTTTACAAAGAGACTTGCAGCATCTTTTGTCAGATTTAACTAGCCGTGAGCGCGATGTAATTCTCATGCGCTTTGGTCTATCTGATGGTCATCCTTATTCTTTAGCAGAAATTGGACGCGCTCTCGACTTATCGCGGGAACGAGTCCGGCAAATTGAATCCAAAGCTTTGCAAAAGCTGCGCCAACCCAAGCGTCGCAACCTCATCCGCGACTACTTGGAGTCTTTGAGTTAGTCAAGGGTCAAGAGTCAAAGTTAATGGTCAAGGTTCAAGAGTCAATTTTCAAGAGTTAAAGTCAATGGTAAAGAGTTAAAGTTAATGGTCAAGAGTGAAGAGTCAATGGTCAAGAGTCAAGAGTCAATGGTCAAGAGTCAAAGTTATTTACTCTACTGAACTTTTGACCTTGGACTTTGGACTCCTGGACTTTTGACCTTAGACTCTGGACAACTGACTTAGTTGTATTTCCTTTACACACGCCTTTTTCTGGTTTATCGGAAATTATTTGCATTTGAGTCAAACGAAGTTGCCTTAACTCTGTTCTCAGGACATGTTTAGGGCAGCGATCGCTTATTACTTTGCTTTCCATCAAGATCCCCTGACTTGTTTTTAAGCATTTAGTAAATATTCGCAATAAGTTATGATTGTTGCAAATTGCTCAAAATTTTTGTTATATTCTCAACTAACAAGCTTTGTTGAGAAACATTAGTATGACTATTTACTCAGCTACTTCACTTAGAGCAGAACTAAACGAACGCGGTTGGCGTTTAACTCCCCAACGTGAAATAATTCTACACATTTTTCAGGAGCTTCCGCAAGGGGAGCATCTTAGTGCCGAGGATCTTTACCATAGATTAGAAGTCGAAGGAGAAGGAATCAGCCTATCAACTATTTATCGCACTTTGAAGTTGATGGCAAGGATGGGAATTTTGCGGGAACTAGAACTGGGAGAGGGACATAAACATTATGAACTCAACCAACCATACCCCCATCACCACCATCACCTGATCTGTGTAAGGTGCAACGCGACAATTGAGTTCAAAAACGACTCTATTTTAAAAATTGGCGCAAAAACGGCACAAAAAGAAGGGTATCAGTTGCTCGACTGTCAACTGGCAATTCATGCAGTATGTCCCAAGTGCCAGAGGTCACTAATGCCGCTCTAGCACTTGGTAGTTTATCGGGGAGCGCTTACATCAACTAAGATTAGGAAATTTGGGCGTGATTTCCACTTGCTGTGATGGAGGGTAAGCAACTCATTGAGGAATTATATTGACAACACCAAAGCGGATGCTAGAAGCGTCCGCTTTTAACGTCATTCAGACTGATCCCGTAAAATTGCTGTGCCTGTTTAATCGCTTGTTTAGTGTCATTCCCCATAACACCGTTGAGAGAACCTTTATAAAAACCTCGCTCATGTAGTCGCCTTTGTATTTCCAAGACATCAAACTCACTCTTGGAAGCAGTATTAACTAAGCTATGTAATTTGGCTCTGGTAGTGGAACCGGCTACGCCACTTGCTGCTAAGTAATTAGCTGCCTGAAATCTGCGTACAGCATCTGCCGTATAGGGACCATAGTAGCCATTCGGCTCTCCCTCTAAATATCCTGCTTTGATCAACTGTTCTTGAACAACTCTAACTGGCTCACCGCGATCGCCGATCCGCAGTTTATCATCACTAGCTCGTTTGGCAGCATCTTCTCCATAACCAACGCCACTAGGCGGCAATTTGCGTAGTGTTGCAGGTCCCACAACACCGTCAGCGTCTAAGTTATAAGCTTGTTGGAACCGCTTGACAGCTTCTACGGTAATCGGACCAAATATGCCAGTTGAGTTACCGTAATAATAGCCTGCCACTCGCAACTGTTCTTGCAGGACTCTGACGTCTTCACCTTCGTCACCTTTGCTAAGGAAGTTGGGATTGCTGCGTTTGCTAGTGACTGTATTCTCAGGCGTGGGTTTTTTCGCTTCTGTAGTTTGAGGCGTGGGTTTTTTCGCTTCTGTA
>CAXTNZ010000162.1:0-1088 GCA_964245695.1 uncultured bacterium | reverse complement strand
AGGCGTGGGTTTTTTCGCTTCTGTAGTTTGAGGCGTGGGTTTTTTCGCTTCTGTATTAATAACAACTGGTTTTTTGGCTTGTGTATTTACAGAAGGGGCACGCCAAGCCTCTAATTTTTCCATAGTAGTGGCTCCGGCAATGCCATCTACTGGTAAACCAGCAGATTTTTGGAAGCGTCGGACAGCATCCTCTGTGGGGAAGTCAAATACTTGACTCATCGGAGCTTGATAATATCCTGTTCGTTGCAACTGTTGTTGCAGGTTCCTAACAGAAGGACCTTGATCGCCTCTTTCAAGTGCCAGGGCGCTGCCGACAACAGAGAGAACAGATACGGTGACTGCAAGGGGTAGCATATACCTCCAAGCCTTGCTAGAAAGCCTTTTCCAGTCGGGTGCTGCCGCTTTTTTTAACAAACAGCTAAGGGAAACTAATTCACTGGATGGGCTTTCCTCGTAGACAAAAGCGAGGTGTAAATACGCTAGATTTTCCATAGTTGTTTCCTAAAACACCTGTTTTTCTTTATTTTTCTTCAATCGCTGCTTCAGCGTGATGAACTAAGTTTCGCAAATTTTCTATTGTTTGTATATTTACATCCTGCCATAAACCGCGCTTATGTGCTTCTAACAATCTCTCAGCAATATCACGCAATGCCCAAGGGTTCTTTTCCTGGATAAATGCACAGACGACTGGATCGCCCAAATATGTTTCTACGATCCCCTGATACATATAATCTTCCACGCATTTTGCTGTAGCATCATACGCAAATAGATAATCCATCGTAGCCGCCATTTCAAATGCTCCTTTGTAACCGTGGCGCATCACGCCCGCAATCCACTTGGGATTAACTACGCGAGAACGATACACCCGTGCGATTTCTTCTTTTAATTGGCGGACTCGCGGTTTGGCTGGAATCGAATTATCACCAAAATAAGTTTGAGGATTCTTTCCCTGTACAGAACGTACCGCAGCTGTTAAACCGCCCTGAAATTGGTAATAATCATCAGAATCGAGCAAATCATGTTCGCGGTTGTCTTGGTTTTGCAGCACTATTTGCATGTGCATCAGGCGTTGCTCAAATGCTTCGGGT
>CAXTNZ010000161.1:0-16418 GCA_964245695.1 uncultured bacterium | reverse complement strand
TTTCGGTGCTGGTGATCCACTGGCAGAACCGTTCCCATACGCTGGCGCTTTCGCGGCGTTGTAAGGTTGTGGTCATTTTTTTATGATTGCTGTGATGTATGTATTAAATGTTCAGGTAGGTTTTTCTACCTGTTGTTATCTTATAACTAATATTTCGTTTTGTAAAGTACTTTCATAAAGTTTTTTTTGCAACTAGGCATTTTTCGGATGATGGGGGCTTGTCTGCGCGAGAAAAGCACAGGTGCAGAGGAAATGGGAGATTAATGGCTGGAAACATCGCTTGGGTTAAGGTAACGAAACCCGAAGCTGGTAAAGGTTTGTTGGGTTTCGCTGTTGCTTGACCGAAACTACAATTTTGGCTTGAGAATGCCGAAAAATTGCCTATGCTGCTGAATAAGTAGTGACTTGAGGCTAGACTTCTTTTGTTATGCCAATTTATAATTCCCGCATAGTTACCTATAGCCCTGCTTATACAATCGTTCCCACTTACGAGTGCTTTAATCGCTGTACCTACTGCAACTTTCGCACCGAGCCAGGTAAAAGTCCTTGGATGACTGTATCAGCAGCAGAAAGCATTTTAAAACAACTTCAAAGCCAAAATGTCTGTGAAATCTTGATACTAAGTGGTGAGGTACATCCTTATTCGTCGCGTCGTCAAGCGTGGTTTCAGCGCATTTATGAATTATGTAAATTGGCACTTTCAATGGGTTTTCTGCCGCACACAAATGCGGGACCATTGAGTTTTGAAGAAATGCAAAAGCTGAAGAATGTTAATGTTTCAATGGGGTTGATGTTGGAACAGTTAACACCAGAATTGTTAAATACCGTGCATCGCCACGCACCAAGTAAATTACCAGAACTAAGGCTGCAACAATTACAATGGGCGGGAGAGTGGCAAATTCCTTTTACAACTGGGTTACTGTTGGGAATTGGGGAAACAGAGGATGATTGCTGGGAAACATTGTTAGCTATAGCTAAACTCCATCAAAGTTACCATCACATACAAGAAGTCATCCTACAACCCCATAGTCCCGGATATCAACAAAGCTTCGATGCACCACCTTTTGACGCCTATAAACTCCCAGAAGTAATTTTCAAAGCACGTCAAATTCTCCCGCCAGATATTACCATCCAAATTCCACCGAATTTAGTTAAAGATGACCGATGGTTGCTCGCTTGTATAGAAGCTGGTGCGAGAGATTTAGGCGGAATTGGACCAAAAGATGAAGTAAATCCTGATTATCCGCATCTTCAAGAGCAGACATTGAGAGGAATTTTACAGCCTGCTGGGTGGGAATTAGTGCCGCGATCGCCGATTTATCCGCAGTTTGATAATTGGTTATCCGTGGAATTGCAAGCAGCAGTCAAGCGATGGCGGAGTGCTATGTTATTGGTTTGACAGATTTATTGCGACCACTTATGGTCAGCGATCGCATTGCTGCTGACATGACTAACCAGAACGTATACATCTTCCCTCAGCTGACCTTGTTCAGATTTCACGATGATCAACGATCAGGAGTTCCTTTATGGCGCTGCATTTTTGCGGCTCATTAACTATGGAAAAAATATTACAGTTACTCATGCCTCTTGGATACATACATCGGTATATCTGATTGAAGCTTATAGCACTAAATCGGCTATTCTCTTCAAGATTTCCAAAAAACCAAAATCTGCATGGTCTTTCACCTTAAGCAGTCAGGAAGAGTCAGCCTTAGATACTCTCAATAGCAAGTATCCTAGCGTTTCAGTATTCATAGCCCTCATCTGTCACAAAGACGGCATCTGCTGCATTGCTAAACAGCGGCTTTGGAGTGTCTTAGACACAGACACTAGTATTGCTGGTCAGCACATATCCGTGTCTCGGCAAACACATGGTAGCTATCATATAAGTGGTCCTGGTAGGCAACGGATGGATCAGACGGTGCCTCAAAGTGATTTTCCTCGCGTAATTTTATCAAATAAAGACAACAGCTATGAGTAAGATTTCTATTGAAACTGATGGAGATTGTATCAATAAACTTATTGACAAGGTTAAAAACAAAATTGGGGATAAACCAGCAGAGCAATTAAAACAAACTGCGATTGAAATCGTCCAAAATTGCGTTGATGTCTACTCCAAAACATTTGGTTCGGGTGATGTTGGTGCGGAAGGTACAGGTATTGTCAGTAAGCTTTATAAGGGTAAAAATAAGGATGATAAAATACCATATGGCACTACTGGACTAATCTACGGCAAAGTCCAAAGCGGCAAGACTAATAGTACTATTGCTACACTGGCACTTGCTCAGGCTAATCAATTTCGTTGCTTCATTGTGTTGACTTCTGATAATACTTAGCTTGGTAAACAAACTGCCGATCGTTTCGCCAATCAGCTTAAAGCTGGACCTGCTGTTCGTAATTGGGAACAATGGAGAAACGATCCAGAAGACTTTGCTACTAATGAATTACTTGACTATATAAAAGACACTGGTGTTGTATTGGTATCTACTAAGAATAAGAATCATTTAGATAACTTGCTTAAAGTTCTCAAGTCTGCTAAAGCCAGTAGTGTACCGACTCTGATATTTGATGATGAGGCTGATAATGCTAGCCCGAACACCAATGAAGCAAAGCAAGCAAAAAAGGGTAAAGATACTGTTCCAGACAGTGCAATTTTTGAAAAAATAGGCAAGATTCGAGAAGAGGTAGCTAATCATATCTATTTGCAAATTACCGCAACTCCTCAAAGCTTACTGCTGCAAAATCTTGATCATCCCTGCAAACCTGCTTTCTGTGCTGCTCTCCCTAAACCCGGTGATAGTTACATGGGAGGAGATTTGTTTTTTGCAGAGGACAGCAAATACTGCTGCACAAAAGTTGCACCAGAAGAACTGGATCAATTAAAAAAGCAGGGAGGAAAGATAAACCCTGGTAATAATTGGGATATTCCTTCTGGACTTAGACTAGCTCTATGCTGTTTCTTCTTGGGTTCAATTTACAAGATTGAATCTACAAAAAGTTCAGATGCTAAGTATTCTTTTTTAGCTCATATTGACCACAAGCGTATTACTCATAGCACGTTAGAAAAGGTTATTTGCGGTTTTGTTATGGAGCTTGACAAAGCTCTACGAGAAAAATCATCTCCTACAAAGCGTGAGGAGGCACTAAAATGGCTTACTGAAGCTTACCAAGAGTTAAGCAAAACAGCAAATCTACCACCGCTAAATGATTTAGTTACGGAGCTAGAGAATGAGCTACGGAATGCCATATCAAACGTAAAGGTAATCGATGCCAGCAATCCAGATAAAGAACCGAAGTACAATCCTGGGATGAACATTCTAATTGGAGGAAACCGCTTGGGACGTGGTGTAACGATTGAGGGATTGATGATTACGTATTATGGGCGTGATGCCAAGCAAAAGATGATGGATACAGTTCATCAGCACGCACGGATGTTTGGTTATCGTCAAGAACTCAAGGATGTTACTCGTCTGTTCCTACCCCAGAACATTTTAGAGGATTTTCGGGCAATTCATGAAGCTGATGAGGGAATGCGTCAGGCTATTGGTGACGACCCTAACAACATTAAGATCAAGCCGGTTTGGGTTGGTTCCAAAATAAAACCAACCCGTTCTAACGTTTTGAATCCAGCAGAAATAGATACTTTCACACCAGGAACGGCTATTTTTCCCCCTGCTCCACTTTGGAAAGCTTCGGAAATCAAGGATCATACACAGGCTTTAAACAAGCTGTTAGAGTCTTACAGCGTTGAAGATGAGCTATATCAAGTAAATATTAACTTTTTGGTTGAGATACTTTCACATATGCCAAGTCGCCCTGCTGGCAATTATCCTTGGGAAGACAAACGAGTTAAGGAGGCGCTCAAGGCAATGCAGAGTGAGGCAGGTATTCACCAGGGGCGGCTCAATGTTCGTCGGGGAAAGGAAACAAAAGGTCAGGGATTTAAATTAGTAAATAGACCGATAAAAGATGGGTCGGGAACTTGGAGGGGAACATCCGGTTTTGCTAACACTGAATGGGTGCGGAAGGCAAAAAAAGACTATCCTGATGTACCTACACTTATTGTCATCCTGGAGCAGGGTAGAAAAGAAGACTATTGGGATGGTGAACCATTTTATCTTCCAACCTTGGTTATACCTAAAAATAAATTTGTCTTTATGTTCAATTACTCAGAAGCTGCTGAAGAACTGGAAGATGATATGGATTTGCAGGATTAAAAGACAAGCGAGTGTGAAAGCGATCGAGTGCGCTCGCTGCATTATTCAAAGCAGAAGCGATCGCCCTCTCACTCCACTTGGAATAGCAACGTAAATAAAAAGCGATCCCTGATAAGATAGCACCGCTAAACTTTAGATAAAACCAGGTAAAAATTATGAAAGCGTTAGAAATTACTGGAACAATTAACGCAAAAGGTGAATTGCATTTAGATCAACCATTACCTATAGAACAAACTGGTCGCGTTCGTGTTATTCTTCTATTTCCCGAAGCAGAAGATATAGATGAAAATGAATGGCTAAAAGCCGCAGCGACTAATCCAGTTTTTGCCTTTCTCCATGATCCAGAGGAAGACATCTATACTTTAGAAGATGGAAAACCACTGAACAATGAAAGGTAAAGTTGTTTTAGTCAAGTTTCCATTTGATGATTTATCCTCTTCCAAGGTGCGTCCAGCCGTTTGTCTAACTAATCCTGTGGGAGCGAATCAGCACATTATTCTGGCTTTAATTACCAGTCGGATTCCTGCGGATTTGCTGGACACTGACTTTGTTCTGGATATTAACCATCCCGACTTTGCCAGTAGTGGTTTGCATAAACCCTCTACCATTAGGTTGGATCATTTGATAACACTTCGCAAATCCATAATCCAGCGCGAACTAGGTACATTGTCACCTGATACACAAGCTCAAATTGTTAACAAATTGTATAATTTTCTGAACCACTAAAGAAGCTTAAAAACTATCGCATCCCCCAAAAGTAAGAGTTTGAGGCGAAATCTGTGTTGTAAAATAGACATAGAAGGATTCGGGGGACCATATTACTGGTCATAAACGCCTATAGAGACTATCTTTGGAAATCTCCAAGGTCTAAAGTCCAGCCAGCTGAAGCAACTAGCTAGGCTGTATCACCAGCGCATACCGGGCGATCGCCTAACCACGCCTGAATTTTCCCAGCGACTGGCAGCAATTAGTACAGAAATCAATCAACCAGTGTGTGCCTACCTCAATCGTCGCGGACAAGTTATCCGCGTGGGGGTAGGTTCACCGCGTCAAACGCAAATCCCACTGCTGGAATTGCCCCGTTATGGTGCAGAACGACTCAGCGGTATTCGTTGTATCTCTACTCACCTCAAGTCAGAACCGCCAAATGAAGCGGCGTTGACATCGATGGCACTGCAACGGCTAGATGCCTTAGTTGTGCTAAATATAACTGGGGCGGGATTTCAAAAGCGGGGTGGTGGCGCTACTGGGTACGTCAAAGAAGCTTATTTAGCTCACCTGACGGCTCAAGACTCCCGCGCACTGATCGCCAGTCCGGCAACGCTGACAGCATCGAGCAATTCCCCATCCCCAAGTTGGAATGTATCGCCACCTCTGAGCTTAGATGTGCTGACACAGCAGGATTTGATTGACTTGGTGGAAAGTCTGGAAGCCGACTTTCAGCGGGAATTTGTCGCCCAGGAAGTAGATGCCGATCACGATCGCGTCCTCATTGTCGGCGTGTTCACCGATAACACCACACCTCAACGATTCCAGGATACATTGGCAGAATTGGGACGGTTGGTGGATACCGCTGGGGGAGATGTATTGCAAACAGTGCAGCAAAAGCGATCGCGCATTCATCCCCAAACGGTAGTCGGCGAAGGTAAAGTGCAAGAAATTGCCCTGACGGCACAAACAATCGGGGCAAATCTTGTCGTCTTTGACCGCGACCTCTCACCAGCCCAAGTCCGTAACTTAGAAGCGCAAATTGGTGTGCGGGTAGTTGACCGCACCGAAGTAATTTTGGATATCTTTGCCCAACGCGCTCAGTCTCGTGCAGGTAAGTTGCAAGTAGAACTGGCACAGTTGGAATATATGATGCCACGACTTACAGGTAGAGGTCAGGCGATGTCCCGTTTGGGTGGTGGTATTGGTACTCGCGGTCCTGGTGAAACCAAACTAGAAACCGAACGCCGTACCATTGCGCGGCGCATTTCCCGACTGCAACAAGAAGTGAACCAGCTGCAAGCACATCGTTCGCGGTTGCGGCAAAAGCGGCAACATCGTGAAGTTCCCTCAGTGGCTTTGGTTGGTTATACCAACGCTGGCAAGTCTACCTTGCTCAATGCCCTAACTAATGCGGAAATTTACACCGCTGACCAGCTGTTTGCCACACTCGACCCGACCACGCGCCGCTTGGTGATTCCCCATGCCGACACTAGTGAAAGCCAGGAAATTCTACTTACAGATACAGTAGGGTTTATCCACGAACTGCCTGCATCATTAATGGATGCCTTCCGCGCCACCTTAGAGGAAGTCACGGAAGCAGATGCATTACTGCATTTGGTGGATTTGTCTCATCCTGCTTGGTTGAGTCATATTCGCGCCGTCAGAGAAATCCTGGCAGCAATGCCAGTCACTCCCGGACCTGCGCTGGTTGCTTTTAACAAAATCGACTCTGTGGATAGCGAAACCCTGGCTTTAGCGCGGGAAGAGTTTCCCTTAGCAGTGTTTATTTCCGCAAGCCAACGCTTAGGATTAGAAACCCTCCGCCAGCGCCTTGCTCTGCTGATTCAATACGCAGTTTCATCTGGGTAAATACGTGGGTTTTTCCCACTCAACTAAACTCCTCTCAAATCAATAGTCGGGAGTCGTACAGACCTGTCTCGTCTTATGACGCGACAGGATGAGCGAATTTCTTCTGGCTGACAACATTATGGTATTCATATTGAGTTTTATTCAGTCGTAGAGACTGACACTGGAAACTGATAGTTTTCTAAGCACTGATAACATGTTGCGCTGGGAAACTTAGCAAGATGGCTGAGGTTTGCTATTAGAGCGAGTGGCAATTAAAACTTCGGGTTATAAGCGCATCAGCACTTGTGACCCAATTTTTTTCAGCCGTTTCGGTGGGAGTAAGGCTAAGCCCAGGATTGAGAAACTCTACGTCGGCACACCGCGATCGCTAATTCACTATTGAGATACACACGGTTAATACTGAACTTTTTTTGCTCAGCCAAAATAATCTCAGTATTATTGCTGAGGATAGTAGTACTTAAACTGGATATTATCAATTTGTTTAGTAATTGGGCGCAAACAAACATAACTAGTCATTATTCATTTGCAACTACTATTGACTATTGACGATTTAGGTTTATTTGTCCTGACCTACTTAGCAACTTGTGGGAATTAGTTCAAGGCGGAATAGAGCGGTTACAGCTAGTGGCAACGTTCTAAAATTAGGAAGTATTAAAGAAAGTTGAGGACGTTATGGCTGCCAAAGTAGAAATTTACACTTGGAGGACTTGCCCGTTTTGCGTCCGTGCCAAAAATTTACTGACTAGAAAGAAAGTTGAATTCACCGAATACAGCATTGATGGAGACGAGGCAGCACGGGATAAAATGGCTCAAAGGGCAAATGGACGACGCTCTGTGCCGCAAATTTTCATCAATGATCGCCACGTAGGTGGTTGTGATGATATACACGCCTTAGATGCCCAAGGCAAGCTGGATGAGTTACTAGTTTCTACCACAAGCCTGTAAATTCAGCAGAAATTGCGATGTTTGGCTCAAGTCCGATGCAGCGTCTACGCGCTTTTTTCTTTGAGAAGCGATGTAGTAGGCGCCACAACTTGCTATGCACATCGGTCAAAACATCAGAGGATAATCTAAATTGATAACAAGCGGAATTTCCAGGCGATTGAGGCTCTAAGCGTGAAACTAGCTTTTATAATTGATCCCATCCTTACTCTTGACCCGTGTCATGATACTAGCGTTGCCCTGATGGAAGCAGCGCAAATCTTGGGACATGAAATTTGGGTAACTCAAGCAAACTTGCTAAGTGTAGTAGAGGGCAAAGCTTGGGCATTTTTAGAACGGGTGGAACTCGTACCAGTGCAGTTGGTGGAGGGACGCTATTTGGCGGTGAATCCTTGGTACAAGTTGAGCGATCGCAGCTTGACTTCCCTGGAAACAATGGATGCTGTATTTATGCGGACAGATCCACCAGTCAATGTTCCCTATCTCTATGCCACCTACATTCTGGACTATATTGACCAAAACAAAACCCTGGTGATTAACTCTCCGAGTGGTATTAGAGCGGCAAACGAAAAAATGTATGCCCTCCAGTTTACCAAAGCAATTCCGGAAACCATTGTCAGCGCCGATAAAGAGTTTATCCGGCAATTTGTGGAAGCAAAGAATGCAGCAGTTCTCAAACCACTAGGAAACAAAGCTGGGGAAGGGATTTTATTTTTGCAAGCAGGCGATCGCAATTTCAACTCGATTGTCGAACTCAGTACCCTCCAAGGTCGAGTTCCAGTTATGGTGCAAACCTATTTACCCCAAGCCAAAGAGGGAGACAAGCGAATTATCCTGCTTGACGGGGAACCAATTGGTGCCCTCAATCGCCTTTCTTCTGGGAGCGACTTTCGCAATAACATGGCAACTGGTGGCACAGTTGCTCAAACCGAAATTACCCCAAGAGAGCAGGAAATCTGTACCCAATTAGCTGAAACCCTACGTAAAGACGGCTTAATTTTTGTGGGGATTGACGTTATCGGTGGCTATCTTACCGAAGTCAACGTCACCAGTCCCACCGGAATTCGCGAGATTGACCGCTTAGACAACACTCGCCTTGGTCAACAGGTAATTCAATGGGTTGAACAGGCTTTAGGCAGCAAAAATAAAAAATAGCTCAAATCCTCCTAGTCAGTTGGAAAATGCCTACGTACTGAAACAAAACAGCAAGACAAACGTTTATTATGAACTGCACCTATTCCGACCTTTGTCAAGCATAGAACAACGGATCGCTCCTCGTAGATGTAGCGTTCGCACCCGGAATCAAGCAATAATTGCTTTTTTTGGGACGAATGATTATGGGAACACACGTGGCAATCACTTTAGTAAAAACTCTTCGTCCCCGCTTTTTTATACCAAACAAACTAGGGGATATCCGCGCCAGCGGATTCCTACCTAAGTTAATTAGGTCTGTGGGTAACGTTGACGAATTTCCTTACCAGCTGACAACATCTGGCATCACAACTGAATTGCTGATTCCTGCTTAAGAGTGAAACCCTAAAACTCAAATTAAGTATTCAGCAAATTTGTAGCTAATAGCTGCGCCGCTTAATTCCGTGGTGGTGTCCGCCGCCGTTGCAGAAACTCAGGAATATCCAATCCTTGTTTTTCTTTGGGTTCTGCAACTGGTGTTGGTGGAGTCACTGGTGGCTGAGACGCTGGTCGCTTTGGTGGCTGGGGTGCTACCCGTACATTGGCTGCGCTTTGCTGTGGCGCGGCTTGCATTTCACCTGTAAATCCTGTGGCAATTACGGTAAGTCTCACCTCACCCTGAAGCCTGTCATCAATCACCGCACCAAAAATAATATTGGCGTTGGGATCAACTACTTCATAGATTGTTTCTGCGGCAGCATTGACTTCATGCAAAGTCAGGTCGCTACCACCGGTAATGTTAAAGACAACTCCTCTGGCTCCTTCTATGGAAGATTCTAGTAAAGGCGAAGAAATAGCAGCGATCGCTGCTTCTCTAGCTCTTGATTTCCCAGAACTAACGCCAATCCCCATCAACGCTGATCCGGCATCTGCCATCACTGCTCGCACATCGGCAAAGTCAACGTTGATCAAACCGGGGATCAAGATGATATCAGAGATACCTTGCACCCCTTGACGCAGCACATCATCCGCATAGCGAAAAGCCTCTTGCATCGGCGTTTGCTCTGGGATCACTTCCAGCAGCTTGTTATTGGGGATGATGATTAGCGTATCTACCCTACCTTTTAGGGCTTCAATACCTTGCTCAGCTTGGCTAGTGCGCCGACGTCCCTCAAACAGAAAGGGACGCGTTACTACGCCGACTGTGAGAGCGCCCATTTCTTTGGCGATTTCCGCAACAATTGGTGCTGCACCCGTACCTGTACCGCCACCCATGCCGGCAGTGATAAACACTAGGTCGGCGCCTTCTAAAGCTGTTGCAATTTCATCTCGCGATTCCTCAGCAGCTTTTTGACCAATAGCCGGATTACCACCCGCTCCTAAACCTCGCGTCAGTTTTTGTCCAATTTGTAAGCGTTTGGAAGCCTGCGCTTGTGTTAAGGCTTGGGCATCGGTGTTTGTTGTCCAAAACTCTATTCCACTGACATCAGAGGCGATCATGCGGTTAACGGCATTTCCACCACCACCACCCACACCAATTACTTTAATGTTGGCGACCCGACCGGGAACAATATCGCCAATTCGGGGATCTTCAGTGGGAATCCTTTTACTATCATTATTTTGTCCGAAATTCAGTCCGGAATGATTAAAGGGATTGGTGGAGTTAACTGCCAGTGATATCCCTTGCTGTCCCGGAGACTGGGAGTTTTTATAAGTAAGTCCTTGGTTATTATCAAGTGTCATTGGATTGATAAGGGTAGATAAACGACTTTTTAAGGTGTTGTTCACCTAAGAGTCAACTATAGTTTGACGATGCCACAATATATGGCTATGTTCTTTCTTGTTCTCGCTACTTCCAACCCTAACAGGATTAGAAAAGCGAAATTTTGCTCTTTGATAAATCATTAACGCAGGCGATCGCCTGTATTTTGCCAAGAAGTTGCCCCAAGCCAACCCCGACCCTGTTCCTCTAGAACAGAGCAGCCTGACTTTCAAGAAGGGTTTTGCACAAGGCTCGCAAAGCGATCGCACAGCCAATTCTAGAGAAGTATACCTATATTTACCTAAAATTGACCTGTATAACTTCCACCCGACCTTAATATCTTTAAATGCTATTTTTTTCTGCATTTATTTTCTCTCCCCAATTACCTCTCCTTTTTTCTGCCTATGATTTACATTGGTTATTAAATTTACCAATTTTATTGTTATGACTTATACTCCCCAATACTAGAAATTGGCTGTATAATATAAAATTGCGTGACCAATATAAGCACTGATACCTCCATTTTTTTTTTGACTGCATAACTTTTATTAATAACTCTGAGTTATATAATATACATGCAATTTTTCCAAAAGCAATTCCCATCTGAAAATTTTGAGCTAATTGTATAACTTGTAAAGACGCGCCACGGCGCGTCTTGTCTACCTTAATGATATGGTTAATCAGTTTGAGCATTCGGGATTATTGAAACTTAAAACACAAAATTTACCTTCTACTTACTTATGGTGAAGCTTGAGGTAATGAATAATTGGCTTGTCTGGTTATAGAACTCCCTGATTAATTTGCTATTTGCTCTGCCTCGAAAGACAGTCTTATTGGCGAGAGATTCTACCCGCACGCGATCGCCTCACTTAGTAACTGCCGTCTTGCCCTGGTAAAGTTTCCGTGGCGTTTACAATAGTGCCAGAAGACGAACCAAAGCCAAAGACACGACTAAACCACTGTTGGGTTGTGTCGGCTACTGTGTGCGGAACTGTCAAGGACAGACACTTTCCAGGGGCAGAGATTGTCCATTGGAAGTGCTCTTGTGAGTCGGCAAGAAGTGAAAAGCTCACCAACTCTTGTCTTTGACGCACTGCGTTAAGTCGAAGATTGGGTAGACAGGTATGGGTTTTCCACCACAGACACCATGATCAGATTGTCTAACATCTTGCACCCGATCACGCTTATGTTAGGGTGACAACTAGCGAGGTTTTTACTTCCTAATGGAAGGTTTTATAACTGTTCCTCCCATTTTAATTAGAAGTTAACGCTGATTTTTTTTGTATGTTATCGGAAAACCAAAAATAATAAATATTTATCAGCATAAAACTTATTTATTGACTAAGAGCATTACATAATTCAATTTCGTCAAATGTTTTTAACGAGTTTGAGAGTTAGCCTGCACTGTTTTTTGGTTCATTTGTACTAAAGGATATTCAGGATTTTTCAAGTCGATATATTCTATCTGATTCGGGTTGAGTTGTGTAGATAAATGGCTCATTTGGGCAAGTACCTTAATTTGTTCGCTTATTTGAGGACTCGCAGCACCGAGATGCACATTTCCTAGTTCTGTTTTCAGAATTAAATTCGTTGGATCTTGGCAGTCAATTTCCATCACCTTAACCCCACTTTGGCTCACAGATTGATAAAGTTGATTCCAGTATGAGCTGTATTGTTGGGGGAGTCCAATAACTTTGAGACTGGGCAACTTTACGGTAGGGTTCAGTGATGTGTATTTTTCTAAAGGCATCAAAACCCCATTTGCATCTAGTAACCCCACAGTTACTTTGTCGTTGCTAGTGTCACTATTTTCTGAACACTGCTGTTGACGGTTAGACGAAGTTCCTCTTTGCAGCTTAACTTGTCGCCGCTCCGACTTCTGGTCGCCACATTTCACCAACGAAGCTGTATCTGCGACTCTGGTTCGTCGCTCTAAAGTTGTTTGAGCGATCGCTACAGGTACTCGTTCGCTGATTTCGATAATTAATCCAGGCGGAAACAGGCTACGGTTGACGGTTGCAAAAGCAATAGTCGGTTGTTTTTTCAAAGAGTCAGCGATCGCCGATGGTTCAATCCTCCATAAAGACTGCGGATAGGATAGCACCAACATTGACTTAATCGCTTCAGCCGACAGTAACTGATCGCCTGATTTGATCACAATTTGGTTGTCAGCCTTTAGCACCCACATCGGTTGAATTGCTACCCATAGCAAACCACCCAACAGACCACTAACGGCAAAGGTTCGCCAAATACCCTGAATAATTTTCATTTGCCGCTTCCGACGTAATTTATTACGGCGATCGCGCAAAAGAGTGCCGGAAACTGATACTATATCAGCCATTCAAACCCCTTTCTGGTTTCAGTTCAATTCGTTAGTGCGCTTGGAGCATCAATTAATTCAAGTAAATGTCGGCATCGTCGAGCCGCTTTCTTCAAGACTTTTTTCACTTTTAGTAACACTTTACAGCAACGACACAAGGATTGTGCCGCTAGTAATGATTCCGATTAAAGTTTGCCATTTTTATTTAAAACCCAATGTAGCCTTTTTACTGTAGGGTAACAGCCCTTACTCGCTAAAAAGGATACAACATTTGAATCTGCTTTTCTGAATGGATGATAGCAGTTGTGGGGGAAGCGGTAAGAGGAGGACACTTCTCAGGACAATCTGAGCTAGTAACAAAGGGTTCATTTTCACTACGGTCTTTTTGATATATCTTATTCCAAATTTGAACGCTAACCAAGAAATTAACCGGAAAAACTGTCAGTATTTTTTTTATCAATAAGTAAGATTTTAAACAAAAATAAATCAGATGTTTTCTCGGGAAAACATGGCAAATTTTTATTAGAACATATTATGATTAGCCATATTTGACAAAAAAAACAAAATGATATATACAATCATGTAATTGCCCAGCACCTTGCTAGAATTAATACCTGTCTTACTTCATCAGCAATTATACAAACCAAGATTCTACTGAGAACCAAATTTTTGTGTCAAGATAACTTAAGTACACTTAATTTGTCTAACCTTAAAAAAGCAATCTTATTGTCAAAAGTACAATAGCAGCTGTAAAAAGGACAAAGACACTTAACGTATCAGGGACAACTCAATCTCTAACAAAAAACGGATAGTTGCTTGTAGCATTTTTGCATCCAGCAATGACCGGGATCACAATCAAAGTGGGTTAATCATCAGCCACAGTATTGGTTAGAGATAATTTGTATATAAACGTACAAATAAATTGCATCTACATGAGAACGACACTTAATTTGTCAAGTTTTTATAAAGCGTGTAACCCAAGCTACACGCTAAACATGGGTAATGCACTGGATCGGCAGTACTACATAGATTTTTCTGATGTACGTGGTTGCAAAATTGTTGAAGAATTGCAACGAACTATCGTCCGTATTTCTCCGGATGAGCCGACCTGCCAGTTGTTTACGGGTCATATCGGCTGCGGCAAATCAACGGAGTTGCAGCGCCTGAAAGCAGAACTGGAAAAAGCCGGATTTCATGTAGTTTATTTTGAATCCAGTCAAGACTTAGACATGGCGGATATAGATGTCAGCGACATTTTGCTAAGTGTAGCCCGTCAAGTCAGTGTAAGTTTAGAAGCGATTGGCATCAAATTGAAACCAGGTTACTTTGCCAATCTGTTCAAAGAAATTGGGGATTTTTTGCAAACCCCGATGGAGTTGTCACAAGCAGAGTTTTCCTTAGGTATTGCCAAAATTAGTACCAAAGCAAAAGATAGCCCTCAGTTGCGTAGTCAGCTAAGGCAATATCTGGAACCACGTACCAATAGTATTTTGCAAGCGATTAACGAAGAGGTATTAGACAAAGCAGTTGAACAGCTAAAAGCTAGAGGTCAAAAAGGACTGGTTGTCATCGTAGATAACTTGGATCGAGTAGATATGCGGACTTTGGCATCCGGGCGATCGCAACCAGAGTATCTCTTCATCGACCGAGGTGAACAGCTGCGTCGGCTCAAATGTCACTTAGTTTACACAATTCCCCTGCCATTAATTTTCTCGAATGAGTACGAAACTCTAAAAAATCGCTTGGGGGGAGGCATTGCTCCCAAAGTATTGCCAATGGTACTAGTGCGCCAAAGAGATGGTATCGACTACGAACCAGGGATGTCACTACTGAGCCAGCTAGTGCTAGCAAGAGCCTTTCCCCAAGTTTCTTGGAATGCCAGACTTTCGTTAATCACAGAATTATTCGATGATCCAGGAACCTTGGATCGTCTATGCCGAGTGAGTGGCGGTCACATCCGTAACTTACTGGGACTGCTTTATAGTTGCCTGCAACGGCAAGATCCACCTTTTACAAGGAACTGTTTGGAAGCGGTGATTAAAGACTACCGTGACGACTTGCTCTTAGCGATTAACGAAGAAGAGTGGGAATTGCTGTTTGAAGTAGTACACCAGCAAAGCGTTAAAGGCGAGTCTGATTACCAAAGATTACTGCGAAGTATGCTGGTGTTTGAATATCGCGATCCCGTGGGGCGCTGGTTTGGCATCAGTCCAGCATTGGCTGAAACAGAAAAAGTCGTTACTTGGCAGCAAAACAAGGCAAAAGTATAAGATTGCTCCCTAAAAATAAATGCCCAGGTGTGTGTTGAGTTGGTTGGTTGGTGCTCTTGGATCTGGTATGAACTGCTGGGCATTTATTTCTTGGCACGATAGCGGATCACTCTTTGAGTGCAATACATCAAAGAATTAAGGAAGCACTCATGGAACACTTCCTGAACACAGATAAAACTGTATTTCATCGTTCGGCAGAACCGCTATATGCGATCGCCGCCAAGAGCGACGCATCTTTTGAGTGCTGGCGGTATACACAAGAACTGAGAAATTACGCTCTTCAAAAGGCGCTAGTAGCCTTTTGAATTTTTGCTCTGAATTTTTTATTCTTTCTTGATAGCCCAATTTTTAGTTATGACATGGCAATTAACAGCAGCGAGCAAACAAAGGGAAAATCAGCATTCTCTTTCTAGGCTGATTCGGGCGATCGCTCTTTCCCAAGGTCAATTTGCCTTGATTTTAGTCCGGTGCAACTATGAGCAATTACGCTCTTCAATGTTGGAGCATCTCCGCTTTCTCACCAAAGATATAAATTTACGAGAAATCTTTCTTGAGCCATCAACTACTGCCTTACACAACACAATAGTTTCAGAGCTATTTCTAGATAATCCTGTCGTCGCCACAGATACTTTGCCTTCGGCTGTGATGATTTTTAGTCTAGAGTCAGTTGTTGACCTCGAAGATTTACTTACTGGCATCAACCAAGCACGAGATATCTACGCCACAAGTCTTCCTTTTCCACTAGTTTTGTGGCTACAAGATGAAGTAGCGACATCGCTTTCTCGGTTAGCACCCGATTTTAAAAGCTGGGCGGCAACCACGATTAAATTTGAAATGGCAACAGAAGATTTAATCACTTTAGTGCAGCAAGAAACAGAATATCTGTTTGCCAAAGTTTTAGAAGCCGGTGCCGAAAAGTTTTTATCTAATGCTGCCTTGGATTTAGCTCCCAAATCTCAACACCGCCGCGAAATTGAGTCAGCCCGTAATGATTTGCAGCGCCTGTATAACGTTACATTAGAACCTGAATTAGAAGCGAGTTTAGAATTCGTGCTGGGGCGTGATGAATACGCCAACGACCAATTAGATGATGCTTTAGCACATTATCAAAAAAGCCTAGCGCTTTGGAAGGAAGAGACAAAAAGACAAGGAGACAACGAGATTCAATTCCCACCCTTCCCCCCTCCCCCTCTCCC
>CAXTNZ010000160.1:0-16547 GCA_964245695.1 uncultured bacterium | reverse complement strand
GCGATCGCAATGTCACCCTGATTGTCAAAAAAGACCGCACCCAGGAAATCAAGCAGATCCTCAAAACCATACAAAGCGATCCCCGATTTACCGAACTGCTGTAAAAGTTAAAACCCTTGGCAGAGGCGTAAAACATACCATTTCCATTATAACTGGACTGTCGGGACAAGGAGATGGGGAGAAGTTGGAGACTCCCAGAATCCGTTTCTCCCTATCTCCCCACCTCGCCCTCTTTCTCAGCGTCCTTCGCGACGAAATCGGTTCGTAAAAATCATGTTCCTCACCCAAACTGTTCCCCGTCAACGAGATATTATCGAAGTCCTGCTCCGCAATGGCTGGGACTACATGCGAAGGATACTCACCGGTGCGAAAGCTGATAAACCCCAGCTACCCCCGCCGGCGGTATTGAAAAACATTCTGATAGACTTAGGACCGGTCTATGTCAAACTAGGTCAGCTACTTTCTACCCGTCCAGACTTACTTAGCGGCGCCTACATTGAAGAACTATCAACGCTGCAAGACGAAGTTCCAGCAGTTCCTTGGACAGATATAGAAGTACTGATTCGCCAACAATTGAAACGCCCTTTAGAAGAAGTTTTCACCACAATTAATCCCGTGGCGGTTGCAGCCGGATCAATTGCCCAGACCCACCGAGCTACACTAGCAGATGGTCGGGAAGTGGCGCTAAAGGTGCAACGTCCGGGAATTGATCTAACTGTTGCTCAAGATATCGCCTTAATTCAAGGAATTGCCGATTTAGTTGCTCGTACCGAATTTGGGCAGAACTATGAAATTAAATCGATAGCTGAAGAATTTACCAAGGCGTTAGAAGCAGAATTAGATTTTACGCGGGAAGCCGGTTTCACCGATCAGTTACGGCGCAATCTATCTGAGAGTCGCTGGTACGATCCCAGTAAAATAGTGGTTGCAGAAATTAACTGGGATTTGACTACAGAAAAGTTAATGGTGATGGAGTGGCTGGACGGAGTACCGCTACTGTCAGCGAAATTCATCAGCGTTGAAAAGGGTGAAGACCCCGCCGCAGAACGCCAAGCAATCACTACTTTATTATTTCGCGTTTTCTTTCAGCAACTATATATAGATGGCTTTTTTCATGCCGATCCCCATCCAGGAAATTTGTTTTATCTGCGAGATGGTCGCGTCGCCCTTTTAGACTGTGGGATGGTGGGAAGACTTGATCCCCGCACACAGCAAATATTAACAGAAATGTTGTTGGCAATTGTAGATTTAGATGCTCAGCGGTGCGCTCAGTTAACTTTGCAGCTATCGGATTCTTCTCAGCCAGTAATTTTGGCGCGTCTGGAAAATGACTATGACCGGATGCTGCGAAAGTATCACAACATGAACTTGTCGGAAATCAATTTCAGTCAGATAATTTACGAAGTTCTGCAAGTCGCCCGCAATAATAAAATTCGCTTACCTAGTAATATGGGTTTGTACGCCAAAACCCTAGCTAATTTAGAGGGAGTGGCGCGTGGGTTCAACCCAGAACTTAACTTTGTCGATGAAATTAAGCCATTGTTGACAGACTTGTTTCGACGACAATTGTTTGGTGATAGTCCGGTGCGATCGCTTTTGAGAACAGCGTTGGATCTCAAAAGTCTCTCGTTACAATCTCCCCGGCAAATTGAATTGCTCCTAGACCGAGTGACCTCAGAAACCTTACAGTGGAATTTATCGTTGCGAGGTTTAGATGGTTTGCGGCGTACTTTGGATGATGCTGCCAACCGGCTTTCTTTTAGCATTTTGGTAGGTTCCCTAATTATGGGAGCAGCAACTATTTCTAGTAACCCACGAACGGCACAGCTATCATTTTTGAGCAATGTGTTGTTTGCAGTTGCTAGTCTGTTGGGTTTGTGGTTAATTATTAGTACTTTGCGATCGGGTCGTTTACGCTAAGGTGTGGCGGTATTGGGTAATGATGAACTTGATTTGTTGTCTAAGTAAATATTTATGAATGAAACTACAGGTAAACAATAAATAACAGTTTTTCCTTTGTCTTGTCTTCTGGTGCGGAAGGAATGAGGGGTGTACGCAGATAAATACATCTGTGTAAATATCTTGTGCATCTGTAGTTCTAAATGATAGATGATGATTTTTGGGCGTTCCTGAAGCGCGGATATGAATTTGTTTCACGCACTCGTCGCCGAGTCGCAGAGAGTAAGGGTTTAAGATCCTTGATTTTTAAGTTTCATATTTCAATTCAGCAACGCCGATTTTTGCGCCTTTGCATTACCTAAAAGAAAATCTATGTCAATCATCATTGCTGAAAACCTGAGCAAAGTTTATCCAGTGGCGGTTAAAGAGCCAGGTATTAAAGGGACAATTACCCACTTTTTTCGCCGCACCTACCGTTCAATTAAAGCAGTTCAAGAAGTTTCCTTTGAAATCGCACCAGGTGAAGTTGTGGGGTTTTTGGGACCGAATGGTGCTGGTAAAACCACTACATTAAAAATGCTCACCGGGCTGATTCATCCTTCTAGTGGTGAAGTCAGAGTAGCTGGACAAATTCCGTTTCGTCGCCAAGAGGCATTTTTGCAAAAAATCACTTTGGTGATGGGGCAAAAGCAGCAACTGCTATGGGACTTGCCAGCACTGGATTCTTTAAGAATTAACGCTGCTGTTTACAACATTTCTGATAAAGAGTTTCAACGGCGGGTGGGAGAATTAACGGAAATGCTGTCGCTGGAAGGCAAGCTTAATCAAGCAGTGCGGAAGCTGTCTTTAGGTGAGCGGATGAAGGCGGAACTGTTGGCAGCACTTTTGCACCGTCCCTCTGTGCTGTTTCTGGATGAACCGACGCTGGGACTGGATGTTAATGCTCAAGTAGGGGTGCGGGATTTCTTGCGCGAGTACAATCAGCGCTATCAGGCGACGGTGTTATTAACTAGCCATTACATGGCTGACATTACAGCTTTGTGTCAACGAGTGCTGTTGATTCACCAAGGAAAGCTGATGTATGACGGTAGCTTGGATCGACTGCTGGAACGCTTTGCCCCTTACCGAGAAGTTCATGTGGAGTTAGCCCATCCTCTACCGAGAGAAAAACTCATGTCCTACGGTGATGTGCAACTGTTAGAAGGGCAGACACAGGCAGCTGATCGTCAGACATCAGTATGTTTTATCGTGCCACAAGAAGCTCTTACCCGCACCGTGTCTAAAATTTTGTCAGATTTAGAAGTAGTCGATTTAACTGTGACTGAACCGCCGGTGGAAGAAGTGATTGGGCGGGTGTTCCAAGCAGGAGTTGTGTAATAAATTCATAATTCAAAATTCAAAATTCAAAAATGAAGATAATTTTCAGAAAAGCCCTGACTTTGCTTTCGGTGTATTACTCCTATATGGTTGAGTATCGGGCTGAGTTAATTCTATGGGTTCTTGCTGGGTCTTTGCCGATTATTTTAATGGGAGTTTGGATACAAGCGGCACAAGGTGGGCAGTTTGGTTTGACACCTGTGGATTTTGCCCGTTACTTTCTCGCGGTTTTTTTGGTTAGGCAATTTACAGTTGTCTGGGTAGTTTGGGAGTTTGAAAAAGAGGTGGTGGAAGGCAAGCTTTCTCCTCGGTTGTTACAACCGCTTGATCCAGTATGGCATCACATTAGCTCCCATCTTTCTGAAAGAGTTGCTCGGATGCCTTTCGCGCTACTGCTGGTGGTATTATTTTTTATACTTTATCCTCAAGCTTTTTGGTTGCCGAGTTTCGGTAACTTTTTGCTGTTTGTAGTGGCGGTGGTGCTAGCTTTTGCTTTGCGGTTTATCATTCAATATACCTTCGCAATGTTCGCTTTTTGGACGGAACGAGCTAGCGCTTTGGAGAATTTCTGGTTTTTGTTTTATTTGTTTTTGTCTGGAATAATTGCGCCTTTAGAAATATTTCCCGAACCTGTAAGAGCGATCGTACTTTGTACGCCTTTTCCCTATTTGATAAATTTCCCTGCAAGTCTTTTGGTGGGGCTACCTGTAGATGTGGGGCGGGGATTTTTGTCAATGGTTGCTTGGTTTTTGATATTTTTGGGTGCGAATCGCTTGCTGTGGCGGCGAGGGTTGAAGCAGTATTCGGGGATGGGAGCGTGAAGAATTAAAAATTCGGTTTGATTAAAAGCTATATCAATATCAACTTCCCAAAGGTTGAGGAAGGGGTAGTTTTGGCGCACCTGTTCGCCTGTAAATTTAGACTTATGACTAAAGAGATCCATACATCATTTTTTATTAGTTGCCGTGTCACAGGCTAGGGTAAATGCCTTATTATACTTAAATCATACTTAGTTGAAATGAATATTTACTGCACTAATCCTAACTGTAGATATCCGGAAAACCTAGTCCCTGATGAGTTCCGCAATCTTAGGAGTCACAGGGAGAGATACTGTAGTAGCTGTCGAATGACTTTAATTCTCAAGACTCGCTATTTACCATTAGAGCAAATAGGCTGGGGAGGATTCGGTAAGACATTTCGCGCATGGGATTCTCACCTTCAGCAAGAGTGTGTTGTCAAGCAGTTGCAGCCGAGAAATCATAAAGGAACTTTTTTTTCACCGCAGGTGCTTGAATATATAAAAAAGTCATTTGAGGAAGAGGCAAGAGCCTTGAGGGATCTCAGACACGAACAAATTCCTCAACTGTATGATTACTTTGAATTGCCAGCACCCTCTGATTCACAAGAAGAATTCCGCAAAGAATTATTTTATTTGGTGCAGGAATATATCCAAGGTGAAACGTTGGATAAGCAACTTAACAACAAAGGTCGCTTTTCAGAAACTGAAGTTTTGCAAGATTTGCAACAACTCCTGAACGTACTCAAGTACATACATGAAAAAAAAGGGTTCATCCATAGAGATATCAAACTTTCTAATATTATTCGTCACGATGATGGAACGCTCTATTTGATAGATTTTGGTGCTGCGGTAAAGCGCACATTGGAGCCTGGAGTACCTGTTGAGCAATCAATGGCAATGGGAACTCCGATATTTGCACCGCCAGAGCAACTAGCTGGTAGAGAGATATTTCCTTCATCAGATTTATATTCTCTAGCTGCAACCTGCGTTTGTTTGCTCACAGGTAAAAATGTAAATGAGCTTTTTATTCAAAATAGGTGGATTTGGAAACAATATGTTAATGTGGGCAACCACCTTGCAGACATTTTAGACCGAATGCTGTCGTATCAACCAGAGGATCGGTATGAGTCTGCTAAGAAGGTAATTGCTGCTCTTTCTAGCCAAACATTGCCAAGTATAGAAACTGTGGGAGTTAGAAATACAAATAATACTCAACATTCGAGCGATCGCTCTGGTTCTGTACCTCCTACTTTACCGCCGCCTGATAGGCAAAATAGGCGAGTATTGAAAGTGCCTTCGCTTATTATACTGGGTTTGCTAGGAGGCGCGATCGCACTCTGGATCAACTGGTTGACACATCCCCCTATTTGTGACTTTCAGAATCAAAATGGATTCAGTTGCGGCGAAACAATTCTGATTCCGAAAAATCCTTCAATTGCTGACGCAATTTTTGACTACAAGCTAAGAGGAACAAACGCATTTGAGCAAAAAGATTTCAACCAAGCTATTATATATTTTCAAAAATACCTTGCTTATAATCAAAATGACCCAGAAGCACGGATTTATCTAAACAATGCTAAGGCGGCTCTCGCCAAAAATCCTCTTAAAATTGCCGCTACTGTTCCAATTATTGACGATCAGCTTAATGGTTCAAATGACATTGCCGAACAAATGTTGCGTGGATTTGCTCACGTTCAAGATAATATTAATCAAGCTCAGGGTATTAACGGAAGACTGCTGTTTCTCGAAATTGTTAGTACAGGCTGGCAGAAAAATAAAATTAAGCAAGTAGCTGATGCGCTCGTCAGCAAAAAAAATATCTTAGGAGTCATCGGTTATTATACCAGCGATAGCACACGAGAAGCAGCACCATCTTATGATGGTAAAATGGTAGCTATATCTCCTACGAGTAGTGCTGTCAGAGATTCGGTTTTTCAATTGAATAACTACATTTTTCGCACATCTCCAGATAACTCTGCTTCGGCTGAAAAACTAGTCAAATATATGGTGCATCAAAAACTTAAAAATATAGCTATTTTTTATGAGCCTAATGAGATATTTGCTGCATCTTTGAAGAAGGAATTTGAATATGTTGTCTTCAAAAATAAAAGACAGCTTGTTAATGAGTGCCCAGTAATTCAAAGTACTACTGAAGCCTCGAATTGTTTGCAACAAGCAAAACAAAGTAATGCCGAGGTAATTATGTTAGCTTTTAGCGATAAAGTAGCACGAATTGCGGCAACACTGATTATTAACCAAAGCGAAAATATTACCATACTCGGTGCAGATACTCCATATCTCGAAAGTGTCAGTCAAGCTAATATTCCACCTGATAAACTGAGAATTGCTGTTCGTTGGCATAGAAGTAGTAGTGCTAAGTCTAAATTTGAGCAGGAATCTGTGAAGCTTTGGGGAACTGGAGATGTAAGCTGGCGAACTGCTATGTCTTATGATGCTACTATGGCGATGGTTGAAGGACTCAGACGCACCAAGGGAATTTACACTCGCCTTTCTCTTTACGAAGCGTTGAAGAATCCTGCTTTTTCAGCAGAAGGTGTAACTGCAAAGGTGCAATTTAACGATTCAGGTGATCGCAAGCCATTACCCGGTATCGGTGTCTTGGTTAAAGTTGAAAATAACAGGTTTGTTGTAGATAAAACACTGTACAATTAACCAGGCTACAAATTGCTGGGTATTGTTTTAAACTTCTCTGGCGAACCCAACGAATAATCTTTCAATTTAAAATCAGCAAAGGGCTTCTTCTCCAACCTATCCCGTAGCGCTTCATCCAAAATCACGCCTTCTGATTGTTTCTTCACGCCAATAATAATAATACTTCTCTGATAAGCTGTTAAATCCTGATTTGCCTGACAATCACTACGCTGAAATTGACCAAGATTTAATAAGCGATAACCTTGCACACTTCTATTATTGCTAAATATTTTCTTGACTAAAAGTTGTATTTGCTTTGAACGTTCAAATGCCCTTCTTTCTTCAACTCCGACATCACCTTCACAAGAAGCTGTGCCTACAGAGATAATCTCACTGGGATTTTCCATTATTCTCTGTATGCCTTCTTGTTCCAGGTTGGACTTTAAAGAGTTAAGATTAATAATTTGGTCATTATATTTGATTTGATAATCACTGCCAAGCTGCCATTTATATTCTACTGATAAAACAGCTATGTTAAATTCGGCAATCCTGCCTTGGCTATCCCTACCTTCTTCATAGGGAAAGTAATCTACTTTGCCTTTTCTTTCTGGCGCTTGTCCATAATTGGGAGGAAAAAAGGCGAATTTGGGCGATCGCGTTGCTAATGCTATTACACTGAGTAATCCTAATGACACTAGCAACGCCGCAAACAACGCCAGTAAAGGCAGTTTTTCTGGCTGCTTCTGTTGCGGCGGCATTGTAGTAGTAGTTGGCTGCGGTAACTGTGCAGTTTTGGGACTTCCCACTATATTAACGGTTACATCGGTAGTTCCAGTTAGTTGCTGTTCAATTTGCTCTAGGCGTTGTAAAATCTCCTGGGCGTTGGCGGGACGCTGATTCACGTCCCGCGCCATCAGCCAATCGATAAGATTCAACAGTAAAGGTGAGATGTGGGTAGCATGATTTCGCCAGTGCAACACATTATGGTGGGCGTCGTACATCTCCAAGGGATGATTTCCCGTTAGCAAAAACACAAAGGTGCATCCTAAAGCAAAGAAATCTGATTGCGGCACAGCTTGACCGTTCATTTGTTCTGGTGCGCTGTAGCCAGATGACATAATTGCTGTGATACCGCCTCCACCGCTGCTGACTTTGCCTAGGTAGGTTCTTGTGACTTCTCTGGCGGTGCCAAAGTCAATCAACACTAACTGCCCGTCGGGTCTGATCATGATGTTAGATGGCTTGATATCTCGATGTAGGTACTGCTTACCATGCACGATCGCCAAAATTTCTGCCAGTTGTTTTAACCAGGCGATCGCTTGTTGTTGAGAAATCGGGCGATTCTGCTGTTGCTTTAGCCACTGTTCTAAGTTTGGTCCCTCGATTTTTTCCATTACAATGCAGTGCAACAGCAAGCCATTTCTGGTTTGATACTGGAAGTAGCCATCCACCTTGGGAATACCAGGATGATTCAACTGTCCCAGCACAACTGCCTCTTGCTTGAATAGTTCTACTGCTTTAGCGTCGCCCGATAAATCCTCTTTGAGTACTTTGAGGATTTTCGGTGTGTCCTGTTCGTATGCGTCATAAACTTTGCCAAAACCAGTTTTGTCACTCAAAAGGCGCAAGACTCGATAGCGCCCTAGCAACTCAAGCTGGGAACCACAACTTTGACAGAAGCGGTTTTCATCGTTGTCTGGGTGGTTTGGTTTCGGGCAAAGGGGATTAATACAAAAGCTCATGACTGACGGTGGGTTAAATGTATCCGTAGTATATGCTAGCGATCGCTCATACTCTATCTTGTGACAGATGCTATAAAATCCAACTTGCAGTTTACGCCAATTACGTGATAATTTTTCTTTAAATCTCATGCAAAGGCGCAAAGGCGCAAAGGCGGAAAGTAAATTTTGGCTTTTGAATTATTTATGATCGGCTAGGAAAGCTGCTACGGTCGAGTTAAATGCTTTAGGTTGTGTCAAAAATGCCCAATGATTGCCGGGAACTTGGCAGATGCGTAAGTTTTTCAGATGAGTTTTGTAGGGTTTTAGTTGCCAATTTTGCCGGTTAACTCCTTTTTCTGGTTGTACGAAGAGGGTAGGTATGTCAATTGGCGTTGTTAAACCAGGAACGCGCATTACTTCTTCAAAAATGCGATCGCGGGCGGCTACTGTAAACTTACTACCCCAACTACCATCGGGTTTTTGTTCAATTCCTGCTT
Source organism: uncultured bacterium (assembly GCA_964245695.1). Classification (GTDB taxonomy): domain Bacteria; phylum Cyanobacteriota; class Cyanobacteriia; order Cyanobacteriales; family Nostocaceae; genus Hassallia. Next base: position 7,602 of record CAXTNZ010000160.1, on the reverse strand, counting down.
GGAAAACTTGTTGCTGTAAGGAAGTCCATTCCTGATATTGGTTTAACGAACGCGCTTGTTGTTCGGCTTGTTCGTAAGTGGCAAATGGTCCCATTCCTTTGAGAAAAGGTAAGACGCGGTACAACAGCGGAAAAGTCAGCTTGAAGAAACTGGGTATTTTCCAAATGAAAATCGGATCGACAAGAATCATACTCCGCAAACGGTTGGGGTTTTGCTTTGCCCAGATGGCGGCTAGTTTGCCACTCCACGAGTGAGCCACAACATGAGCAGATGACCATTCTAAACGATCCATGAGTGCTTCTAGGTCTGCGATCGCACTCTCAAAACTATAATCTCTCTCAGGCTTACTACTTTCACCATGACCGCGCATATCTGGAGCGACTATATGGTATTCTGCGGCGAGGTAATCTCCCAAGCTTGACCAAACAAGGGCATGGTCGGCTAAACCGTGTAACAGCAACAAGGGTTCTTGACCAGAATTCCATTCCAGGTAGGAAAGTTGGATATCAGGCTTTGATAAGGTTTGACGTATAGGCATGATTGCAGATTCACTCGTGGAGAGACTTCGCGCTTATATGGTACTGCGAAAAAATGCCCCTACCCCGGAAGGGTGTCGGTGTTTCTCCCGCTTTTCTGCTACGGCAATTATGGGCAATTTCACGCTATAAAAAGAATAATGAGGACTCAAAAGAAACGAAACGCTCTGCGTCAATCACTGGCTGTATTCCGCTACAGTGGACGGGCTGTAAACTTGGTGTGGACTACTAGCCGCTTTCTTACCATTATTCTTGCCACTTTAACTATAGTGGCTGGTCTTTTACCAGCTGCTGTCGCCTACATCGGTAAGTTAATTGTCGATGCGGTGGTTTTGGCTGCTCAATCACATACATACAGTAGTGATTTTGTCAATAAATCTCATCCATTGATGTATGTAGGATTAGAAGCGATCGCTGTAGCTTTATTAGCTGGTAGTCAACGAGGACTTAGCGTCTGTCAATCGTTGCTGCGGGTGCTACTTGGTCAACGCGTGAATGTTCTGATCTTGAAAAAGTCCCTCACTTTGGATCTCACCCAGTTTGAGGACTCGGAGTTTTACGACAAATTGACCAATGCGCGGCGAGAAGCTTCGAGTCGTCCGCTCTCGCTAGTAACGCGCACTTTCGGCTTGGTGCAAAGCGCCCTTTCACTTATAACTTATGGTGCGTTGCTAGTCAAGTTTTCCATTTGGGCATTGTTAGTGTTAATTTTAGCAGGGATGCCTGCATTCATCGCCGAAACGAAGTTCGCCGCGCAAGCTTTCCGTTTGTTTAGTTGGCGTGCGCCAGAAACTCGCGAACAGCATTATCTAGAAACGCTCCTGGCTAGAGAAGATTTCGCTAAGGAAGTCAAACTCTACCAGTTAGGAGACATGCTGCTAGAACGTTATCACAGTCTATTTAATCGGCTTTACGGCGAAGACCGAGACTTAACTTTGCGGCGGGGACTCTGGGGTTATTTGTTGAGTTTGCTGAGTACTGCTGCTTTCTACCTAGCATACGCTTGGATTGTCTTAGAAACGGTAGCGGGAAGGATTTCTCTGGGAGACATGACAATGTATCTCACCGTTTTTCGCCAAGGACAAAGCACGTTTTCTGGTGCGTTGACTTCCATCGGCGGGATGTATGAAGATAACTTGTATCTCTCCAACCTTTACGATTTTCTCGAAGAAGAAGTACCAACGCCTATAGGTAAAGCGACTAAAGGTGTCAAACCCAAAGATGGTATTCGTTTTGAGAACATGACATTTACCTATCCGGGAAGTTCGCAACCTGCGTTGAAAAATATATCTTTACATTTGCGCCCAGGAGAGAAACTAGCGATTGTAGGTGAAAATGGTTCTGGAAAGACGACTTTAATCAAATTGCTGACTCGCCTTTATTACCCCGACTCCGGACGCATCTTACTAGATGGCTTGGACTTGCAAGAATGGGATGTCGATGTGTTGCGGCGGCGTATTGGTGTAATTTTCCAGAACTTTGTTCGCTATCAATTCACTGTCGGCGAGAATATCGGTGTGGGTGATGTGGAACGCATAGACGATAAGGAACTTTGGGAAATTGCAGCCGACAAGGGAATGGCGCTACCTTTCATTGACCAGTTACCCCAAAACTTCCAGACTCAACTTGGTAAATGGTTCAGGGGTGGACAGGAACTTTCTGGGGGACAGTGGCAAAAAATTGCCCTTGCTCGTGCTTTTATGCGAACTCATGCAGATATTCTAGTTTTAGATGAACCAACATCAGCAATGGATGCTCAAGCTGAGTTTGATATTTTCAACCACTTTCGCGCCTCGACGAAAAATCAGATGGTATTCTTAATTTCTCACCGCTTTTCGACAGTGCGAATGGCTGACAAAATCGTGGTGATTGAAAATGGGGAAGTGATAGAACAGGGAACTCACGAAGAGTTATTGCAAACTGGGGGACGCTATGCTTCATTATTTTTATTGCAAGCTGCGGGGTATCAGTAGGAGGAGTGGGGGAATGGGAGATGAGGGAGATGGGGAGCGTTCTTGAGCAGGGGGAGTTCAAAGCCTCTCAAAAAGCAGGAGAGAGGAATGGAAGCGAGGTTTGCACATGCTTTAATTACCTGAAAACTGCTGTAAAGCACGAAACTTCGAGTTCCAAGCATGTTCGTTTAATTAATCTATAAAAAACGTCTTTGTAGTAAGGACTTCAGTCCTTATCTCATAACATGAGGACTAAAGTCCTCACTACGAAACATAAAATCAAAGCCGGAAACTTCAAGCTTGACAGGTGTCGATTGACTCTTAACTAAAATTTGGGAGTATCTGCGATGAAATTGATATCCGATCCACCAATTCCCCTGAAAATCCAAAAGATGAAGGAACGGGTGCGATGGCGTCATCCCAGTATTGTCTCACGCGTAATTGACCAAACGAGCATGGTTTTAGATGACGGCAGAGATGATAGTCCAGAATTTTCCTTTATGGTTATAGGTGATACTGGCACTAAGTCGCATTATGGTGACCACCCTCAACGACGGGTTGCGGAATTAATGCTTCCTCACCGTGACTCTTGCCGTTTTGTGTTGCATACGGGGGATGTGATTTATGTCGTGGGTTCCCATGAGTATTATCCCACAAACTTTATTGAGCCTTACCGCGAGTTTTTGGAGGGTGGCGAGAATCCTAAAAAGATTGCTTACGATCGCATGGTCTTTAATTTACCAATATTACCTGTGCTTGGCAATCACGATTACTATGATGTGCCGTTGATGTACCGCTTGCTGACGGGAACAACGCAACCACTACGCCGCATATTCGCCTATAAAGATATAGAGATTGGCTGGCATGGTTCTGATCAAGGCAACGCTTATGCAAAAGCATTTCTTGATTATTTGAAAGCGATCGCTTCTCCTGAAGAGTTAGAGCGTCACCTCGACAGCCATTATACGGCAAAAACTGACACGGGACGCTGTTTGCGTTATCAACCTGGACGTTTCACCCGCTTACCCAATCGCTATTATACGTTTCGTTACGGCGGTATTGACTTTTTCGCCCTCGACTCGAATACTTTTAATGAACCATCACCTCTGCCGACAACGAAAGAAGGGGAAATTAATCGCCGCGAATTGGAAAAGCGTCGCCGTGAGATAGACCAAGAAGAATTACAGATTTTGGCAATATGTGACCGCCTCAATCCAGATATCTCAAAAGAAGCCCAACAACTCGATGAACTCAGTGCCAAATTAGACCAAATCAACGAAGTAAAAATCGACATCGAGAAACAACTTGCATCTCACAAAACGCTTGCAATCGACTTTGAACAACTCGAATGGTTGAAACAAAGGTTAATTGAATCTTGGCATACCTCCGACGTGCGCGGACGTGTAATTTATTTTCACCATCCACCCTACGTCACTGAGGAAAACAAGTGGCATCAAGCACAAACCTTAGCAGTTCGCCGTCGCTTGCGTGCTTGTTTTGATCAAGTCGCCCAAACCCTTGGTTCCTTGACTCAAGGGCGTTCGATAGTCGATTTAATTTTAAACGGTCACGCGCACTGCTTGGAATATCTCCGCACCGCTGACACCGGATACGCAGACTCGCACATCAACTGCATCATCAGTGGTGGTAGCGGTCATTTTCCCCGCCGCCAGCGCCAAGAGGGAACAGAATTGATGGAGACTTTTGAAGAAATTGCTGGCAGTCCTAGCCGTAAAATTGCTGATTCATTGCTTTATATTGGTCGCAATGGTTACAAACAAAAAAACCGATTGCCTTACTCCTGCGTGCGGATTGATGTTCAAGACGGTTCCCCACCCAAGTTTATCATCAGACCGTTTGTTGCGGAGCGGGTTGGGGAAAAGTGGTGCGATCGCGCCTTGGAACCGTTCATGATTTAAATTTTCGGTAGGGGGGGTTTTCCCGCCCTAATTTATTTTCAACCGCAGATGAACGCAGATGTAGACGCGGAGCGGCTTGCCGCAGGCTACGCAGATAAATCATCTGTGTTTATCTGTGTTCATCTGTGGTTTTATTTAAAAGAAATCAATTGTTGCAAAACGTGTGAATGAAACTTGAACTAAAAGATAATTTTCTACCTTTGACAGTAATTATTCTACTGATGTGGTGCTTGGTGCTTGACCCCACGCTAACAGCATTTGCAGCTACCGCATCCTCAACATACCAACAAAAGCTTATTCACAACCCAGACGGTATCGGCAAATTTTACCAAGGTCGAGAAATAGCGAAAATTATGGGACACACTGGCGCTTTATGGCTAGAAAGACCCAGCAGAGAGGCGGAAGAACAGCCAAGCAAGGTGGTAAACGCCCTCGACCTCAAATTGAATGATGTTGTTGCAGACATTGGCGCTGGTACAGGTTATTTAAGCTTTCGCATCGCGCCTTTAATACCAAAAGGAAAGGTGCTAGCTGTGGATATTCAGCCAGAGATGCTAGATATCATTGAGTTTTTGAAACAAGAGAACAATATCACTAACGTTGAAGCTGTTTTAGCAACTTTTACTGACCCCAACCTACCACCTGAAAGCGTTAATTTGGCGATTATGGTCGATGCTTACCATGAATTTGAGTATCCACTAGAAGTGATGCAAGGAATTGTCAACGCCCTTAAACCTGGTGGTAAAGTGGTTTTGGTTGAGTACCGCAGAGAAAATCCTTTTATCATGATTAAAGGTTTGCACAAGATGAGTCAGAAACAAGTGCGAAAAGAAATGCAAGCCGTTGGTTTAGTTTGGCGCGAAACTAAAAACTTGCTACCACAGCAGCATCTGATGGTGTTTGAAAAGCCGCAGACATTAGGAAGTTTATAAATATGAGTTGGACGCAAATCTGACCTCTCCACGCCAGATGCAACTTTCTTCGGCTCGCCGCGATAGCGCACTGGCTCCCTAACCGCTCCCCTAATAGGGGAGGGAAAATAGCCCCCTTCCCTGGTAGGGAAGGGGGTTGGGGGTTAGGTTTCTTTATTTCTACTTAGAAGGTAGAATAACACTGGCGCTTTTATTCGCACTATCCCAAACTATCCAGCCATAAGAATCGTCTACATCATCTGCATTGTTTGTAACTTTAAAATAAAGCTTTTCGCCGCCTTTGCGTTCAATAGCAAAGTCGGAATTTTGAGCAAACACCACCTTGAAACCTTTATCTCGCAAGCAATACATAGCCCAAGCTTTCAATGACTGCTTGTATGGATCGTGTGGAATTGGTGGTCTTTTGATTAGTGCTTCTTCGATAACTTCAAATATCTTTGTCATGTGTCAAAAGTCATTTGTCAAAAGTTAACTAATCGCCAACCAGGGTGGGGAAACCCCTTCCCTACGTGGGATCGCAACGAATCTCAATCATAAAGCCATCGGGGTCGTAAAAATACACGCCTCTACCGGTGGGACGGGTGACAGGACCATGTGCGATCGCTATTTTATTTTCTCTTAGTACTGCCACCGCTTGCTCAAATAATTGCGGATCTATATCAAACGCCAAATGGTATGCTCTAGTGAAAGTCCGCTCTGGATCTGGATCTGGTGGTGGTAATTCTGGTTCCCAAAATAAATCGAGAATCGTACCATCTGGAGTGACGAAGTTGGCGACTTTACCTTGTGCTACCAACTCAACTAGGGTTTTGGGAACCTCTTCGCCTGTGAGTTCGTGTAAACCCAGGATAGTGTGGTAAAAGTGGCGGGAAGCTTGCATATTATGCACATTTAGAGCAATGTGATGCACGCGACGCAGATTTCCTTTGACAAGGGTAGTGCTTGGGGTGGTGCTAGATAGCATGGTAGAACTCAATTTACTTAGCTAGGATAGAAGCAAAACTCGTTTCTTAAAGTTTATTATTCCTCAGAAAAATCTATTATGCAATTTGATTATTCTTTAGACTTTAAGAATATCGACTTTCGCCAACACCCTGAACTCTATCGCGTTGGTAAAGGCGAACAGGGAGTACTTTTAGTAGAACCCTACAAATCAGAAATTCTTCCCCACTGGCGATTTAAAACTCCCGATATTGCTAGAGAGTCGAGCGAAAAAATCTACGAGATGTTTCTGGCTTATCTTGAACAAGATGATTTTGTCGGTGCAGATATGGCGCGTAAGTTTATCCAAATGGGTTATACGCGATCGCGCCGTTATGCTAATCACAAAAGCGGCAGAAAATACAAGAATAATCCGCAAAAAGAAACTTCACTAGAAGCGCAAATGCAAGCTAGAAAAGATATCTTACCCAATGAATTAGACCCAGTGAAAGCAGAGTCAGCAGCCATCTTTAAAGAAAAGTGGATACAAGCCAAGACAAACGAGAAATATCTTCAGTTGTTAGCAAGGCATAAAGAAAAGATTTCCAGCAGCAGTGATAAAAATTTACCTTAAATATCCTCATTTTTTTATGAATCATTGATAATAAATGACTTAATTTAAGACATTTTTTTGTATAGCCGAATACCTTTAACCATGAGCCAAAAATATACTTAATAAGTTTACTTGTTTGTGCACTATTTATTTACAACAACAAGTAGCTTATTTTCTCATAATTTGTTACACAACTTAATACATTGTAAAGTTGCAACTTCAGACAGACTTTGTAATGTTAGTATGTCTGCCTTTAGAGCGGTTAACTTGTTATTTGTAATTGTTAGATTAACCTTGGGTATACAATGCAGACGATATCGGCACTAAGTTCTTTTTACTCAAGGAGTTGATGAATATGGTTGAGAGCAGACAGGATAATTATCAGCAGGATGAAAATGCTAACCGCGTGACGACTGGTCAAGCTTATGGAGCAGCAGGTACAAACATCGGTGCTGAGGTATATAGAACCGAAAATACCAACCCTGTGACGACTAGTCAACCTTATCCAGGTTCAGCAGGTACAAACATCGGTGCTGAGGTATATAGAACCGAAAATACCAACCCTGTGACGACTAGTCAACCTTATCCAGGTTCAGCAGGTACAAACATCGGTGCTGAGGTATATAGAACCGAAAATACCAACCCTGTGACGACTAGTCAACCTTATCCAGGTTCAGCAGGTACAAACATCGGTGCTGAGGTATATAGAACCGAAAATACCAACCCTGT
>CAXTNZ010000159.1:0-16577 GCA_964245695.1 uncultured bacterium | reverse complement strand
GATGCTGCTTTTTCACCAATGTTTCCCAAGGATAAGGCAGCATTTGAGCGAACTTCCGGGTTCTTGTTCTGCAACGCTTTAACTAAATTGGGAACAGCTTTTGAGCCAAGTTTCTCCAAGGCTTCAAAGGCTTTTGAAGATTCAGCATCATTCCTCAACTCCTTAATATACAACTTAAACTCAGTGTTGCTGACATCCTGCGCCAATCCTTTGCTTATCGGCAGCACAGACAATGAGAGGCAGGAAAAAGAAAGCGCTATAACTGCGAAAAATCTCGGAAGCGTGCTGTTGCCCATCAGTATACCTTTGATCGGGAGGGGGAAATTATTGATAATATACATCAACATTGCCCGCGTTTCCGTAAAATTGCGGAAATAATGCTTTGGATTTGCCCTTTCCCTGAAGGGTGTTGTTGGCGAAAAACCTAACCCCCCTACCCCTTCCCTACAAGGGAAGGGGGGAAATCAAAGCCTCTCTCCTCTCTTCTCCTGTCGGAGACGCTGCGCGAATGAGACGCTGCGCGAACGTAGGAGAGAGGAATGGAAGCGAGGTCATATCGGGATACCAACAGCCTGCGGATGGCGATTTTTAACCTCACTGCATTTGTCAACCCTTGGTCTTGCGTTTTGAGGATTTTTGTAGTAATAAATCAACACAGCTAATATCAGATTTGCCAGAAATAACTACAATACAAGCTGAGTAGCGATAAAGAGCGATGTAGTAGCGACAAGCCCATGCAGCGTCTACGCGCTTGAGTTGAAAAACTGTGAACCCTTGCTGAAATGCGTCCTAGTTAACATTTAATTAAGCAAAAATACTGTAAGTATTAAAGATGGATAATGAGAAATTATGCTCTTAGGTAGTTACGCTCGCGAATGGGAACCATTTATTAAATCCAGCAATCTAGCACAAATATGCTTTGTAAATAGATGGACTTAGTTACAAATAACTATATCGGATTGCTATGTAAACTCTAATACCTCATGGCTCATGGCAAGAGTGTAATTAGCAATTAGCAGTTAGCAATCTCGTTTTTTTAAGTAATGTTTAATTATTACTACCAGCTTTTGATCCCGATTTCGATAGAATGGCTGGGGATCACTTTAAAACTCAACACCGCTTCTGTCAGCGACACACATGAATCAACTGAACAATGGTTTTACCCTATTTCTTAGTCTGCTAGTTGAGGCGATACCGTTTTTGCTACTAGGGGTTTTGTTCTCCGGTTTGCTGCTATTCTTTGTTGATGAGCGCACATTGGTGGCACGAATGCCGAAAAATCCGTTGCTGGGTGCTTTTGCCGGGAGTTTGATCGGCTTTTTGTTTCCGGTGTGTGAGTGCGGCAACGTGCCGGTGGCGCGGCGGTTGTTGATGCAAGGAGTACCCACACCAGTGGCAATTGGCTTTTTGCTGGCAGCACCAACAGTTAACCCAATTGTGATTTGGTCAACTTGGACGGCGTTTCGAGATCAGCCAGAAATAGTAGTTTTACGAGTCGTATTTTCCTTATTGATCGCCACGATTATCGGGTTTGTCTTTAGTTTTCAAAAGGATTTGAGTCCCATCCTCAGCCCGGCGATCGCTCGTTATCTGAAGTTTAACCCACCCGCCAAGCCAGAACCCAAACAGCGTTGGAAACGTTCCCAGGCAGCAAAACAAGCAACTTCCCCCAGTTTATTGCAGTCAGGGACTTATTTTTTAGGAGGGAAAGCCGGTTCAAGCATTCGGATAGATAATAGTTTAATGCAGGCAACTGAGCCAACCTCTAGTCCTAGCAAACCGCTAGCAGATAAACTGCGGCTATTACTAGATAACATGGTTCAAGAATTTCGGGAATTGGGTGCGGTGATGGTTATTGGCAGTGCGATCGCTGCTGCTATTCAAGTGCTAGTCCCCCGTGACCTTATACTCAGTCTGGGCGCAGGTCCAATTAGCTCAATCGCTGCCATGCTGATATTAGCAGCTGTCGTGTCAATTTGTTCCACAGTCGATTCATTCTTTGCTTTGTCTTTTGCTTCGACCTTTACCAGTGGTTCCTTATTAGCATTCTTAGTGTATGGTCCGATGATTGACATCAAAGGCGTTGGTTTGATGTTAACAATTTTCCAACCCAGAGTTGTATTTTACTTATTTGCTTTGGCTGGACTATTGACATTTGTGTTGACACTTTTCATTAACTTACACGTTATTTAAACAATTAATTTATAGTCAATAGTCCAGACTCCAAAGTCTAAAGATTGACTCTTGAACGCTCCTATTGCTCAAGTCGGCAGAGCCTGACTGTGCAACTGGCACAAGCTTGACCCTTGAAAGATTGAATCTTCACCAATGACTACCGCAAATAAAAAACCTAAAATTCCCAACTTGTTACTTCCTTGGCTGGATGTTATAGCAATTACAGCTTGGGGCATTTTATTGTTGAAATACTGGCTTACTGGCAAGCTGAATTTGTTGATTCACCCCAATTATTTTGGGTTAGCGATCGCCAGTGGAATCAGCTTGATAATTGTCGGTTTTTTCAAAGCACAAGAACTTTGGCGGCGGCGACACCGTGAGATTGTGCCAAGCCCCCAGCATATAACTTTCTTTCGCCCTGGCTGGGGTAGTGGTTTAGTTTTGACAGCGGCGATTTTGGGGCTAATTTTTACACCGCAAGTATTTGCCAGTGACAAAGCATTACAACGAGATGTTGGTGATTTATTGGGAACAGCCCGGATCAAACCCCAAGCATTTCGTGCTTCTATTCCTCCAGAGCAGCGATCGCTTGTAGACTGGGTACGCGAACTTAATGTTTATCCAGAACCAGATAGATATTCAGGTCAAAAAGCCAAAGTGCAGGGATTTGTCATTCACCCGCCAAATTTGGCAAAAGATTATTTATTCTTAGGTAAATTTGTTCTGACTTGCTGTGCCGCAGACGCTTATCCGGTAGGATTACCCGTCAAATTAACCGTAAATAGCGAACAATATCCTGCTGATACATGGTTAGAAGTAGAAGGACAAATGGCGACAGAAACACTTACAGGTAAACGCCAACTCACCATCGCCGCTACTTCCATAAAAAAGATTCCTCAACCGAAAGATCCGTATAGTTATTAGTTATTTGTTCAGTGTTTTTTGTCCAAAGCTAATAGACTTCTTGCCTTCATTCTAAAAAATGAATAATTAACCGCAGATAAACGCAGATAAACGCAGATAAACGTAGATGAAACTTACTTATGTAAGTGTCCTCCTAATGACCAATGACCAATAACCAATGACTAATTTTAAAGCCTCTATCCAACCATTGGATCGTTTTGCGATCGCACTGATGCTTCTGCTGAGTCTACTAATTGGAGTAATGATATTGCAAGGTGATGTTGTGACATCCCGCGTGCGAGACTTCATTTGGCAGCATCAAGAAACTGAGACAAAAGATATATCCTTAAGCAATTCCAACTGGCAGAACGAAAAAATTGGGGCAGAATATAACCGTTTTGCCCTCACTTTTAGTCGCCCAATGGACACAAAAAGCGTTGAGGATAACTTGAAAATTGACCCTCCCCTAGCAGGTAAATTCAGTTGGGCGGGGCGGAAAATGTTTTATACGCTTTTGACACCAGCACCCTATGGCACAACTTATAAAGTGCAGTTGCAGGGTGCAAGAGATAAGTTTGCGGAACAAGAACGAAAAAAACGGACGATCGCACCATTTAGCGCTAAGTTTCAAACACGCGATCGCATCATGCTTTATATCGGGGCAGACAAAGAAGAACAGGGACGATTAGTTCTTTATAACTTGACTCAAGAGAAAAACAACATACTAACTCCCAAAGACTTGGTTGTGATGGACTATAAGCCATTTCCCGAAGGAGAGAAAATTTTATTTTCTGCTCGGACATCAGAAAATCAAGACTTACTTTCGGCGCAGTTGTATACAGTGACAACAGGTATTTCTTTACAACCAGGAAAACAAGCAGAACCAGCAGGTAAAGTTGACCTTATTTTAGATAATAAAAACTTTCAAAACCTGAAATTTGACATATCGGCGGATGGGGAGACTATCGCCATTCAGCGAGGAAACAAAGCTAATCCAGGCGACTTTGGGCTGTGGTTTATGCCCGCAAATACCAAACCAGGAGAAAAACCCAATCTGAAACGCGTGCAAAGTCCGCCAGGGGGAGACTTTACCATCACGCCGGATAGTAAATCTGTGGCAATTGCCCAAGGGGAGGGAACAGCAATTTTACCTCTACAAGCAGATGGTAGTAAACCTCTAGCTTTTTTCCCACAATTTGGCTTGGTGCAGGCTTTCTCCAAAGACGGTTCCCAAGCGGCAATGGTCAAGTTTAATACAGATTACACGCGGGATTTGTTTTTAGTTACAAATCAAGGCGTCAATAAACTACTGTTAAAAACCACAGGCTCAATTGTTCAGTGTCAATTTGATAGCGCCTCGCCTACTTTATATTGCTTGGTAACACAGCTATTACAGGGGGGACAAGTATATCAAGAACAACCATATTTAGTCGCAATTGACATAAAAACAGCGCAACAGAAACCATTGCTAGTGTTACCCGCCGCTCAGCGGAATGTAGAAATGAGTTTAGCACCCGATGGTTTGGGGTTATTATTTGACCAAGTAGTACCACAAGATGCGAACACCCCACCATCAAGAGGAAAGACTTTAAGAAGCGATGATGGAGAGGCGATCGCCACTAGTAGCCTGTGGTTAATGCCTCTGTTACCCATCGCCGATGGCGGAGCAACTGCGGAAATCAAACCAGAACAACTTCCCTTAACCGGATTTCATCCCAGTTGGCTACCGTAATCCAAAATGTTATAACGTCATCAGCACTTGTTTTACGGGAAAATAAATAACACGCATTGATGACAAATAACTCATGTCTGGAAGAGCTGCACAAGTCATCTAAAGTAGACTTGGATAAGACAGTATGTATGTGTAATTGTACTGTGGTAAGTGCTGAACAGTTTGAAGCTGGTGGGTGAAGAGTAATGAATCAAGCGGACAACTTAAATAACGGGACTTTTATTGAACTTGGAAATTTTGCCAATTCGCCACAATCAGAGCAGGCGAGTTGTCCCTTTTACTCAGTTTTGCCTCATAACAATACGGCAATAATGAAATTACCACTCCTCATGCCAGCAGAAGACAAGTTATGCGACACTGAACTACCGAGCGCTGCCAGCCTCTCCTCGGAGGCGATCGCAGATGCACCGCAGCAGGACTGGGTTGCGGAGCCTGACAGCGAAAAACAAGCACTTATTGACGCTGAATTCAAGAAGCTGCTGGCATTAAATGAAGAATTACGTTCCGCTAACACCAACTTGTATGAGCAAGTGGAGGTGCTAAAAGGTGACTTATCTGAGTCGGAGAAGGCTTTGCAGTGGCAGAAAAAGCGCTCAAGCGTCACCGAGTCAATGCTCAACCAACAAAATCAGGAACTTGCCGCAGCCCAAGAGCAAATAAATTCTTTATTCCAACAGTTAGAAACTGCTGTACAAACCGTTCAACGTCAGGAAAATTTAATTGAAACTTATAAAGCACAGCTAGAAATTAGCCAACAACGCCTTGCCCAGTTAGAACGGGAATGCGCCAAAATTCAAACTAACTACAACGAACAGTCTCACCAGGTATTGCAATCAGAAAATGCTTGTCGAGAGTTACGTACTAGGTTAATGCGACAACAGCGCCAGACCCTACAATTTAAAGCAGCTTTGGAAAAGTGTCTGGAAACGCCTGTCCCCAGCTATGATTTTTTAGATGATAGCGCCAATAGCTCAAACGATATAGGCAGCGTGCCCCCAAGATACTCTCAACCAGCTCAGTCTTCATTTGCCAACGCCGAGCCGATTAAACCTTGGTCAGTACAACTAGAATCTTTTACGGATGATTTAAATCATCCGTGGGGTGAATCTTTAGTATCACCATCAGATAGAAGCGATCGCCTCAATTCTACTCAATCATTTGCTTGGGAATTCTCAGCTAACGAACACACACCGACACAAGCCCATAGCCCCGACTCGCCAGAATCGCTTTTAAGTGATGATCATCCCATCACACCAGAAGCCGCACCGGGGTTATCAAACATAGACGAGCAGCTCGATGATGTGATCCAAATGTTTTTTGCCGCACAGCCTGCATCTGTATCACCACAACCATCTGTAAAAAAAGATGCAGACAAAAATCCTCCTGTTACGCCTATCTGGGAAGCTTTCACCACGCCGCTTCCAGATGATGAGGAACCAGTAACTGCACAAGATGCTTCTTTGGGGCAAGATTCTCTGCTTTGTGATCAATCACCAATTTCCTCAATACCCCTGACTGAAACGACTGCTGAGGAACCTGAGGACTACTGGTCAGAAATGTCACAATTACCATCTGTGGACTTGCCGGGAAATAATTTCTCCCAAGAACCATTCGCTGACTACACTACCGATGCCAAGTCGCCCTCGCCGGTGATTTATCCTCAGCGTCCACCCAAAGGGCGAAAGTCATGGGCATCTGTTCAACTGCCAAATTTTCGTCCAAAAGGTCAATAGTCAATCTTCTACCCTAGGGCAAGCCCTGTGGGCTACGGGAAAATTAAAAATTCAAAATTAATAGACTTAAGGATAAATCCGCTCGCTTGAATATGGATTCCAATCCAGTGTTGTGTAAAATCATAGCCGATCGCATTGCCTCTAGTCCCGAACGGCGAATTACTTTTGCCGAATACATGGACATGGTGCTATATCATCCTGAACACGGCTACTATTCGACTAAAGCAGTGAACCTGGGGAATCTTGGTGATTTTTTCACTTCTGTCCACCTCGGCGCTGACTTTGGCGAGTTGCTAGCTGAGCAATTTGTCCAAATGTGGGAGATTTTAGAGCGACCAAAGCCATTTACTCTGGTAGAAATGGGAGCTGGTCAAGGACTACTTGCAGCGGATATTCTCAACTACATACAACGGCAATACCCAGATTTTCTTGCCTCGTTAGAGTATGTGATTGTTGAGAAGTCCTCAGCCTTAAGGCAAGAACAACAGCAACGCTTGCAGCAGTTTAGAAAGCAAGTAAAGTCTGACTTAGAGGAAATACCAGCTAACTCAATTACTGGCTGCTTTTTTTCTAACGAGTTAGTGGATGCTTTGCCAGTGCATCAATTTACCTTACAGCTGGGGCAACTGCGAGAAATTTATGTAACAACGCGGAAAGATGAGGAAACTGGAGGAGTGGGGGAGACAAGGAGTGGGGGAGTGGAAGATAAAGAAATTCATTTAACTTCCCCTACTCCCCCCACTTCTCGATTTGTGGAAGTAATAGGCGAACCTTCCTCGCCTGAGATGGCTAAATATTTTGATTTATTGGGAATCGAGTTTGCCCAAAATGTTTATGCAGATGGCTACCGCAGTGAAATTAATTTAGCGGCTCTAGACTGGCTGAGTATAGTGGCAGACCGTTTAGAGCGGGGGTATCTGTTAACAATAGATTATGGCTACCCTGCGAATCGCTACTACAACCCCAGGCGATCGCATGGAACTTTACAGTGCTACTATCAGCATCGGCACCATGACAACCCTTATATAAACATTGGGCGGCAAGACATCACAGCTCATGTTGATTTTACCGCCTTGGAAAAATGGGGCGATCGCTCTGGATTGCTTCATGTTGGTTTTACGCAGCAGGCATTGTTTTTGATGGCGTTGGGGTTAGGCTCACGTATTGCTGCCCTCTCTCATCAACAGCAACCTATCTCACAAATACTGCTGCGGCGGGACTCATTACACCAGCTTCTAGATCCTATGGGACTGGGTGGCTTTGGAGTCCTAGTTCAAAGTAAAGGACTCGAAAAAGCAGAAATTTCTCAACCGTTGAAAGGGTTTACCGTGCCTGAATGAAAAGATAGGGGACGCTCTTGAGGTTGGACTAAAAAAAGAATTATTACCTATGCCCCATGCCCCATGCCCGATTCTCTAGTAAATCTAAAAAGTTAAAACTATATTAATACTGTATGTTTGGATAGTTAGTCTACCATAACAGTGATTACAGTTAAAACAAAAACATTCGCTCTTGTAAAAATTATGTCTACTCATGACCTGTTAATGCTAGTGACACTACTCACCCCCGGTATTTTACTTTCAGTTTTGATCATGGCTACTTTTGCCGCAGGTGGCTAATCATCTCAACTCGAGAGTGAAAGCCAAAAAGGAAAAGTTAATAGCTAATAGCTATTAGCTTTCTTTGCATATTCAAAAGCGATCGCCCTAAAGATAAGGAAGGTAAATAATGAAGGTGGCATTTCTGGGAACTGGACTAATGGGGCTACCGATGGCTCAAAGGTTGTTAGCCGCAAATGTGCAGCTAATTGTCTACAACCGCACCCCAGAAAAGTTAGCCCCACTACAAGCGGCTGGCGCTGAAATTGCGACACACCCCCGCCACGCAATTCGCGCTGCTGATTGTATAATTCTCATGCTCACCAATGCCGGAGCCATCTATAGTGTATTGCTTTCAGATACTTCTTGGCGAACTCTGGCTGGACGCACTGTCATTCAAATGGGGACAATTACCCCCACAGAAAGTAAAGAAATTAGAGATTCGGTGGTTAACGCAGGTGGTGAGTATCTAGAAGCACCTGTTTTAGGAAGCATCCCAGAAGCAACAGATGGCAAACTGATTGTCATGGTGGGCGCTTACCGCGAACAATATCAGCGCTACTTAGAATTATTAAAACATTTTGGTTCAGAACCTATACATGTAGGTTCGGTGGGAACCGCCGCAGCACTCAAATTGGCGCTAAATCAACTAATTGCTTCTCTGACTACCAGCTTTGCTCTTAGCCTCGGTTTCGTCCAGCGTCACGGTATTAATGTGGACTTGTTTATGCAAATTTTGCGAGACAGTTCCCTTTATGCGCCGACATTTGACAAAAAGCTGCAAAGAATGCTGGATGGCAATTATGCCAATCCCAATTTTCCGACAAAGCACTTGCTCAAAGACACAGATTTGTTTATCGGTGAAGCAAAATCAGCCGGTTTGAATGTCAGCAGTATTGAAGGTGTGCGGCAAATTTTGCAAATGGCAATGAAAATGTCGTTTTCTCAAGATGATTACTCTTCACTATTTTCTGCTATCAATTCAGATAGTAATGAAGAATGGGAAAGTGGTAGTGATTAATTGTTGGTGGTTAGTAGTTAGTTGTTATTTTTGGGTGGTTATTGGCGAAGAAAAACTAGCAATTAGCAATTAGCCATTAACAATTATAACTTTGATAAAATTTCTGGTAACAACTGACCGGGAACTTTGGATAAAGCCAGATTTTGTCCCTGTATGCCTAATTCATTATGGAACGCACGAACCGTTTTCACCACGTAATTGAAGGTTGTTTGATAAGCCTCCGGTTGTTTGCTCAAGCCATTTAAGGCTTGTAAATGGTTATCTAATGCTGTTTCTAGGTGTTGAGAACGAACTGCTTTGTCGCCAAGAAAATACTGATCTGTTGCTAGTTGATAATGTGCTAATCCTAGGTTATTGTGAGCAGCAAAGATATCAAAACTCAGAGGCACACCATTCAGTGAGTGAGCAAGGGCGAGGGCTTCTTCGTAAGCAGTGATACAAAGTTCAAGAAACTTGTGCCGCGCCTCCCTTGTTGTTTGAGATAAATTTGCCAGATGCCAATAGGCGATGCCAAGATTATTTTGTGTGGCGGCTGCTGCTGTGGGAACATTAGCGGGAGTGCGATATTTTAGCGCTTCGCAGTAGGCATTGATCGCTTGCTGTAGATTGGACGCTGGATTTTCGTATTGTGCCAGATTCCAGTTTGCCGTGCCGATGTTATTTTGAATCATGCCATATTCGAGCGGTTCCTTGTCGCTGCTGTAGATAGCTAGTGCTTCGTTGTAAGATGCGATCGCTTTCTTTAAATGCACAACTGGTTGATTATATTGCGCCAGATGCCAGTAAGCACTACCTAAATTGTTCTGACAAGCAGCATACTTCAACGGCTCCATCTGGGGTGTACGATAGCGCAAAGCTTCGCTATAAGCTGAAACCGCTTGCAGCCAGCTTTCTGATGGATTAGAAAAACGAGCTAAATCACCGTAAGCTGTCCCCAAATTATTTTGCACATGCGCATAAGTATCCGGGTGTGTCTGGGGCGCAATCATGTTTAAAGCTAACTGATAAAATTTAATTCCCTGTTCTAGATAAGTTTGTCCTTCCTCGGAATTGGGTGGTGAGCGATACAGCATCCTGTAGAGTGTACCTAAGTCATTTAATATATCTGGCACTTGGGGTGAGGTTTCGTCATGAGTAACAGCCTCCTGATAAGCGAGAATTGCCACCATCAAGTTTTCTAAAGTTGACTGTCCTTGCTCAATGCGAATCCGATATAAATTTCCCAAGCGATGATAAGCTGCTGCCAGTTCCTCATTCGCTTCTGGTCGTGAGTGTAATTCCTCAATCTCCAAAAGCATTTGCTGCGGTGGCGAACTATCATCTTGCTCTTGAGGGATTTTATTGTTCATTGTTGCCAGTACTAGCTCGCTTAACTCTTTGCTAACATGAGGCAAACTCGGCTGCGGTAGAATATTACTCTGGCTGGATGTAGCTGTGGATTCTTCCTTCTGTGGCGCAGTTATCAATAATTCCGATTTTGGCTCTTGAGCTTCTTGCGGTTTGCGTGCGCGATTCACAGGTGTTTCTGTCTGGAAATCAAAATCCTCGCGGAAATTTAGATTGGTAGTAGCTGCCTCTGTGATTTCTCTGTTGCTGACTGATTCTTCGAGAATGGCATCCTCAAATCTGACTAAATCTAAACTTCTAGAACTGGAAAAACGTTCTGGAGAGCCTTGATTTTGCCTCGTCGGCGTGGGTTCTCCGGCAAACATAAACACACCAGTACGGCAAAGCCAAAACTGTGGCGCCGACTGCTGGATGGCGTGTAACCAAGGACGGGGTACCCACAACAACAAACTAGATTCTAAAAATCCGCTGGATTCTTGGATAGACAGATGCTGCTCAGTTAAGCGCAGATAATGCAAAAACAAGCGCTGTACTGCGACTGGTTGCCTTGTTAGCTGCTCAACTCCGACAATTTGAAATCCCGGTATTGGCAAAGGACGCCCAGGAGAGTCTTGTGATGCCCCAACAATTGGCGGTGGATAATTAGTTAACCATTGATTTATCTGAGCTATCGGATTGGGATCGCTCAAATTCAACCGCAACGTCACTAATCGCGGATAGGCTGGCGTGCTGTTTTCTTGCCAATCTGATGGCTGATATAATACCTGCCCAACCGGATAAGCTAAAGTTGAATGCAAACGAGCTGCAACCTGATTTCTTAAGTTTAAATCATCACATACCGCCAAAAAGATTTGTCGTCGCAAGCGAAGACTGAGGGCAAGTTTCAGGCGGTGATATACTTGCCGATTCCAGGCAGAATTATCGCGGTGTGCAGTATCATTCACGCTCATGGCGGCATCATAGCCAAAACACAGTTTACATCACAGACAGTTCCTTGCGGCAAAGACCGTACTTAGCACTGTCCCCCCTGACAAAAAGGAGTTTATGCAAGCAGCCTAAAAGTCTAGCTATGACTATGATTTTCAAGTAGTTGTGACTCTTTTCAGGATAAATCGGGGACTGGGGACTGGAGATTAGGGCAGTAAATCTAGCTTCAGGCGATTTTTTCAGCGATATCATTAGCTGGCTCGACAACACTTGTATTATCCGAGAAGACAGCAGGAACCGCCATCGCAAAACTATTTGCGTTACTGGTAAGAGGTTGAAGTAGCATCCTTTCTACTGAAGAACCCGAATTGTATTCAGAATCTTGTAAGCGGTAGTCGCAACCACACTATTAAAGTATGTAATTTCCGAAGTTGTAAAGTTCTACGTACATTTATTGACACTGGCGATTTCTCGTTGCTAGCCTACTTTTGCTTATGAAGTTCCTGAAAGATGAGAGATATCGCCGATTCTTACTCAAATTTGGATGAATATATCGGGCAAGATTTCCGGCAATATCGCTGTCAAATCGATGAGTTTATTAGTCAAATTAATAAAATAGCTATTTACGATGCTATTATTGGCGCTACTCATGAATTTATTCGCTCCCGACAACAAAATTTGGTTAGTGAAGCAATAAATGAATACTTTATCAGAGAAATTAATAGCTTATTAACTATATTTCCAAGTAACCGCTCAGACATCATTAGGCTAAAAACACTCATCAAAATTCTGTTAGAACAACAAGTAGAAAGATATTGGTATGCCAATTACCCTATTTATGAAAATGATGCTGATGTCAATAACGATAAAGAACTTTACGATTTAGCACATAGTAAAAAAATAAAAACTCAAATTAACTTTGCATTTACTATTTTGCGCGAAGATTCTTTTAATAGATTGCTCAATCCTTTGCACCGTTCGTTTCGCTACTTGTTAAATCATCCGGCGAAAAAAACGGTAGGAATGAGAATAACTAAATGTAAGCCAGCAACAATAGCGTTATTAAATGAATTAACACAAAATATTAACATACATTTTGGTGAAGTTAGACCGATTAAACTACAAGTTAACAGTATCTTAAGAACTGTAGCGCATCAAAAACATCTGGCTAGCTTGGGTTATTGGGCACCAGCTAGCACCTCTCATACTACAGGCTATGCTGCTGATATTGAAAGAGAGTGGTATTTTCAGGAAGACTCACAACTTTTCCGGTCAATTCAAGCAACTTTGCACGAGTATTACGAAAAAAAAATTATCAATTTGATAGACGAAGAACGAGTATGGCACATTTGTCTTAATCCTAAATATGTAGAACATTATGAGCGAATTTTTGAACTTAGTATAGTTAATAGGTAAAATATTATGTGCGGAATTGTCGTAATTTTTGGCGAAAAGGCTATTGAGAAAGAAGTCCCATTTCTACAGATGATGGAGGCAATCGTATCGCGAGGAGAAGTTACAGAAACTTATAGTCACGAATTAGTTTTAGCTGGAACTCAGCGGTTGAAAATAATTGATAGAGAACAAGCTATACAACCTATATTTAATCAAAGTGGTGATAAGTTAATTGTTTTTAACGGGGAGATATTTAACTTTAAAGAAATTAAGGATAAGCTACAAAGTAAGTACCAATTCAAAACAGAAAGCGATACGGAAACTGTTCTTCATGCATTTGAGGAGTATGGAGAAGAATGTTTACAACTTTTTGAAGGTCAGTTTGCATTTGTAATTATCGATATTAAAGAAAATCGCATATTTTGCGCTCGTGATCGCCTTGGTATTGTACCTTTGTATTATGTTGAAGATGAGAAATTACTTTACATAGCTTCTGAGTTAAAAGCGCTAACATTTTTAAACCAGAAAATTAAAGTTATTCCTCCAGGACATTGGAAATCTGAGACGGGAGAACCCAAACGTTACTTTCTGCCTGAATATAATAATAAAAACTGGAAATTATCGGAGTTTGTATTACAACTCCATGACACTATTATTAATGCAGTAAAAAAGCGGGTTAATACTGATTTGCCTGTTGGTGTTATATACAGTGGTGGATTGGATAGTTCAATTGTTTTAAGTCAAGCGATTAAATTTCACCCAAATGTTACTGCTTTCACAATTGGCACTGACAACAGCGAAGACTTAGAGATATCTCAACAGTTTTGTCAAGAAAAAGGCCTAAAACAGATTGTTATTCCTTTGGGAAAAAATGATTTAAAACTATCTCATGTAAAAGCTGCGATCGCTATCTCGGAATTAACCGAGTATGGGGATATTATCAATGCAGTCATAACCACTGAGTTATATCGAAGAATTCATGCAGCAAATATCAAAGTTGTATTGGGAGGAGACGGTAGCGATGAACTCTTTGGTGGTTATGATATGTACGCACTAAAGATTTCCGAAACCGAACTGCAACAATTATTTTTGCACAAATTGATGAACCTACACCGCACTGAATTGCAAAGAGTTGATCGGTGCAGTATGGCATTTAATGTGGAAACACGAGTACCTTTTTTAGATGGTGAAGTTGTGCAATTAGCTTTAAGTATCCCGCAAGACTGGAAAGTTAAGGATAAAGTCGAAAAGTGGTGCTTGCGAGAAGCTTTCAAACAAGAGTTACCAAACTACATTATCAAACGTAAGAAAAATCCTTTATCTCACTCCAGTGGTTTGCACGAGTGGGTGAGATTGTATAAAGTTTTCTTTGAACGATATTACAATGCTGAAAAATATTACCTGCACGATGCTATTCAAAAAGACTTTTCCTTTGTGCTGCAAGAACAAGGATATCGAGTAAATCAAGCTATTGCTGCGACTGCTACACCAACAAACTACAGTCGAAGCTATTTGTTAGCTGAATTTCTCAAAGCTTCTGCGAGAAAGTTTATCTTCGCTAATGCTTGAGGTAGCCGATCGCTCTTTCTAACTGCATTATTTTGTCACTATGTCAAGTCCTATTTCCCAAAAAAATTAGGTTCCGAAAAAATTGGGAACCCGAAAAAGTGTAAAAATTAAGTTTTGTGTACAGTACGCTTGCAACTTCATTTATGCAAGCTGCATTATCAGAGGCGATCGCTCAAGTCAGAATTCGAGGCTACTGTCAAAAAAACCGTTTATCAAGCCACACTGGAAACAGAGAAGGCTACGAAAATCAGGCTCACAACCAAAACTGTAGCGGCAATTCCCAGAAAAATATAGTTGCGCTTTTGTCCGTCGTTGGGAGGTTCCGCTTGATATATCTTTGGTTCACGGGCAAAATTATTGAGACGACCGCCTTCTTCTGTTGTGTACGGCATGAATAAATTCCTTGTTTTGCTGATTTCTCTAATGTTACATAAACTTAATATTTCACTCGCTATTTTCGATACAAATCTTAACATTTTTTAACAATTATTAATCCTTTGTCGCGACTGACAAAGGACTAACATTGCTGACTAGCTAGTAATCGTCCCCTGAAGGGGTGAACTAGCACTGGCATAATTTTTAATAGGCATTCTGCCGGCAAGATATGCCAGACGACCGGCGTATGTAGCCATATTCATCGCCTGAGCCATTGCTGCGGGGTTTTGAGAGAGAGCGATCGCGCTATTAATCAACAAAGCATCTGCGCCCATTTCCATCGCTTGCGCTGCCTCTGACGGCGATCCAATTCCCGCATCTACCACCACCGGTACACCAGCATTTTCAATAATAATCTGAATATTCGCCGTTGTTTTCAGTCCTTGTCCAGATCCAATCGGCGATGCTAACGGCATCACAGTTGCACAGCCGACTTCTTCCAAACGTTTCGCTAACATTGGGTCAGCGTTGATATAAGGCAACACGGCAAAACCTTCTTTCACCAGTTGTTCTGCCGCTAGCAAAGTCCCAATCGGATCTGGAAGTAAATATTTAGCGTCAGGTATCACTTCCAACTTGACAAAATTATTATCTTCCTGTCCTAATAGTTTTGCCATTTCCCGCCCCAAACGGGCAACGCGAATTGCCTCTTCTGCTGTTTGACAACCAGCGGTATTGGGCAACATCCAGATTTTTGTCCAATCGAGTGATTCGGCTAAATTTTCATGTCCTGGTGCTTTAGTTTGTACCCGTCGCACCGCAACAGTGACAATTTGGCAACCACTGGAGATGATACTTTGCTGCATTTCCTCAATGCTGCGATATTTACCAGTTCCCGTCATCAACCGGGATTGGAAGGTTTTGCCAGCAATGGTGAGGGGCGAATCCCCTAGGGGCGGGGTTTCCCCTGCCTTGACTAACGCGGTTTCCCCGCCCGTATTGGGTAGTCGGGTTCCCGCGTCCGTATTGCCCAAATCAGAGAAATTCGCAGAGTGAGTAAGCATTGAAGTGGTAGTAGATGACTTGCTAAGGAAGCGCGAATAGTTGAAATGAGAAAGTAAGGGATCAGATTTTTTATCCCAGATTAAATCGGCAATCAGTGCCGCTGTTATCGGCGCCAGGAGAATACCATTGCGGTAATGACCAGTAGCAAAAGTTAAATTATGACAGTGACTAGTGCCAAGAATAGGTAATTCATCGGGGGTAGCAGGGCGAAATCCCCACCATAATTCCTCGATGGAATAATCTTGTAATTGAGGATATAAGCGGATGGCTGCTTGTAGTAAGTATGATATACCGACTGGGGTATTGTGAGGGGTGAAGCCAACATCTTCGCTACTTGCGCCTAAGATAATTCGCCTGTCGCGCCTGGGTACGATGTAAATATCCTGCCCATACAAAATCCGCTTTAAAGGCAATTCTGGAGCAAATTCCGGCACTCGTAAGCTGAGCATTTGCCCTTTTTTGGGAAGCACGGGTAAGGGTAATAATTCATTTGACCAAGCACCCCCGGCTAAAACATAGTGTTCAGCGCGAATTAGCCCAGCATTGGTTTGTACGCCGACAACCTGACCTTGCTGCTGCTCAATAGCTTCTACTGTAATGCCTTCTTTAAGTTCAACGCCAAGGGACTCTGCCGCTGTCCACAGTGCCCGCGCTAAAGCCCGATTATCTACTTGTCCATCTTCAGGATACCACCAGCCACCAACTACTTCTGCTCCCAATCCTGGCTGATATTGATC
>CAXTNZ010000158.1:0-16583 GCA_964245695.1 uncultured bacterium | reverse complement strand
ATTATTGTTATCATAGAATTAGATTTTTTGTTATTAACTCGATCGCTTGACGAGCAAACCTTATCAGGCGATCGCTTTTTTTACTTATTATATTAATAGGTAGATACATACCTTTTGTCAAGCATGGGATTGGTGAAGTTGCGGATAAAAGAGTATGCCGCAGAAAAAGGCTGGACACTGAAGGAAGTTTCTGATCGCTCCGGGGTAGGTTACAGTGCTATAAAGGTTTATGCACGTTCTCCGGGCTTGGCAACAGTTGACGTAACTGCCTTACACAAGTTGGCGCGGACATTTGATGTGTTGATAGAAGATTTGTATGAAATTGTGCAGGATTAGCGATCGTATATTACCGGATTACGCCTGGTATTTGCTTGATTCGCGCTTTCAAGCTCAAGTAGTTGGATGTAGCCGTGACAAGCCCTTCTCAATCACACTCGATGCACTCGCGTTCGGCTTGGTGCAGTCGCTCATATGGGTTTCCCCCGATAAATGCGCGATGCTTCACCGTGCGTCTACGCTTCAACTGTCACGAATCTAGATAAAGGATGAACATCGTTTGACTCAGGCTTAATTATTGTTATCATAAAATTAGATTTAATGTTATTCAGGCGAGCGCTTGACGAGCGAAACTCTCAGGTGATCGCTTTATTTATATATAAATATTAAAGACCAATAATGGGCTTGTGTTAAGCATGGGATTGGTGAAGTTGCGGATAAAACAGTATGCCGGAGAAAGGGGTTGGACGCTAAAGGAAGTTTCCGAGCGATCGGGAGTTGCTTACACAACGCTGAAGAATTATGCGAGGTCTTCTGGATTGGCAAGTGTTGACGTAACTTCTCTACACAAGTTGGCGCGGACATTTGACGTGTTGATAGAAGATTTGTATGAAATTGTGCAGGAGTAGCGATCGTTTATTAGCGCGTTACGCCTGTTATTTGCTTGATAGTTTGCGCTTTCTTACTCAAGTAGTGCGATCGCTGACTGTATTTTCCACGTCGGCGCGATAAGATTCTAAAACAAGAATTGCATTAAAAAGATTTAAATGGCAGAAACTCTATTCTTCAACGCCCTACGGGAAGCCATTGATGAAGAAATGGCGCGTGACAAGAGCGTATTCGTTCTCGGTGAAGACGTAGGACATTACGGCGGGTCTTACAAAGTTACCAAAGACCTATACCAAAAATATGGTGAACTGAGAATTCTTGACACCCCCATTGCCGAAAACAGTTTTACTGGTATGGCAGTAGGGGCAGCGATGACCGGGTTAAGACCGATAATCGAAGGCATGAACATGGGCTTTTTGCTGCTTGCCTTCAACCAAATATCTAATAACGCCGGGATGCTGCGCTATACATCTGGCGGTAACTTTAAAATTCCGATGGTAATTCGTGGTCCTGGGGGTGTGGGACGGCAACTAGGGGCAGAACATTCCCAGCGCCTAGAAACATACTTTCAGGCTGTTCCTGGGTTGAAGATTGTTGCCTGCTCCACACCTTACAACGCCAAAGGACTGCTGAAATCAGCTATCCGCGATGATAACCCAGTATTATTCTTTGAACACGTTCTGCTTTACAACTTGAAAGAAGACCTACCAGAAGAAGAATATTTACTGCCATTAGATAAAGCAGAAGTTGTCCGTCCTGGGAAAGATGTGACAATTATTACTTATTCACGGATGCGGTATCATGTAATGCAAGCGGTGAAAGTTCTGGAAAAACAAGGTTATGACCCAGAAGTAATTGACCTAATCTCTCTGAAACCGCTGGATATGGATACTATTGGTGCATCCGTGCGGAAAACTCATCGCGTAATAATTGTCGAAGAAGCAATGCGAACCGGCGGTATTGCAGCAGAAATAATTGCTTCGATTAACGATCGCCTGTTTGATGAATTAGATGCGCCAGTGTTGCGGCTTTCCTCCCAAGATATCCCCACGCCTTACAACGGCAATTTAGAACGATTGACAATTGTCCAACCAGAACAAATCGTCGAAGCTGTAGAAAAAATGATCGCTTTGCGAGTTTGAGAGTGAGAAATTAGTCCAAAGTCAAGAGTCAAAAGTCAAAAGTAAAAAAAAACTCTTCTTGACTCTTGACCGTTGACTCTTGACTCATAACTCTTAACACACAACTCATAACTCAATAAAATAGCGCTATCATAGCGTTTGTCAGTTGCGAGTTATGGTATGCAAAGACAGCGATCGCTATTAGCCTTGATTTTAGTTTTGGTAATTGCCGCAATTACGGTGATTGCTACAATTCCGATTCCCTTAGGACTAGACTTGCGCGGAGGTTCACAGCTGACAATTCAGGTGAAACCCACAGCAGAAATTAAGCAAATCACCGAACGCGAATTGGAAGCTGTTAAAAAAGTAGTTGAAGGACGCATCAACGGGCTTGGTGTTTCTGAACCACTTATTCAAACGGTGGGTTCAGACAAGATTCTAGTGCAACTACCGGGAGTTAACGATCCAGAACAAGCAGAACGAGTTCTGGGAGGTACAGCGCAGCTAGAATTTCGCCTGCAAAAGCCCGGTACAGAAACTCAATTGTTTGCTTTCCAAACATCAAGAGCAGAATTGAAGGCAAAACAACAAGAGTTGAGAAAAAGCAACGACGCAGCAGCAATTGCTAAAAATAAAGAAGAATTAGCCAAAAATAATCAAGCGCTCGCCGAATTATTTGAAAGTACCAACCCGCCACTAACTGGCAAATTCCTCAAAGATGCCTACGGCGAACCCACTCAAAACAACAACTGGAATGTTGCCATTCGCTTCGATACCAAGGGTGGAGAATTGTTTGCTCAACTGACGAAAAATCTTGCGGGTACTGGTCGCAGCATTGGTATATTTTTGGATAATGAAGCCATCAGCGCTCCTACCGTCGGTCCAGAATTTGCCGCCGCAGGTATTAGTGGTGGTGCTGCCGTAATTACAGGTAGATTTACCGCACAAGAAGCAAACGATTTAGGCGTACAGCTACGCGGTGGCGCATTACCCGTACCAGTAGAAATCGCCGAAAGACGCACAGTCGGGGCAACCTTGGGTAAAGACAGCATTCAACGCAGTATTTATGCTGGCATCGGTGGTCTGAGTTTAGTATTAATTTTTATGGTGGTGTACTATAGATTACCAGGACTGATTGCCGATATAGCGTTAGTGATATACTCTCTGCTGACCTGGGCTTGCTTTGCCTTATTAGGCATTACCCTAACATTGCCAGGAATCGCCGGATTTATCCTGAGTATTGGTATGGCGGTTGATGCCAACGTGCTAATTTTTGAGCGCACAAGGGAAGAATTGCAATCAGGCAAAAAGCTGTATCGTTCTGTCGAATCTGGTTTTTACCGAGCATTTTCGAGTATTTTAGATAGCAACGTCACGACATGGATTGCTTGTGCTGCCTTGTTCTGGCTGGGGTCTGGGTTAGTCAAAGGCTTTGCCCTGACTTTGGCTTTGGGTGTGGCAGTAAGTATGTTTACAGCGATTACCTGTAGTCGCACACTGATGTTTTTGGCAATTTCAATTCCTGCATTGAAGAAGCCAGAACTTTTCTCTCCTAACCTGCCAACCTTGAATAAGGCAGAGGTGCGTTAATGAAACTGAATGTTAACAAATCGCGATCGCTTTGGTGGACTATTTCTGCTGCCATCATCCTCAGTGGTATTATCTCGATGCTGATTTCCTGGCAAACTCCGGGAATCAAAGCACCCCTGCGTCCCAGTTTAGATTTTGTCGGTGGTACGCGCTTGCAGTTTGAACGAGATTGTACAAAACCGGGTAACTGCGACAAACCAATTGATATTACCGCTGTCCGGGAAGTAGCCAAAGCACAGGGATTAGGCGATAGCAGCATCCAACTTGCTGGTGATAATGGTGTATTAATTAGAACAAAAGATTTGAATGTCGATCAACGCAGTCAGCTGCAAAACGCCTTAAGCGAAAAAATCGGCGTTTTTGACCCGCAAAAAAATCAAATTGACTCCGTTGGTCCTACACTGGGGCGAGAACTGTTGAGGTCTGGTTTATTAGCTCTCCTCGTTTCCTTTATTGGCATCACTGTCTACATGAGCTTCCGCTTTCAGTTAGACTATGCCATATTTGCTATCGTTGCTTTGTTCCACGACGTCTTAATTACAACAGGGATGTTCTCAATTTTGGGTTTAGTATTCGGCATTGAAGTTGATAGCCTCTTCATCGTCGCCCTACTAACAATTACAGGTTTTTCGGTGAACGATACCGTAGTAATTTACGATCGCATTCGTGAAGCCATCAAAGTTAATCCCAATCGCCCAATTAGTGACATAGTAGATGATGCGGTCAACCAAACTTTAGCACGGTCAATCAACACGACCTTAACTGTGTTGCTGACATTATTTGCTATCTTTTTCTTTGGCGGCGAAACTCTGAGAAACTTTTCCCTAGCCTTGATTATTGGCTTCACGATGGGCGCTTATTCCAGTATTTTCATCGCCAGTACTCTCCTAGCTTTGTGGCGAGAACGCAATGGTTCATCCACTCCGACACCTACAGAATCGATGGATGCATCTGCTGAAAGTTAGTTAAGAGTCAATAGTCAATGGTCAATGGTCAGTAGTCAATAGTCAATGGTCAATGGTCAAAATCCCCTTGTCTCCCCCTCTCCCCCTCCTCCTCACCGCCTATGGTTCAACCTGAAAAAACACCAATAACTGACCCATCATTTGCTCAACAAGTGCAAAGGCTACATCAGCTGACAGTATACGGCAGATGGTTGTTCTGCCTATTTTTGTGGCTCACCCTTGCGCCTATTTGCTTGTGGTATCTGCGTGAAGAAATTGTTTTGTGGCGACAATACTTTACCTGGAGCGCGGTGCGATATGGACTCTTCTACCATCCATTGTCTAGCATTGGTCTAACTTTTTGTATCGCCATGACCGTTGCTGTTTTAATTTGGCAAAGTCGGAATATCCTCATCGGTCTACCACAGCAAGAACAGCAACGCTTAGAAAAACAGGTTTGTCGGATACGCCAGCAGGGACCAAGTCATCCCCTGTGGAAGTGGGTTTGTCAATAAATCTTGAAGTATAAAATTTTAAAATAGTTCCAATAAATATACTACAGGCACTATTTGGGAAAATCTTACTTAAGGATAGCCAAAATATTGTGTTTGTACTGTTATACACTAAAAGCGCTATCTGGGAAAATTTGACTAAACGATAGTAAATATACCGGAGAAACTGGGTACGATACGATGAATTATACTCAAGTTCAATTTAGCGATCGCAAGTCTAAAATTGACCTTTACCAACTCCAAGAGCTACTTAGTATTGCCGCTTTTTGGGCAAAAGGGCGCAGTATTGAGGATATGGGCATAGCCATTGCCAACAGTGAGCCAGTGATTAGCGTCTGGGATAAAGAACGACTTATTGGCTTTGCTAGGGCAACTTCCGATGGTATTTACCGTGCCACAATTTGGGATGTTGTGATTCACCCAGAGTATCGTGGTACTGGACTGGGAAGCAAATTGGTGGAAACCGTTTTGAGTCATCCGCGCATGAACCGAGTTGAGCGTGTGTACCTGATGACCACTCACCAACAAGGATTTTACGAAAAAATTGGTTTCCAACCCAATTCCACCACCACAATGGTGCTATGTAACCACAATCACCTTAATTCTCTTCCGGCTGCGGAAATCCAGCTTCAGGAGTCACTAGGGGGATAGAAACTTGTAGCCTGCTAAAATCCTCAGTTGCTTCGTTGCTGACGGGAAATGGAACGATTGAGAGCGTTCCCCCCATCACTTCCAACAGAGTTTGATTTACTAATAGCTTCATTCCTGGCGTCATTGGAGGATTTTGCTTCTCAGTCTCAGAAGGCTGATATTCAGATTTAATTAAATCTATCGGCTCAGTTGCTCTTACAGCATGAGTAGGCACATCCAGGCAAATGTTAATAGATTTACTTGTATGCGAAGGAGCAGTTGAAATACAGATACTGCCTTCCTCCATCTGAGCAATCGAAGTATCGACCAAATTTAGCAATACTTGTCGTAACCACCGAGGGTCTGCCAAAACATAAATTTCTGGATCGGGCGGCAAAAGTTGTAAGGTAAAATTGCGATTTGCCGCCAGCATATAAGTTAAGCTATGAACTTCCTGCAAAACTTCGGCTAAGGGTTGCGGCTGAATCTCTAATTTGTTGCTACCATATTCTGTCCTAGCGACTTTGAGAATTTCATCGATTAACTTGAGTAGCTTCAGCGCTCGCTCGTGAGCTTGAGCAATAAATTCTCGCTCCTCAGCTGGATCTTCACACAAATCCGACAAAATTAATTGATGTAAGCCAATTAAACCATTGAGTGGCGATCGCAATTCATGGGTAGTTCGCGCCAAAAAGCCCGCTTTAAACTGGCTCATTTCCCTTGCCATTTGGGCTTCTAGCTGCGTTTGCTTTAGCTGTTGCCGGAGTGTTGACACATCCTGTTGATCTGGCGCTACGGTTGATGAGCTAGACGATGTTTTTAACCCCGCAAATAACGAACGAAAACCAACCCCCAAGGCTATTCCTACTCCCAAATATACCCAGTTGCTCCAATCCATAAATTTGGCAATTATCAAGTTATTAATTAACCACTCCTGGGGCAAAGTAAAATTCCCAAGTTTCCAGTCCACCAGTCCTCAGCCCAAGAGTGAAGATTTTTCTGTTTCTGACAAGAGTCTAAATTTGAATAGAAAAGTCAGATGTTTTTATACTTAGCACCCAATACCAAACACTGCCATATCCCTAGGAATCAAGGATTATCTTGATTCTGGCTGACTTGGGCAGATTCTAACTTCCCAACGAAGCCGAAATTTAGCTCAAAGATATGACCTCAAACAATATCATAGCTATCTAAGTCTTGTTGTCAGCTGAAAACTCTAACTTCACCGCACCTTGTCGCAAAATTTGCCAATTTACCCCAGTCCATTTGGCAACAGTCGAAGGTACACCCATTCCTGGTGTTTCGCCAAGGCATTCTCTCTCTACCAAAGTTAGAACATCGGGGAACTGAGCCGCAATTTCTGCCATAGTCTGCAAAGCTGGCTGACCTGAAACATTGGCGCTGGTGGTGGCAAGAGGACCTGTTTGCGCCAAAATAGTTTGAGCGATCGCACTTTTAGGCACTCGAATCCCAATGGTTGTCGAGTCAGTAGGATTCATCGTTTTTGGTACGCGATCTGACGCTGGTAACACCAATGTCAACGCTCCCGGCAAATATTTATCTACAACTGAGCGCCATATTTTATACTCATCATCACTACCTTTGACATAAGACCACAAATCCTCTGCATCAGCTGCCATCAAAATCAAAGGTTTATCTTGACTACGTTGCTTAGCCACAAAAATTAATTCGGCTTTTTCCGGTAGCACTGCGAGTGCAGGAACAGTATCTGTAGGAAAGCTCACTAAAAAGCCAGCGCGGGCGCCAGCTATCAAATCAACTAAAGAAACTTGTGTCATGTAAGTTAAAAATTAGTCCATAGTCAATAGTCAAACAGTCTATAGTCAAAATTTGTTGACTGTTGACCGTTGACTGTTGACTATTGACTCATAACTCTTTCTTATAAGCAACAGCAAAGCGTTCAATTCCAGCTAAATCAGCATGAATTTCAATGTTGCAATAGCTACCTTGATTTTGCAACAGTTCACGCACTGCTTCTGCCTGTCCTGCCATCATCTCAACCAACCACACGCCACCTGGTCGTAAATAAGTGGGAGAAATTTCTATCAAATGGCGGATGCAATCTAAGCCGTCAGCACCACCATCCAGAGCTAGATGTGGTTCATGGTTAACTACTTCTGGTTGTAAGGTAGACACGGTGCTGGTGGGGATATAAGGCGGGTTTGACACCATGCCGCTAAACTGACCTTTAAGAGATTCTAGCGGCTCCCACCAAGAACCTTGATAAAAACGAATGGAGTCAGCCAGACCGGAATTTAAAGCGTTTTGTTGGGCGATCGCCAAAGCATCCGGACTGCGATCAACAGCATGAATTGTTGCCGTCCTAAAGACATCTGCTAGTCCCAAAGCGATCGCACCACTACCAGTTCCCAAATCTGCCCACTGACCTTGCTGTAACAGCGGATTTGCAATGCTTGCAGCCACAGCCAAATCAATCAAACTTTCAGTTTCCGGTCGGGGAATTAAAACCGCATTCGACACCGCAATTTTAAACTGTCGCCAAGGTGTAACTCCCGCAATGTACTGCACTGGTAAACGGTCATGTAATCGCCTCTGCCACAGATAATCTAAATCTTTTAGAGGCAACTTTAGTTCTATCACAGACCAATCTTTAAAAGATTCTAAACGCAATGCCAAGCGGTCTAATCCAGCTACCTCTTGTAGTAACCAATCAACTTCAGCTGGTGGAACATCAGTGGCGATCGCTGCTTTAATTGCCGCATTCCGCCACTGCCAAAGTTGTAAACCTGAAACTACTTTTGGCTGCCTATCCACCATGCCTTAAAGCTATGGACGCTTGGGAGCAGCAGGAGCAGGCTTGACACTGGGTGATTGATTGCCACCAGGGGCAGCAGCGGGCTTGTTCCCTTCTCTCGGAAGCGTTTTGATATATTCTCTCGACTCTGGGGATGGCACTAAAACAACTTGCGAGAGCCAGTTATCGTTTTTATCTTGCAAGGTTTTAACTACACCGTCTACATCTATTACTTGGATCTCAGCCTTAGGATACTTTCCCTTCACCTGATTCAACAAACCCTGTGCGTCTTGCTTGCTTAAAAACAAAGGAATAAGTTGTTGATTGTCAGCTTTGAGTTGAATTGGTACATATCCTTGCTCTGGTGAAAACCTGACAGCAAAAACAGGCACACTCTTAAATTGATTTACCTGCTGACCGCTTTGACGTAGCAAGTCCATCGCCCCTTTAACCTCCTGCTCCACAGGTTTAAAGGCAAATAGAAGGCGGTTGGGCTGGTTTTTGGTTTGTTGCAATTGCTGATAAATTACCCCCAAAGGCACTGCCGTAACTTGTAGGCTTTTGACCATTTCTTCCATTTTCGGGTCTTTGCCTTTTGCAGTCCGCAATTCGTTAATAAACGACTGAGCCTCCTGCCGACTCATATAAACAGGCGTTGCCGAACCACTTGATTTTTGCCCATTTTGACCGTCAGGAAGAGTACGGCTTAAGGGTAAACCTTGAGGGTTAGTAATTAAATACACTGGTATTGAATCTAGCTTCTCTTTGACTTGTTGTTCTGACAATGCCAGCGCTGGAACGTTTCCGAGAAATACCGTCGAGAGCAGAGTACTCGCGACTAAACCCAATGTTGCGCCCCAGCGAACCAATGATTTCATGACTTCTCCTAACATCAATACTTTAATCAAGTCGAGACTTTGGTTGGATTGGCACAGAACCAACTTGTTTTAGTTATAGTATCGTCTTCGCCAATTCACTGTGTTGTTTTCGCAATTTCGCTTTGCTGTCATCGCGAAATGCCGTATATGCATTTTATCTGCCGCTTTCCACAGGCTGGGAAAAATTTCCTCTACCTTTCAGCCGACAAATGCTATTTTATTGTCTTTCCTGAAGATAGTTGACGTCATTGCATAATTAATCGTTCCACCCAATTTGAGGGCATAATGTGCTTAATTTTACATGTAAATTAATTGATATTTACCTTGCAGATTAACAGCAAATCAGCTAAATACTGATTTAAAGCCGAATAAAAAAACTGCCTTTTTACGGAAGCATATGTAATTAAAATGCTATCTATTTTATAAAAAACCCTTAGACAATATCCGTTCAAAGTATGGGCAAATTTTGATTTTTTGATATCCAATCAAAAAAAACCCCAGATCAGTTAATAGATCCAGGGTTAAATAATTAAAATTATTAAATCGGGATGACAGGATTTGAACCTGCGGCATCCTGCTCCCAAAGCAGGCGCGCTACCAAGCTGCGCTACATCCCGGTTTGATTAATCTACTTTACAGCGGTTTCATCTTATCACAAAACAACTCTTGAATCAAACAAAGCTTTGGTTAGTTTACCAAAATCATGCTTTAGCAGAGCAGTAATGCGATTTGATCAGATTGTGCCGCTGGTTAGTTAATCTGCTTCATCTCCCAATTATGCTTGGCATAATTTTTCATATGCAAAGACGATAAAAATTACGTCCCTACACAGACAAAGGCGTTAAAGCCAACTTAGCCCTACTGGACACATAGGCTTTTACTACTATAGCTTACTTTCTTCCAGCAAGCTTCTTTATTTGTATGAAGCTTTAGTGAGGATACCAAAACATGCCTTTAATACCTTCAGGATCAGCGACAAACCCCATAGTCCGATAGAAATCTACAACATGAGGATCAGCGAAGAGAGTAACATTGCTAATCTCTTCACTTCTAAGTTTTTTGAGTACGTATTTCATCAGCGCCTTGCCCAGTCCTTTAGCTTGAAAGTCTGGATGAACTACCACATCCCAAATAGTGGCATTAAACGCATGGTCTGATGTAGCACGGGCAAAACCAATGAGCCGCCTTTGGGTTCCTCGCACTTGCCACATTGTGGCTACGAGAAAACTATGCTCAATAGCTTTTTTTACTTTTCTTAGAGGACGACGCGACCAACCGACGGCATCACAGAGTTCTTCTAGTTCATACAGGTCGATATCTCGCTCCGTACTAAAAACGATGCGAGTCTCCTTGGAAGGAGCAACGCTTTCGCCACTGGGGCTGGAATTGCCGGCAGCTTCCGCGCTAATCTCTTCAAAGGCGGTCGTCTTAGGAGTCGCTACAGCTTCAGGAGTACTAAACCAAGTTTTCCAAAAACCCATGCCAACGTGGTTCGGGGAGTATAACTGAATTGGTTTCCACTGAAATAGTGTTGATTCACGTTTCACTCTGGCTACCCATCTGCGACCCCTCACACTGAGAATTTTTCTCGTGTTTTCGGGATTTTTAATTGGTTTAGCCGGTGAGCACGTGTTTCACACCAATCATTTTCAACTTTAGCATTTTGTTGTGGAGGCTAGGAGAAATTAACTAAAACCGAAGGATATAAGAGTCCAAGCGTCCCCTGCAACAACCCACGACAAATATGGACAGGCTTGTTTTTTTAGATCCGCAACTACCGATGAATATTTTTGATGTTCGCGCTTCGCGTCTCCCTTAGGAGAAGCCTGTCCATATTTGTCTAGGGAAGAACTCGCCCCCAATTCCTCTGCCGTCGCGCCCGTTCTTAAGGGTACGATAGAAACATGGCAACGATTGAGATATTGGGCGTTCCACACGCATACGAGCTAACGGCTCCCACGACCTGCCCCCATGCTTTAGTGTTTATTCACGGTTGGCTCAATAGCCGTGGATACTGGCAACCTGTGATTTCTGACTTATCAGTTGATTTCCAGTGTCTGTCTTATGATTTGCGTGGTTTTGGTGAGTCCCAGCCTGAGGCAAAAACCGATTTTAGTAGCGAATACACTTCTTTGAGCCGGACTCAACCCGACCGTGGTGAAGTTGGCTATCCCTTGGATTCTATTTATACCCCATCTGCCTATGCTCAGGATTTAGCACTCCTCCTGCAACAAATGAATATCACCAGTGCTTGGCTGATTGGTCACTCCTTAGGAGGCACGATCGCTCTTTGGGGAGCAGCTCAGATGCTTGAGCGCGTTAAGGGAGTTATCTGTATCAATGCAGGTGGGGGAATTTATCTTAAAGAAGCCTTTGAGCAGTTTCGCTTGACGGGTCAACGGCTTTTGCAAGTCCGTCCTCGGTGGCTTTGCCAAGTGCCTTTGATTGATTTGCTGTTTACTAGAGATAGTGTCGCGCGTCCCTTGGATCGCGCTTGGGCGCGTCAACGCGTGATTGATTTTGTTGTAGCTGACCCGGAAGCTGCTCTAGGAACACTGTTGGACTCGACAACTGAGGAAGAAGTCAACCGTTTGCCCCAGTTGGTATCCCAAATTAAGCAACCAGTTTATTTCTTGACTGGTGCGGAAGATAAAATTATGGAACCGAAGTATGTTCGCCATTTAGCCAGCTTTCATCCTCTGTTCCAATACTGTGGTGACAATGTTATTGAAATTCCCGATTGCGGACATTTAGCAATGTTAGAGCAGCCAAATGCGGTTGCCAACCATATCCGGTCTCTTGTTACCCAGCATGACCAGGGCGAGAGACAGCCGGAAAAAGTGGCAGAGGGGGACAAATCAATTCAAAATTTTGAATGAGTGAATGAGCGAATGAGTGAATTATTCTGTCTCCCGATCATGTTGGTACAGCCGCATAACATCTGTCAGCGCTAGCCTAGACTGAACGCTCAAAGTCAGGGGGGAGGTATGACCAAGGGATAGATGTTGTGAGGCACTACAGCCAATCATGGCGGCGTTATCGGTGCAAAATTTCAGGGGGGGAAATAACACGCGCAAGTTATGTTCTGCTGCTGCTGAGAGTAAATGTTTTCTCAAACCACTGTTAGCTGCTACGCCTCCACCGACAGCTATGGTGTTGAGATTATAGTCGCGGGCACAGGCGATCGCTCTTTTGGTGAGCGATCGCGCTACGGTTTCCTGAAAACTAGCCGCTAGATCTGCCACAGGCAGTTTATAGCCATCTTTCTCGAACTGCTGCACTAATCGCAATACCGCCGTTTTTAATCCGCTAAAACTCGAATCATAGCGATGATAGCCCCCACCGGGTAGGGAAACTTTTCCTTCTGGTAAGGCAAAGGCTTGCGCATTACCCTCTGATGCCAAAGAGTCAATCACTGGTCCACCGGGATAACCTAGCTTTAACAATCGCGCCACTTTATCAAAGGCTTCACCCGCCGCATCATCACGGGTTTCCCCCAGGGTTTCGTATGTACCACAATCCTTGACATAAATCAAGCTTGTGTGTCCGCCGGAAACCAGTAAACTCAGAAAAGGAGGCTGTAAACTTGGCTCGCTCAAGTAAGTCGCATAAATGTGACCTTCGAGGTGATGAACTCCCAAAAATAATTTGTTGTATACCATCGCCAGGGTTTTGGCGGCAGTTAGCCCCACCAACAACGCCCCCACGAGTCCAGGGGCACAGGTTGCGGCAATACCGTCGATTTTCCCCCAGTCTAGTTCGGCTTGTTCCATTGCTTGGGCGATCGCCTGATTTATCGTTTCTAAATGCTGCCGGGATGCCACTTCTGGTACTACCCCGCCATACTGCCGATGGACTGGGATTTGCGAGGCAATAATACTACTACAAACTTGACGATTATTAACAATTGCTACGGCAGTTTCATCACAGCTGGTTTCTATTGCTAAAACGGTTGCCATTACAGGGTTATGCCAAATTGAGATTTGATTGAGAAGCTTTAACTTTTATTTACTTAAACTTTACTCTGTTCCCAGGCAATAGTATGATGACTTGCTAGTTATGCCGATAAACACCGTACAAGCCGCTTCGTTTTGTACAAAAAACTTTTTGTTTCGTAATAAAAGGAAACAACTTCATGCGACGATTGTTTGCTTTCATTTTAGCGATTTGTCTTTGGTTCAATTTTGCCCCCCCAGCAAGAGCTTTAGGGGCTGATCTTGTACCCTGCAAAGACTCTCCCGCGTTCCAAGAACGGGCGGCTGCTGCCCGTAATACTACCGGCGACCCCGCCTCCGGGGAAAAGCGATTTGAGCGTTATGCTCAAGCTATGTGTGGTCCAGAAGGTCTACCTCATCTGATAGTGGATGGTCGTCTTGATCGGGCTGGGGACTTCATAATTCCCGGCATTCTCTTTTTGTATATCGCAGGTTGGATTGGTTGGGTAGGTCGCGCCTATCTGCAAGCTATCAAGAAACAAGGCGGCGATATAGAAAGAAAGGAACTCATGATCGAGGTGCCTTTGGCAGTGTCAATTATGCTTTCTGGCTTTACTTGGCCCCTAGCCGCCGTGAAAGAATTTCTGTCAGGCGAATTAACAGCCAAGGATACAGAAATCCCCGTTTCCCCACGCTAACAATACACCTCAATTTGACTTATTTGGGAGAATGATTCATGCAGCAAAAGTATTTCGTTAAATATCTTTCCCTGGCACCAGTTTTACTGTTCGCCCATTTGATTTTTGTTGCCGTTCTGTGGATTACATTTAACACGTTTTTCCCAGACCTACTTTTCCACCCATTGCCATAAACTGAAGGCGGGATTTAAGGATGTTGTTAGTAGTTGGTAGTTAGTTATAAATTAACTATTAACTACTAACCACTAACTGTAATAAAATAATTTTGGGAAACTGGTGATGCTGTAAACAGCTTGCCCATTTCCGATTTTTATATAAGCTTAATTAATTTTTCTAAACTTCGCAGCAAAAAATCATATTTAGCCACAATTATTTTTAATAATAAATAATGCCACCATCTTATTTAGAGGCAAACACAAAATATGGCGCAAGCAATAGACGCATCAAAAAATCGTCCCAGCGATCCGAGAAATCGCGAGGTTGTTTTTCCAGAATGGCGCGATCCGCAGCGGGGCAACCTAGAAACGCCGATTAATGCTTCTGGGCTGACCAAATGGTATATTAATAACTTACCCGCCTATCGCCCAGGTATAACTACCTTGAGACGCGGGCTAGAAGTTGGCATGGCTCATGGTTACTGGCTATTTGGTCCCTTTGCCAAATTGGGACCCCTGCGGGACACAGATAATGCTAACTTAGCTGGGTTATTAGCAACCTTCAGTTTTGTCGTGATTCTGACTGGTACTCTATCCCTTTATGGCAATAGCAATCCCCCCCAGCCAGTTGCCACCGTCACCGTACCCAACCCACCAGATTCTTTTAAAACTAAAGAAGGCTGGAACAACTATGCCAGTGGTTTCTTAATCGGTGGTCTTGGTGGTGCAGTAGTTGCCTACTTTTTGACTACAAATTGGGGACTAGTTCAAGGTCTGTTCGGCGGTTAATTTAGTCATTAGTCATTAGCTATTAGCTTTGGACAAAGGACACGAAGTAAAGGCGTAGCTTTTTCTTCGTGTCCTTTGTTTGTGTGAAAAATAATCAGCCGTGGTTTAAATGGTGTTCTATTATCCAAACAAAGCGGCGGCGATCGCATTTAAAGCGGTTTCAAAGTCGTCATTAACGATTTGAATATCAAATTCGTCTGCGGCTTTAATTTCTTCTTTAGCGCAGTCCAGACGACGGGCGATCGCTTCTTCCGAGTCCTGTCCGCGACCACGTATCCGTTGCTCTAATTCTTCAAAGGAAGGCGGCAGAATAAAAATACTCAGGGCGCTGGGGAAAGAAGCGCGAATTTGTCGTGCCCCTTCTAGCTCAATTTCCAATACAACCGTCTTCCCAGAGCGAATTTGGTTAAGTACCGCTTCACGGGGAGTGCCGTAATAGTTACCAGCAAATTCTGCCCACTCCAGGAATTCACCTTGAGCGACCAATTGTTCAAATTTGTTACGGCTAATAAAGTAATAATTTTTGCCGTTGATTTCCCCAGTCCGGGGAGCACGAGTCGTCACGGATACTGAATAATATAGTTCCGGATGACGCTCTAGGAGCGATCGCATGAGTGTGCCTTTGCCGACACCACTAGGACCGGTTAAAACAATCAGCCTGCCTAGAGGCGGGCATTCTTTGGTAGTAGCACCATTCTGGATCGATAAAACTTGCATCATCCGCTCAACTTGTGAATTAATCGATAGATATTATTCATTAGTCATTCGCTCCCGCGACTATTGACTAAGGAATTGGTAGCATGGGTGACAGAAAAGTTGTCTAATTCACATGTTACTGCCGATAGGTTGCAAATAGGGGTGGGTTGAAAGCCCCACCCCTAATCAATTATCTACAACCTGATGCTCGCGGGAAACCACGAACCGATTTGCTACCGTTTCCGGCTGAATCGCCGAAAGAATGACATGGCTGGAATCAGTAATAATTACAGCCCTAGTCCGTCTACCATAAGTTGCGTCAATCAGCTGACCTCTGTCCCGTGCGTCGGTAATAATCCGCTTAATCGGGGCAGACTCTGGACTGACAATGGCAACTACTCGGTTGGCAGACACGATGTTGCCAAAACCGATGTTGATTAGCTGAATGTCCATAAAAAAACTGACGCCAAACGCGGTGTGAGAAGCTTATAAGTAACTTCTTTACATGTTATCTATAAAAAATTGGAGTTACAACGCTTAAATTCACGCTTCTCGGCGTTTTTAAGTAATGAATGCTTTTTTTTAGCTATTTATGACCAAAGTCTCCCCAAAATATCCCCAAAGATATAGGCTAAGTAGCGATCGGACAAGCTAGTACCGCTTCTCCTTCTCAATCGTGGAGACGCACTCGCGTTCAAAGAAGCGGTACTAGTGTTTTTCTATTTTTTTCTATACAGCCTTAAATTTGAAAGTTATCAATTCTTAAAGAGATTGCCCGAAAAAATCATAGCCATCAGCAAAAGGAATGAAAATTTTTCCGACCGTTCATGGTTTTAATGTTTGAAACGGCGGAATAACAAGCCCAATGGGCAGCTAAATCGTATTAATGCTACAGACAGCAAAATGATTGCTCTACCTGATAACTGGACTTTAGACTAAAAAGCACAAAATGACTCAGGGAAGCTAAGTTAAGA
>CAXTNZ010000157.1:0-16620 GCA_964245695.1 uncultured bacterium | reverse complement strand
AGATGGGGGAGATGAGGTAGCCTTTTGTTCCTTGTCCTTTTTGTTTCCTTGCCTCCAAGTCCTCCAAGTGTCCAACCGCCAGCCCCTTAACTGCTGATAGCTTTCTAACAACAACCCTAACCCCAGGATGAAAACTATCACCAGATAAGCAGCTAAGGTGT
Organism: uncultured bacterium; assembly: GCA_964245695.1. Taxonomy (GTDB): domain Bacteria; phylum Cyanobacteriota; class Cyanobacteriia; order Cyanobacteriales; family Nostocaceae; genus Hassallia. The sequence continues at coordinate 16,459 of CAXTNZ010000157.1, read as the reverse complement.
TAGCGTGCATGAAAATTGAAGCCATGCGACCTGGTGGATCTCCTTGGGGTAGGATGTTTATTTCCAAGACAATCCACAAAATTTCTAATTTAGAAGTCCAGCCGAAAAACAATTGCCCAAAGCCAATTATTACCACAGGTACGGAAGATATGACTAAATTCCAAGTTAGTTGGCGCAATTGGTTGGGTGTCTGAACTAAAGCGCTAAAGCCGGCGAAAAATAAAAAGAACGGTAAGAAATTAAACAAGCCAAGGAAAGCTTCTGTTTTATCTTCGGCAAAAGCGGCGCTAATGATGAGCAATACACCGAGGAGGGCAAATCCCCAGTTGAGGGGACGGCGAATAATTGTGCGGTGTTGTTGCAACCAAGTTTTTAATGATGCCAAACCTAGAGTTACGGCTCCCAAAAACGGACTCAACGGAAAGATAAATAATCCCAGTTGAGCCAAGTTCCAAGGAAATTGTAAATTAGGATTGGGATGGCGAAAAGCAGTTTTCAAGCGGGTTCCCAACATTCGGTGCGGGTGAGGCGAATTTGAGCTAAGGCAAAGATGGTGGGTATGATTCTACCGTAATTAGTGGCGATCGCTCTCCACCCCAAATCCGCAAAAAACCAACCCCACATTACTGGTCCTAACATAGCAAATACACTCCTGACTGCCGTATAACGAGCTGCACTCACAGCCATACCCTGCCGCGCCATTTGCAAGGATACATAGTTTTGAAACTGTGCCGTCGCTAATACCCCGCCTTCAACCGCTACTTGTTGGGCTACTTGATAGGTAGCAAAGTGCATGGCAAATTGACGAGCGATTTGTTTAAGCAACAGTGGTTGTATGATTGAGGTGACAGCGATCGCACTACCGCCTTTGAAAAGCAAACCCAAGGGGTCACGCTGTAATGAAAATGGTAGCGGTTCATTAACTTCTGATTTGGCAAGCTGCTGCTGTACCCGCACAGTCAATTTTTGCTTTTCCTTTTCAGGTAATTTTTTCCACACATGCCCTAACAGATGCAAAAACACTTCTGCTTCTAAATCAACAGTTGCCAGCTGACGAAAATAGGGAATTTTCAGATACTTACATACTTGAATCAGCGCTTCTCGGTAAGTTACTTGTTTTGTGCGTCCCCGCAATACCGTCATCCCATCCGCCGCCAAGAAGCGAAAGCGCCCTTCGAGTGAATCTAGCCAAGCTTTGTGGTCTTGACTTTGCACTTCTATTGGTTCAGGTGTGTGAACATAATCTATGGGATTGAATTTCCGACCAAACAGAATCGCCGTTAAGTCCTGCAATTCTTCTTCGGTTGCTAGCTCTAGCGCCGTCCTTAGCTCATCCAATGTCCCTTCCTCCGTTACTTAGCAGCTTTTGTCTGTACCCTATTCTACTATTAGCTTTCAGCAGTCATTAGTCATTAGTACATAGTCCATAGTCCAAAGTCCAAAATCCCTAGTCGATTAACCCTTGACTATTGACAGTTGACCCTTGACTATTGACAGTTGACTATTGACTATTAATTAATGACTAATGACTGATGTTGCAGTAATTGGTGCCGGTATGGCAGGTTTAGTTTGCGCCCAGCAGTTAAGTCTAGCTGGATATTCGGTGCTGGTGGTGGAAAAGTCCCGTGGTTTGGGGGGACGAGTCGCCACACGCCGATTGTATGACACTTGCGCGGATCATGGTGTGTGTTACCTGAAGCCGAAGGGTGAATTGCTAGGGCGTTTCGTTGAGTTGTTGAGCGATCGCCATATCCTAGAAGTATGGACAGACACTTCATTCCCAAGTTATGTTGCACCTGCGGGAATGAGTGCGATCGCCAAGTTTCTCGCTCAGGGTTTAGAAATCCGCCTCAATCAACGTGTCCAAGCTATTACCCCAACTTTTGAAAATAAATGGCGTCTCACCTTTGAATCCAGCAATGAAGAATTAACAGCCGCATCAGTAGTTTTTGCCATTCCCGCACCCCAAGCTTTCATTTTGTTGGAACCGTTGGGAGAAACTTTACTCAGCAAAGCTTTTCTCGATCACCTGCGTTCTGTAGAATTTTACCCCAGCCTCAGCGTCATGGCTGGGTATCCCGCAAACTCACATCCACTTCCTGAGTGGAAAGCCTTGACTTTTGTTGACGATCCTGATTTGGCATGGATTGGTTTAGATAGCAGCAAGCGTCCCAATCCGAAGCAGCCACTTTTTGTGGTGCAAAGTAGCGCTGATTTTGCCCAACGTCACCTAGAATCCCCAGATTTAAATCCAGCCGGACAGCAGATGTTGCGACGTGCATCTGAGTCTGTGCCGCTTTCCTGGCTGGATACTCCCGAATGGATGCAAGTGCATCGCTGGCGTTATGCTTTTCCTCGCAATCCTTGGAACGAAGCTTTTTTATCAGCGGAAACTCCCCTACCTTTGGTGTGCTGTGGTGATTGGTGTGGCGGCAAACTCGTGGAAGGTGCGATGCTTTCTGGACTAGCCGCTGCTGAGGAAATTAACAATCAGATGCGGAATGTACCTCTAAGCAACGTAAATTTTTTATATTTTCTTAAGTAATTACTTCATCTATTGCTCAACAAATTTGCAATGATAGGAAGTTGCTACTTCTGTAACTTACACTCATTCACTCGCGACAAATTAGTTTTCGAGAATACAAAAATTTAAAATGCCGACATATAGGCATTGGCGTTAAACTTGCTTGGTAATTTACATGACTTAGCAAGTAAAAACTCATTCAATGTTTTACCCTAATTAATATCGTAACTTCTCTGCTGGAATTGATCCCTAATTGGTTATGCTGCGTTTTGTGTAGTTTTTCGCCAAATATTCAGAAATTTGAAATAATTGACATTATCGGTATAGAAGACTAACACTTAACCAGTGTATTGAGCTTTGTTTTCAGGAATCGTACTGTGAAGCAGTACAAATTTCAACGAAGATAAGGTTATCGTCAGGTTTTTAGCATCTAATACTTATCCTTCTAACTGATTGTTATGGCGACGTTGCCATCTAGAGATTTTGTACCCTTGACGCATTATTTGCTGGAGAAAATAGGAGTTAAAAAGTGATGCAAACAGTAGTTAAGTTAACACAGCAATCAGTACTAGGAGAGATTGACAGCGTTTTGGATACTTATCCATACAATCCTTATCAACAAGCTTTTGCAATTTCTGACTTGCGCCAAGAGCTAATTTCCTTTGTTCTGGGGCGCATTCCTAGCCTTTACAGTGCGACATCTGAGGACACGCTTCCCGTCTCTGAGCTGGATAAAGACTGGTTAAACTACAAGTTACCCCGTGGTCCCTTGGAACAGAAACTACACCTACAAAATTTGATTCACCAAGGCATTTATTCAATCATGCAAGACAAGTCAGATTGGATTAGCGATCGCCTTTGTGAAACGGTTCAATTAGGCTGTGAACCGTCTCACTGGTTTGGTTAATCAGAATTGTAGATTGTAGAGACGTTGATATATGCGTCTCTACTTTAATGGATCGTGTCCCCAATTCATTAAAGAGTAGCGCCAGCGTGTATGCTCAATATCACCCTCAGGCTGCTGTGCTGAGTGGCGATGTATATAACTGACGACTTTTTTCATGTGCGATAAATCATCGTCAGTGTAGTCATCTTTTTTCTTGTGCAACAGTTCGACGATGTGCTTACCGGATTTATGTCCGATTGATTCGTCGTCTTCTTTTTTTTGCCCAACAGATTTAGATTCCTCTGTTTTCAACCAAGATTCAAGTTCCTTTGGTGTCATGTTGACGGAGGAATAAAACTCGTCAATCACGGATTTGACATCTTTACTCATAACGCTATATTACTCCTCAATTTTCTCAAGAGCATCAGGTTTGTGAGCGGCTTCTTTTCCAGTTTTCTCACTTTTAACCAAGTACTCAGGGTTATCTTTTGAGGCGGCGACGTGATGTCCTTTTATATCCGTGGGTGAGGTAAGTTTCTTTTCCACCTCACCAGTGGTTTCACCTGGCGCCGTATTCCACTTAACCTTGTCGCCTTTTTTGAATTCGTTGGTCACGGGTTTTTCCTGCTGAATGTTTTATACCCGTTAATTATGTTGGCGGTATGAGAGAAATTAATCAGTCGATTGACAGAAAAAGTGTCAAGGGAAGTGTTGATTTTTAAACAGTTGCAGTCCGTAAGTTGGTCAGGCTGTGACTTGTGGAAGCTTAGAGGCGTTTATCAGCCAAGTACCTGACGTAATTGAGAATATGGGGCGATCGCTTTGCTATTTTGCGTAGAAGCTTTCGCGAAGCGTTGCCGAGGGCTAGCGGCTTGTCGTAAAACATCGCATTTCCCTGCTACTTAGTTGTTTGCCTGCAATATCAACTCAAAATTTGGGTAACTTAAGACTGGAGTTGCTTATCTTAAATAATCACTTTGTTAATTATATGGAAGTGAAAGAACTACGGAGACGATTGGTAAATGTTTATTCAGGGAAAGCAATAGACTTGTTAGATACAGCAATTCGCAAGGTGATGGAAACTTAACCATTCCTATGAGACACCATAACCACCACCACTAGGGGTTTATATCACAAAAACATCCCCTGGGTGCATCTCCACCACAAAACTAAATCCACGCTTGTTTTACTGAGGTAGCATTTTGTAACGAAATTTTGAGTAATAGGCAATCGCCTTTCTGTTATTAAAATGCGGCTCTTTAATAACTATAGAGAATTTATCATAAATACTCGACTATGGCAGCAATAGCAGTAGCAATTTCCTCCATAATTGGCATCGAACACTCTCCGATTTTCCGAATAAATCTTTGCACGTCCATACACCGCAATTGCAATACATCCACAGCAGAAACTTTTGTTAAACTATTCGTGCTGTCTGGTTCAATTTTGACGTGCCAGATATTACCAGCGTAATATTCTTTCCAGTCTGTGATTGGTGCAATTAGCTTAATTGGCAATTTACCAACACCATCAGAACTTACTACCACCGCAGGACGGATTTTTTTAATTTCTGCTCCCACTGTTGGGTCAAAATTAGCAAGCCAGATATCACCCCGTTTGGGAGCAGGAGAACTAGTAATCAATTAAGTCTCCCGTTTGTAATTCCTGCCATTCTCTATCTTGCTGATAATGTAGTAACATTACCTCAGCCTGTTCTGCCAGTATGCGCCGCCGTTCTTCTAATGGCAATTTCATAAACTCACTACGGCTGATGTTTTTATATTTGACAGGTATTTCTGAAAGTTTTGATTGTGGATTTTCTGTTTGAGAAAAAGTATTCGATATTTCCATAATCTATCAGTAGTATCTACAAACTTTTCGGATTTATATTAATTTTATCACGTAGCAAGAGTATGCGCGATCGCCCATCTTTTCTTTTTATGCGTTCGCCTGCCTATTTAATGTTTTCTTGATTTTATCAAACTGAATTGTCGGTATTGCCCACCCTACTAACTAAGTTTAAACACCATATCCTCCACCCCCAGGTGTTTCAATCACAAACATATCTCCTACATTCATCTCTACCACAGCTTTACTACCTAATTCCTCCACAGTTCCATCACTTCTTTCAATATAATTTCGCCCAACTTTACCCGCTTCACCACCCTGCAAACCAAAAGGCGAAACAACACGATGATTTGAAAGAATTCCTGCGGTCATTTGTTCTAAAAAACGTAGGCGACGAATTACACCATTTCCACCCCGGTGATATCCTTTACCACCACTGTTAGCGCGAATTTCAAAGCTTTCTAAAAATATGGGAAAACGCCATTCTAAAACTTCTGGATCGGTAAGACGTGAATTTGTCATGTGAGTATGTACTGCGTCTGTTCCATCAAAATCTGCACCTGCACCAGAACCACCGCAGATAGTTTCATAATATTGATGGCGTTCATTCCCAAAGGTGAAATTATTCATCGTTCCTTGGGAAGCTGCTAACACACCCAATGCACCATACAAAGCATCGGTAATTGCTTGCGAAGTTTCCACATTTCCCGCCACCACAGCAGCAGGATAACGCGGATTCAACATACACCCTTCAGGAATGATCATTTCTAAAGGTTTCAGACAACCAGCATTCAAAGGAATATCATCATTTACTAAGGTGCGGAAAACGTATAAAACTGCGGCTTTACAAACCGCCGCTGGGGCGTTAAAATTATTATTTAGCTGCTTTGAAGTACCAGTAAAATTAATTTTTGCAATACGATTTTTCCGGTCGATGGTAATAACTACCTGAATGACGCTACCATCATCCAAAGAATAGCTAAAACTACCATCTTTTAAAACCTCAATTACACGTCGCACTGATTCTTCGGCATTATCTTGTACAAACCCCATATAAGCTTGTACTGTTTCCAAGCCGTAGTGTTCTACCATTTTATTGAGTTCTTGTACACCGAGTTCGTTAGCGGCAATTTGCGCTTTTAAATCAGAGATATTTTTAGTTATGTTTCTTGCTGGGTAAGAACCTTGGCTAAGCAATTCTACAAGTTCTTTTTCCCGGAAGTCACATAAAGCAACTAACTGGAAATTATCAAGTAAAATGCCTTCTTCTTCCACACTAATACTGTTAGGTGGCATAGAACCGGGAGTGATTCCGCCGATGTCTGCATGGTGTCCGCGTGAGGCGACGTAGAAGAGGGGATGATCCCCCCCTAACCCCCCCTTAAAAAGGGGGGGAGGGAAGACGGGGGTGATGACGGTAATATCTGGTAAATGAGTACCGCCGTTGTAGGGGTTGTTTGAGGCGAAGACATCACCGGGTTTGATGGTGTCGCCATAAGCTGCAATTAAAGCTGCGACACTTTCACTCATGGAACCGAGATGTACAGGAATATGCGGCGCATTTGCGACTAATTGTCCAGAAGCATCGAAAATTGCACAAGAAAAATCCAGTCTTTCTTTGATATTTACCGAGGAACTGGTATTTTGTAATGTGATGCCCATTTGTTCGGCGATCGCTCGAAACAAATTATTGAAAATCTCCAGCATTACCGGATCTGCTTTGTCATTTGTAACTGACTGTACCGGCTGGGTTCCCCCGCCCCTACTGACAACTGACAAAATTAGATGATTGCGATCGCTTACTTCGGCTTGCCAATTCGGTTCTATAATATTCGTGCCTGTCGCTTCCACAATAATTGCCGGACCAGAAATACAGTCACCCGGTTGCAATTCCTCTCGCTGATATACTGGCGTATTGTGCCACGCCGCAGCCGTGTACATTTCCACACTAGCAACCGCCACTGGCTTCTTCTCATTACTACGTGAAACTACAGCCTCATCTGGCACATCATTCTTCGCCACCACCTCAACCGAAACCGCCTCAACAATCAGTTGCTTCTCAGGCGCAACAAAACCGTAACGCTGACGATGCAATTTCTCAAACTGAGACTTCATCGCCCCCACATCACCAAAATCTACAATCAACGCCGCATCCGTCCCCTCATACCTCAAATGCACCTTTCGCAAAACCTCTATTTTCTTGGTGTCCTTGGAGTCTTGGCGGTTCGTTTCCTCCTCCCCCTCCCTTGCCAACTCCCCCAAAACACCCTCCAACCCAGACACCAACCCTTCACCTAAAACACTTTCCACCGCCCTTTCCCTCAGGAAGCGCACATCCGCCAAACCCATACCGTAAGCAGATAGCACACCAGCGTAGGGATGGATAAACACCTGCTTCATCCCCAACGCATCGGCAATCAAACAAGCATGTTGCCCGCCAGCACCGCCAAAACAACACAAAGTATACTCCGACACATCATAACCGCGCTGAAGGGAGATTTTCTTAATTGCGTTCGCCATCTTATCAACTGCGATCGCCAAAAAACCAGCCGCCACCTCCTCCGGCTTGCGGTTATCACCAATTTCTCTCGCTAACTGGTTAAACTTCTGCCGCACCACCTCTGCATCCAACGGCAAATCCCCATTTGGTCCAAACACCTTGGGAAAGAATGCTGGTTGCAACTTGCCCACCATGACATTGCAATCGGTCACAGTCAACGGTCCCCCTTTCACGTAGGAAGCCGGACCAGGATTTGCCCCTGCTGATTCTGGTCCGACTCGATACCGCGAACCATCAAATTGCAAAATCGAACCGCCACCCGCCGCCACGGTATGAATTGCCATCATTGGCGTTCGCAGTCGCACCCCAGCAACTTCGGTTTCAAAAGTGCGTTCATACTCGCCATTGTAATGAGCCACATCTGTAGACGTGCCACCCATATCAAAGCTGATAATATTATTAAATCCAGCCATCAAACTTGTTTGTACCGCCCCGACAATTCCGCCCGCAGGTCCTGATAAAATACTGTCTTTGCCTTGAAAGTTTTCCGCATCAACAAGTCCCCCATTCGATTGCATGAACTGTAGGGAAACGGTATCCATATCTGTATTACCCAACTGACTCGCCACCCGATCCACATAGCGCCGCAAAATTGGCGACAAATATGCATCAACGACTGTCGTATCGCCGCGACTAACTAATTTCATCAACGGGCTAACTTCATGAGATACTGAAACTTGAGTAAACCCAATGTTCCGCGCTTCGCTAGCAAGCTGCTTTTCGTGTTCGGTATAGCGATAACCGTGCATGAGAACAATTGCACAGGAACGAATTCCATCATCGTATGCTGCTTGCAGTTGGGGACGAACAGCATCTAGATTGATGGGGATTAACTCTTCACCTTGGGCGCTGTAACGTTCGTCTATTTCAATTACGCGCTCATATAGCATTTCTGGCAAAATAATTTGACGGGCGAAAATATCGGGACGGTTTTGATAACCGATTTGCAGCGCATCCCGAAATCCTTTGGTGATCATGAGAACTGTGCGATCGCCTTTTCTTTCCAGCAGCGCATTCGTCGCTACAGTCGTTCCCATCTTCACCACCGCAATTTGATCTGCGGGAATCAACGCATCAGATGGAATTCCCAAAATCTCCCGAATTCCTTGCACTGGTGCATCAGTGTAGCGTTCTGGATTTTCTGACAGCAACTTGTGAATCACCAGTTGCCCATCAGGTCGCTTCCCCACAATATCAGTAAATGTACCGCCCCTGTCAATCCAAAATTCCCAACCGGAAGAAGATGCTGATTCCCCAATCATGGTTGATTCCTCGTTGCCAGTTCTACCATTTCTAGAGTTATTATTTTAAAGTTATCTGATGCTCGCTTGCTCGGTTCGGTAAATATTTTTTCAGAGGAACTGCATGGTAGCCCAAAGATGGCAATGGCTTCAAATAGCTTTTCAGCTAAAAGACTCAATTATCTTAAGAACCTATAAACGAGTTATCGGCTATGGTTTTTTCGGTATTTTCGTTTCTCTACTTTACCATTTAAAACTGCCTGTTTCCCACCCTATTTTAGAAAGTGTTATTCCCAGTATTGTTTTAGGTTTATTACTAGTTTTTCGCACCAATACAGCTTACGACCGATTTTGGGAAGGCAGAAAATGCTGGGGTTCTATGGTCAATCATACCCGAAATTTAACGCGGCAAATTTGGGTATCAATTGATGAACTAAAGCCAGAAGATAAAGAAAATAAAATTGCGACTTTGCGATTAGTGGTAGCTTTTTCCGTAGCAACTAAAATGCACCTGCGGGGAGAAGTTGTGAATAGTGAGTTAGAAGAATTCATGTCATCCTCCAGGTATCTCAAACTAAAATCTATGAATAATCCTCCTTTAGAAGTGGCTTTCTGGATTGATGATTATTTACAAAAGCAGTATAACCGCAATTGCTTAAATAAGTATCAGCTAACAGCTATGCAAGAATTATTGAATAATCTAGTAGATAATTTAGGAGCTTGCGAACGGATTTTAAAAACGCCTATACCTCTCGCATATACCATCCATTTGAAACAATTGTTGTTGCTGTACTGCGTGCTATTGCCTTTTGAAATAGTGGAAAGTCTCGGTTGGTGGACAGGCTTAATTACGGCTTTGATTAGTTTTACTTTATTCGGCATTGAAGCCATCGGTTTAGAGATAGAAAACCCCTTTGGTTACGATGCCAACGACTTGCCCCTAGATGTGATTTGCAATACAATGAAACGCAATCTTGAAGATTTAATTAGTTTGACTCCAGATGTGCGAGCGCGTCTAGATAATGTGACAAATTGAGAATATTTTATAATCCAGAAAATGACGAGTTGAAAATCCTATGCAAACACCTACAAAACCCCTTACATTAGCTGATTTTTTACAACTTCCGGAGACAAAACCCGTAAACGAGTTTATCGGCGGTTATATCTACCAAAAACCCATGCCACAAGGAAAGCATAGCACGATACAAATTAGACTTGCAGATGCAATCAATGAAGTAGGGTTTACAAGTAAAATTGCTTATGCTTTCCCAGAGTTACGGTGTACATTTGCTGGACGTTCAATTGTACCCGACATCGCCGTATTTCGATGGAAGCAAATACCCTTTGACGCGGATGGTGAGGTGGCGAATACTTTTGAAATTCCTCCCAGTTGGACAATTGAAATTCTCTCACCCGAACAATCGCAAACGAGAGTGACAGATAACATACTTTTTTGCTTACGAAATCAAACTAGCTTAGGATGGTTAATTGACCCAGAAGAAAAAGCTGTAATTTGTTTTTTACCCAATCAGCTACCTGAAATCAAACGTCAATTAGATGATATTTTACCGGTTCCAGGTTATCTTAATTTGCAGTTATCGGTTGGACAATTATTTGCTTGGCTTAAGTTAGGATTGAGATGATTGCTTTCTACATAAAAAAGTGCGAGCGCTGAAAGCTTTTTGTCTTTACACCCATATTTTTTACAACCGCCGAATACCTTTTTCCAAACCTTGACAAACACCTGTGAGAAAATCTAAATTCAAAGTGGCAATAGTATCGCTTGGTTTGTGATAGTGTGGATTTCGCATATTAGCCGTATCTGTCACCATCATTGCCGGATAACCTGCATCCCAAAAAGGTGCATGATCGCTTCGTCTTGTATCGCGAACAATTAAACCTCTATTTGGTACGGGTAACCACTCGCTAGGTGTGCCAACTTTGCGAATATTACGGCTAATACTAATTAAATCAGGCAATGTCCGCAAATTACCAATTAAAGCAATAAAATCGCCACGATTTGGATAAAAACGTTCTAGAGGGGGTGGATAATTTTGCGAATTAGGTGTTGCATCGCAATAACCCAACATTTCCAGAGATATCATCAAGCGTAACGGTTGCTTTTCTTGCTTTAACTTGGCTGCATAGTCGGCGCTACCTAGTAAGCCGTATTCTTCCATATCAAAAGCCACCAGTCGCAAGGGATATCTTGCTGGTTGAGTAGCAAACATTCTTGCCAATTCCAGCAATACTGCTACACCTGTAGCATTATCATCAGCCCCTGATGTTCCCGGTACGGCATCGTAGTGTGCGCCAATTAAAATCGGTGCTAAATTCTTATGACGCGATCGCTCTTGTGAAGGTAAATTCAATATCAGGTTTTTACAAGCTTTGCCGTTTACCTCAAAGGTGTGGATTTCCACACTTCCCCATTGATCAAACTGTTCGCGAATGTATTGTTGGACAAAAAAATGTCCAGCTGTCGCCAAATACGGATCGCGATCGCGGGCTATAAACGTAAGATGAGTTTGCAGTTGTTTCTTTAAATCCACAATATTCTAGCAATGAACACTGTTTGAACGTGTAATTCCCAACTGCAAGATAGAATAAATCAAGCATTGCTTGCAAACAAATAAAATTTATTAGACACTCTAGGAGAACAGCAACGCATGGGCAAGGTAGTCGGCATCGACTTGGGTACAACCAACTCAGTAGTCGCCGTCATGGAGGGTGGCAAGCCGGTGGTGATTGCCAATGCAGAAGGAATGCGAACAACCCCCTCCGTGGTTGGCTTTAGCAAAGAAGGTGAAAGAGTAGTTGGGCAAATGGCGCGGCGACAAACCGTCCTCAACCCCCAAAATACCTTCTTTGCTGTTAAACGTTTCATTGGGCGCAAGTATAGCGAACTGAGTCCAGAATCAAAGCGTGTACCTTACACCATCCGCAAAGACGAAGTAGGCAATATTAAAATTGTCTGTCCCAAACTGAGTAAAGACTTCGCGCCAGAAGAAATTTCCGCAATGGTGCTGAAAAAACTGGCAGACGATGCGAGTCGTTATTTAGGCGATACAGTCACCGGGGCAGTAATTACCGTACCTGCTTATTTTAACGATTCCCAGCGGCAGGCAACGCGAGATGCTGGCAGAATTGCTGGTTTAGAGGTGTTGCGGATTCTTAATGAACCTACCGCCGCATCTTTAGCTTATGGATTGGAGCGCGGTGATACGGAAACAATCTTAGTATTTGACTTGGGTGGTGGCACCTTTGACGTGTCGATTTTGGAAGTTGGCGATGGCGTGTTTGAAGTCAAATCCACTAGTGGAGATACGCAACTTGGTGGTAATGATTTTGACAAAAAAATAGTAGATTGGTTAGCAGATAAATTTCTGGAAACAGAAGGGGTAGACTTAAGAAGAAGCGATCGCCAAGCTTTACAACGCCTCATGGAAGCTGCGGAAAAAGCGAAAATCGAACTTTCCGCCGTCAGCGTCACCGATATTAACTTACCCTTCATCACCGCCACTGAAGAAGGTCCCAAACATATCGAAACACGTTTAACTCGCTCGGAATTTGAAGGTTTATGCACCGACTTGATAAGTCGCGTCAGAACACCAGTCAAAAGAGCGCTAAAAGATGCCGGTCTGACACCTGAAGATATTGAGGAAGTTGTCCTCGTGGGCGGCTGTACCCGCATCCCAATGGTAAAGCAGCTAGTGCGTGACTTAATCGGCATCGAACCCAACGAAAACGTCAACCCCGATGAAGTCGTAGCAGTTGGTGCAGCAATTCAGGCAGGTATTCTCGCAGGAGAACTCAAAGATGTGCTGCTGTTGGATGTCACGCCTTTATCTATAGGTTTGGAAACCATCGGCGGCGTGATGAAAAAGCTGATTCCCCGCAATACAACTATACCAGTAAGGCGATCGGACATTTTCTCCACATCAGAAAATAACCAAAATACTGTGGAAATTCACGCAGTGCAGGGTGAACGGGAAATGGCAGCAAATAACAAGTCTCTGGGACGGTTCAAGCTGTATGGCATTCCCCCAGCACCAAGAGGAGTCCCACAAGTTCAGGTATCTTTTGATATTGATGCTAACGGTATTTTACAGGTAACAGCTTTAGATAGAACCACTGGACGAGAGCAAAGTATCACGATTCAAGGCGCTTCCACCTTAAGCGAGTCGGAAGTTAACCAGATGATTCAGGATGCTCAAAGATATGCTGATGAAGACCGGGAACGCAAAGAACGGGTAGAAAAGCGCACGCGGGCTGAGGCGTTGATTTTATCAGCCGAACGACAACTTAGAGAAGTAGCGTTAGATTTTGGAATGCAGTTTGCCCGAAACAGGCGTCAACGAATTGATAAAATTTGCCGGGAATTACGCGAAAGTTTACAGAAAAATGACGATCGCGGTATTGACCAAAGTTACGCCGACCTGCAAGATGCTTTGTACGATCTAAATCGGGAAGTGCGCCAGTATTACGCTGATGACGAAGAGGATGACTTGTTTGGTACGATCAAGGAAATCTTCACCGGCGATAAAGAACGGGAGCGAGACAATCCGCGAGATAATTATCGCGATCGCGATTCCTATGGCAAAGACTACGGCAACAATAGAGACTACGGCAACAATAGAGACTACGGCAGCAACAGAGACTACGGCAGCAACAGAGACTACGGCAGCAACAGAGACTACGGTAATAATAGAGACTACGGTAATAATAGAGACTACGGTAGCAGAGACAATAGAGACTACGGCAGCAGAGACAGTCGTTCCTCCTCTGACAGCGGTTCTTCACGTAGATCCCGTCCAAGTTACCAGGATAACTGGGATGATGAAGACAACGATGATTGGCTGTAGTGCTTTTAAACGGGTGGAAAACCGCCCGAAGTTCTGAGCGCTCGTAACCTTCGCTTCTTTGCCTTCTCTAAGTCCATGTATCCTGAAAATGAGTTTAGTAGCGCGAAACAGGTCATGAAGTTGAATCAAAATTGGGATTTGGTAATCCGTAATAGGTAATAGCTAATAGCACCATTAGCCATTAAACATTAAGAAAATTTAAAATCTAACATCTACAGTTAAACAACTGACTATGCAAAATTTGCAGAATTTTCGCGATTACTACCAGATTTTAGGAGTACCTAAAGAAGCCTCAAGTGAGGAAATTAAAAAAAATTATCGGCGATTAGCGCGCCAGTATCACCCCGACCTTAATCCCGGAAACAAAGAAGCCGAAGATAAATTTAAGGATATTGGTCAGGCTTATGAAATCCTTTCCGACACAGCTAAACGGGCGCAGTACGACCAGTTCAGCCTCTACTGGAAGCAACAAGGCTTTGGTGGCAAATCGACGACGCCACGTAAAGGCTGGGGAGTAGATAATCGCGCCAACAAGCGTAACGACAAGCAAGAAGTTAATCCTGGCGATTATCCCGATTTTGAAAGCTTTATTAATCAAGTTATCGGTGTAAGAAATAAAAATGGGGCAACTCCCCCCAACAATGGCACTAATCGCGATCCCTTTCGTACTCCCCAAAGCCGAGTTGAATACACAGTACCAAAAACCCCAGATCGCGCCACTCGTCGGGATATAGAAGCAAGATTGACTCTACCACTCGAAAAAGCTTATATAGGTGGCAATGAACGCATTCGTCTAGAAGATGGGCGATCGCTAGAAGTTACTATGCCTCCAGGTATGGTAACAGGTCAAACCATCCGCTTGCGTAACCAAGGCATTGGCGGCGGCGACTTGTACCTAAAAATTACAGTCGAACCTCATCCTCTGTTTAAACTAGAAGGCTTAAATGTATTTTGCCAAGTACCTGTGACTCCCAGCGAAGCAGTTTTAGGAGGACAGGTAGAAGCACCAACCCTCGATGGACCAGTGAAAATGTCAATTCCCCAAGGCGTTAGGTCTGGTCAACGATTCCGCCTCGCTAATAAAGGCTACCCCAACGAACAAGGTAAACGCGGCGATCAATTGGTGGAAATTCAGATAGTTACTCCGAAAAGTATTAACCAAGAAGAAAAAGAATTATACGAAAAATTGCGGCAAATTGAAACCTTTAAACCTCGCGCTGATTTACTAGGTTAAGTATGAGAAAGTGCATCCGTGAGTGAGCATTGTAAACAATCATCGTCTAGATTATTCAGGTGAAAACTTACGAGGTATTTAAAATTATGAGCTTTATTGACTTAGTAGAAACAATTAAAGGTCTTTCCCTTGAAGAGAAACAAGAAATTCAATCCTGACAACGGAAACGCTGTGGAAAGTTGATATCGGTAATCACTCCGGAAGTGTACTAGTACAACGTGGCGGAAATAAAGCTACCATTCAAAGCTGCCAGAAACCTTGTATTTCAAGCTTTTTGAATGAGTGAATGAGCGCGAACGCGAGTGCGTCTTTGACAGGAGAAGGAGAAGCGGTACTAGGCTCAAAGGAAATCGGGTAAGAGATTGAGCGTGCGATCGCCTACTCAGCCATTGTCAGGTTTAAAATAATAAAAAACTTGAGCTAATGGTGACTCAAACAGCCGTGAATCAAAACGGGGCAATGCCACAAAGGAGTAATACTTATTACTCCGTGCTAGGACTGCATCCCTCGGCATCGGTAATCGAAATCCGTCATGCCTATCGGGAACTGAGCAAACGCTTTCATCCAGATACTACAGACTTACCTGCTGCGATCGCTACTGCTAAATTTCAGCAACTCAATGAAGCTTACGCTACTCTCAGTAGCCCAGAACGCCGATTAAGCTACGATTTAAAAATAGGCTACTCTCGCTTTGGCGTGATTCAAGCACCCGCTGACTTGAACCATCCCGTTGCTAATTTTTATGATTGGTCAAAATCAGCTTACCTTGATGCCAGCGATCGCCCGCTCTCACCTGGCGAAATCTTTGCTTTATTTATTATGGGGTTAACTATTCTCGGTTGTTTGTTATTGGCGATCGCGATCGGCTTAACTCGTGGCGATGCGGCTTATATTACACGAATTACACCACCTACGTCAGTAGTTCAAGAGCAAATTTACCACTTCTCTCAAACAAATCATCCTGTAGAAATTAAAAAGTAAAATTCTTTATTTTATCCTTGACTTTTGACTTTAATTATGAATTCTGTTTCCGCCGATACTCCTCTATATAACCACCCCCTACCACAAATTGAGCAGTGGTTAAAAGACCAAGGCTGTCAGCAAGATGACCAACAGCAGCATTGTTGGCGTGTACAGCGACCGTTATGGCAAGCCGAAATCTGGCTCGATATTGAGCAAATCATCGTGCGCTATTTCCCATCCGGGAAAAATGGGCAAGATATACAGCGATCGTTCAAATATTCCCTCAGTCGGGAAGATATAGAACAAGCAATTTTTTCGGGACCGTAAAAGAGGAGGGG